>NZ_AJQE01000287.1 GCF_000261685.1 Bradyrhizobium genomosp. I (2014) | reverse complement strand
GGCCCGCCGATCCCGGCCTGTCGACCTTCGTCGGCGAGGAGGTTGCCAAGAGCGATCGCCCCGAACTGACCTCGGCCAAGATCATCGTCTCCGGTGGCCGGGCCATGCAGAGCCGCGAGAACTTCGCCAAGTACATCGAGCCGCTCGCCGACAAGCTCGGCGCCGGTGTCGGTGCCTCCCGCGCGGCGGTCGATGCCGGCTATGCGCCGAACGACTGGCAGGTCGGGCAGACCGGCAAGGTCGTGGCACCCGAGCTCTATGTCGCGGTCGGCATTTCCGGCGCCATCCAGCACCTGGCCGGCATGAAGGACTCCAAGGTGATCGTCGCGATCAACAAGGACGAGGACGCGCCGATCTTCCAGGTTGCCGATTACGGCCTGGTCGCCGATCTCTACCAGGCGGTTCCGGAGCTGACGGCCGAACTGGGCAAGCTCGGCAAGTAAAGGCGTCCAAAACACCGGCCGGAGGTATAAACTCCGGCCGGTGTTGCATTTCCGAGGCGTTTCTTTGGCGTCGGGCGCGCCTTCGAAGCGATCCAATCTAGGTTTCGAGCCAAGGTTCTGATTAAATCGGACCTCCCGGCTCAAGGGGATAGGCAGGGCGCGCTCGTCGCGCGCCGTTCCGGTGGATGACATGATGGCGGCAGTGATCAAGAAGGTCGGCGTGATCGGCGCGGGTCAGATGGGCAATGGCATCGCGCATGTCGCGGCGCTCGCCGGCTTCGACGTGATGCTCAACGACGTTTCGGCCGATCGCCTCAAGTCGGGCATGGCCACCATCAACGGCAATCTGGCGCGCCAAGTCTCCAAGAAGGCCGTCACCGAGGACGACAAGGCCAAGGCGATGGCGCGCATAACGCCCGCCGAAAAACTCGACGACCTCGCCGATTGCGACCTCGTGATCGAGACCGCGGTCGAGAAGGAAGAGGTCAAGCGCAAGATCTTCCACGAGCTCTGCGCAGTCTTGAAGCCGGAGGCGATCGTCGCCTCCGACACGTCCTCGATCTCGATCACGCGGCTGGCCGCCGCCACCGACCGCCCGGAGCGCTTCATCGGCATTCACTTCATGAACCCGGTGCCGCTGATGGAGCTGGTCGAGCTGATCCGCGGCATCGCCACCGACGATGCGACCTTCGAGGCGTCCAAGGAATTCGTCGCCAGGCTCGGCAAGCAGGTCGCGGTATCCGAGGATTTCCCGGCCTTCATCGTCAACCGCATCCTGCTGCCGATGATCAACGAGGCGATCTACACGCTGTATGAAGGAGTCGGCAATGTCGAGGCGATCGACGCCGCGATGAAGCTCGGGGCCCACCATCCGATGGGGCCGCTCGAGCTTGCCGATTTCATCGGTCTCGATACCTGCCTCTCCATCATGCAGGTGCTGCACGAGGGGCTGGCCGACTCCAAGTACCGCCCCTGCCCGCTGCTGGTGAAATACGTCGAGGCCGGCTGGCTCGGCCGCAAGACCCAGCGCGGCTTCTACGACTATCGCGGCGCCAAGCCGGTTCCGACGCGGTAAGGCCGGGGTGCCGTAGGGTGGGTTAGCGCAGCGTAACCCACCACTTCTGTCTCCGCTGATGCGAACAGCGGTGGGTTACGCCTTCGGCTACCCCACCCTACGACATCTGCGATATTTCATGCCCCATTAACCTCTCGCGCCTAGGTTACGCCCGGTACGAGGGTTCGCGTAATGGACATGATGGCAATGGTCAGCACCATGCTGGCCGCTCAGCAAGGCGCGCTGCAGTCGAATATTGCGGCGACGCTGACCAAGCAGAACATGGATATGGAAAAATCCACCGTCCTGACGCTGCTCGGCGCCGGCCAGCCCTCGCTCGCCAATGTCGGCCCCGGCGTCGGCGGCAATCTCAACGTCACCGCCTGAACATATCTAAAGCGCTGCGGCGGCCTTGCCCGTTGCTGCCCGGATCAGCTTGAGCGCATCCTCGCTCGCCCATTCCGCCGGCCCCGCGATCGTCGCAATCTCGCAGCCTTGGGGGTCGACCAGCACCGAGGTCGGCATGCCAAGCGCCCGGCCTATGGCCTTAAGATCCTGAAAAACCTTGGCTTTCTGATCGTTGAAATAGCCGAGGCGGGTCAGGTTGGCCTCTTTCAGGAAGGTTTTGGGCTTCTCTGGGTCGCGGGTGTCGATATTGATCGCCACCACTTCGAAATTCGGGCCCGCCAGCTTGCCCTGGAGTTCGTCCAGCGCCGGCATTTCCTTGCGGCAGGGCACGCACCAGGTGGCCCAGAGGTTCACCAGCAGCGTCTTGCCGCGGAAGTCGGACAGCTTTTTCGGCTTGCCGTCAGCGTCCTCGAAGGCGAGATCGGGCAGCTTCAGCGGGGCGCTCGCCATGGTCAGCGCGGCCACCTCGCCATGGGCGAGCGGAGCGATCTTCTGTGCCGTCGCCACCGCTGTCCGGCACACCGGATCGCCGCCGGGAGTCCGGCTCAAGCCCAGCCCGTACAGGGCGGCAAAGCCGGCCAGCCCCCCGATCGCCACGGTGGCGATGACGAGGGGGATGCGGCGCGTGGCGGAGGGCTTCTTGTCGAGCATATCGTTTGTCATCCGGTCGCAGATATGGCTATCAGGGGCCTCTTAATACGGCTGGCGGCAGCCAGCAAACGTGGTTGGCGACAGCAAGGCGTGAGCAGGGGATCATGAGCAACAAGATGTGGGGCGGCCGGTTCTCGGAACGTCCCGACGAGATCATGGAAGAGATCAACGTCTCCATCGACGTCGATCGCCACCTCTTCGCCCAGGACATTGCCGCGTCCAAGGCCCACGCCGCGATGCTCGCCAGCCAAGGCATCATCACGGGTTCTGATGCGAAAAATATCGGCAAGGGTCTAGACACGATTTTGTCAGAGATCGGCAAGGGCGGCTTCACGTTCAAGCGCGCGCTCGAGGACATCCATATGAATGTCGAGAGCCGCCTGTCGGAGCTGATCGGCCCCGCCGCCGGCCGCCTGCACACCGCGCGCTCGCGCAACGACCAGGTCGCGACCGATTTCCGCCTGTTCGTCCGCGACGTCATCGACGAGACCGATGCTACGCTCGCCGCGTTCCAGCAGGCGCTGGTCGAGCGCGCGCTGGAGCATTCCGGCACCGTGATGCCCGGCTTCACGCATCTGCAGACCGCGCAGCCCGTCACCTTCGGCCATCATCTGCTCGCCTATGTCGAGATGGCCGCGCGCGACCGCGGCCGCTTCCAGGATGCGCGCAGGCGGCTCAATGAATCCCCGCTCGGCGCTGCCGCGCTCGCCGGCACCTCGTTCCCGATCGACCGCCACGCCACCGCGAAGGCGCTCCTGTTCGATCGTCCGATGGCGAACTCGCTCGACGCGGTCTCCGATCGCGACTTCGTGCTGGAGACGCTGTCGGCGGCCTCGATCTGCGCCGTGCACATGTCGCGCTTCGCCGAGGAGATCGTGATCTGGACCTCGCCGCTGGTCGGCCTGATCCGCCTCAGCGACAAATTCACCACCGGCTCCTCGATCATGCCGCAGAAGCGCAATCCGGACGCTGCCGAGCTGGTGCGCGCCAAGACCGGCCGCGTCATCGGCGCGCTCAACGGTCTCTTGATCGTGATGAAGGGCCTGCCGCTCGCCTATCAAAAGGACATGCAGGAGGACAAGCAGGGTGCCATGGAGGGCTTCGCAGCGCTGTCGCTGGCGATCCGCGCCATGACCGGCATGGTCCGCGACCTCGTGCCGGATGAAGCGAAGATGAAGGCGGCCGCGGGCGAGGGTTACGCCACTGCGACCGATCTCGCCGACTGGCTGGTGCGGACCTTGAAAATGCCGTTCCGCGAGGCCCATCACGTCACCGGCCGCATCGTCGCCAAGGCGGCCGAGGGGGGCGTCGCGCTGCACGAACTGCCGTTGAACGAGATGCAGGCGATCGAGCCAAAAATCACCAAGGACGTGCTCGGCGTGCTCTCGGTCGAATCGTCGGTGAAGAGCCGCACCAGCTTTGGCGGCACCGCGCCGAAGAACGTCGCATCCCAGGCCAAGGCCTGGGCGAAGCGGCTGGAAAAAGAGCGAAAATCGGGCTGAGGGCAAAATATCGCTGATGTTTCATGGTCATCCGGCTCTCGCCAGAGCGCGCCAATCTCTGTATTGTGCGCCCCGCGTAGTGGGGATCTCGTCGTGACGTCAAAGTTTCGCCCGGCCGGCTCGGGGTGGGCCATCATTGTCTTGAGCCTGACGGCGCTGGCGCTCGCCGGCTGTGGCCGCAAGGGTCCGCTGGACTTGCCGCCGACCGCCTCCAACGCGTCCACGGCCGGCGGTGCCGCACCTGTTGACACCGAGACCGAAGCTCAGAGGACGCCGAGCGTGTTCAACCCCACCCACGGTGCGGATGCCGCGCCCGCGCCCGCGGCGGCCAAGGGCAGGAAGAAACCGTTCATTCTCGACCCGCTCCTGGACGAACCTCCCGGCAAAAATTAAGCCGGGACAACCGAGCATGCGCCATGAACCATTTCGACTATCGCAACGGCGTGCTGCACGCCGAAGCGGTGAACCTGTCCGAGTTGGCCGCCGCCGTCGGCACGCCGTTCTATTGCTATTCGACCGCGACGCTGGAGCGGCACTACCGCGTCTTCGCCGATGCCTTCGCCGGCGAGAAGGCGCTGGTCTGCTACGCCATGAAGGCGAACTCCAACCAGTCGGTGCTGCGCACGCTGGCAAGGCTCGGCGCCGGCGCCGACGTCGTCTCCGGCGGTGAATTGAAGCGTGCGTTGGTCGCCGGCTTCCCGGCCAGCAAGGTCGTGTTCTCCGGCGTCGGCAAGACGGAAGAGGAGCTGCGCGCAGCGCTGGCCGCCGACATCCTCTGCCTCAACGTCGAATCCGAGCCCGAGCTCGAATTGCTCTCGCGCCTTGCGACCGAGATGGGCAAGACCGCGCGGATCTCGCTCCGTGTCAATCCGGACGTCGATGCCGGCACCCATGCCAAGATCTCGACCGGCAAGTCCGAGAACAAGTTCGGCATCCCGATCGCGCACGCGCGCGAGGTCTACGCCCGCGCTGCCAGGCTCCCCGGCATCGAGGTGACCGGCGCCGACGTGCATATCGGCAGCCAGATCACCGACCTCTCCAACATGGAGACCGCGTTCCGCATCCTCTCCGAATTCGTGCAGACGCTGCGCGCCGACGGCCACAACATCAGCCACGTCGATTTCGGCGGCGGCCTCGGCATTCCCTATGACATGGACGGCGAGGCGCCGCCGGCGCCCGACGCCTATGCCGCCATGGTCAAGCGCGTCAGCCACAATCTCGGCTGCACGCTGATGTTCGAGCCGGGCCGCATGATCGTCGGCAATGCCGGCATCCTGGTCGCCAAGGTGATCTATGTGAAGCATGGCGACGGCAAGAACTTCGTCATCATCGACGCCGCCATGAACGATTTGATCCGCCCGACGCTGTATGAGGCCCATCACGACATCCTGCCGGTGAAGCGGCCGGCCAAGGACGCGGCGACGATCATGGCCGACGTCGTCGGCCCGGTCTGCGAGACCGGCGACTATCTCGCGCTCGACCGCACGCTGCCGACGCCAAAGCCCGGAGATCTCCTCGCCATCATGACCGCAGGCGCCTACGGCGCGGTGCAGGCCGGCACCTACAACACGCGGCCGCTGGTGCCGGAGGTGCTGGTGAAGGACGACCAGTACGCCGTGGTGCGCCCGCGCGTGGAGGTCGAGCAGCTCATCGCGATGGACAAGCCGGCGCCGTGGCTGTGAAGCGTTGAGGGGCGGCACAAGCGCTTCAACAATTTCAGTGTCGTCCCTGCGGACGCAGGAACCCATAATCCCGCAGCGTAGTTGTTTGGCTGAGCTGTAACTACGGTCCTCGCTAAACACCGCCCTGTGGTAGGTCCCGGATCTGCGCTTCGCTACGCTGCGCTTGTCCGGGACGACAGTGGAGATTGGGACGGCTACTTCCCCGTCACTCCGCCGCCGACCACAACTCCCGCCTTCCTCTCAATCGGCTTGATCGCCGCGGTGAAATCGGACTCGGCGCCTTCCGCGCTGATCACCGTTTCCCACAATCGTCCGACCGCATCCGCGACCTCCATCGACAGGCCGAGCTGCTTCATCTCCTCCAGCGCCAGCCTCACGTCCTTCACCATCAGCCCCGTGGCGAAGCCGAAATCGAAGCTGCGCGGCAGCACCGAGCGCGGAAACTTGTCGCGGCTCGCGGTGTTCATGCCGGAGCCGGCATTGATGACGTCGATCATCACGGCGGGATCGAGCCCGGCTTTCACGCCCATCACCACGGCCTCCGACGTCGCGACGATCGCGGTCGCCGACAGGAAATTGTTGGCGAGCTTCATGGTCTGCGCCGCGCCGGGCTTCTCGCCGATGAAGAACACCTTTCCGATGACGTCGAGCACGGGCCTGAGCAGTTCGAACTCCGCCTGCGGCCCCGACACCATCACCGCCAGCGTGCCCTTCTCGGCGCCGCCGACGCCGCCGGAGACGGGGCAGTCGATCTGCACGATGTTGCGTTTGGCGAGGAGGCCGTGAATCTTCACGGCCACCGTCGAGCCGACGGTCGAGAGATCGACGAAGCGTTTTGCGCGGCTGCCCTCGATCACGCCGTTCGCTCCGGTTGCGACGTCGAGCGAAGCCTGCAGCGAGGGCAGGCTCGCCATCACGGTCTCGACCTGATCGGCGACGTCCTTCGGCGATGTCGCTTCCGTTGCGCCGAGCGCCACCAGCTTGCCTGTGACCTCCTTGCGCATGTCGAACACGACGAGCTTGTGTCCCGCCTCGATCAGCCGCCGCGCCATCGGGAAGCCCATGTTTCCGAGCCCGATGAATCCGATGTCCATGGTGTTTCCTCCCGTCGTCATTGCGAGGAGCGCAGCGACGAAGCAATCCAGGCTGTTTGCGCGGAAAGATTCTGGATTGCTTCGCTGCGCTCGCAATGACGGAGCAGTACGTTGGATGCCTGTTGTGGATCTTGTTTGTTAGTCTCACGCCTTCCCGTCGATCTCCGCGAACACCTCGCGCGCGATGCGGAAACTGTCGACCGCGGCGGGCATGCCGCCGTAGATCGCGACCTGCATCAGGATCTCGCGGATCTCGTCGCGTGTCACGCCATTGGTCAGCGCACCCTTCAGGTGCGCGCGAAACTCGTGCTGGCGGTTGAGGATCGCGATCATGGCGATGTTGAGCATGCTGCGGGTCTTGCGCGGCAGCTCCTCGCGGCCCCACACCGTGCCCCAGCAATATTCGTTGAGCATCTCCTGGAACGGACGGTTGAAATCGTCGACATTCTTCAGGGCGTTGTCGACATAGGCCTCGCCCAGCACCGCTTTGCGGACTTCCAGGCCCTTGTCGTGCATCTTCTTGTCCATGGCGTATCCTTCGTTTCCCTCAGGGATGGCGCGCGAAAATTACGGGGTTGCACCGGGCCAGTCACGTCCTCGTGTTATGCGGGAAAAGGGGGCGCTCCCGTACAGGAACGGATGCCTCAGTGCTGCCGTTGTGATAGGGTCTCCTCTACCGGGCAACCTGGAGAGCTGATTGAACGGCGTCACCCCCGACCCGTCAGACCCGATCCGCAACAGTGACGCTCTGTCGCGGCTGAAGCTGGCGCAGGCCCTGGATCGGGCCACTTATGCCATCGCGTGGGAGCGTGCCTGGCCCAATGCGGCGCGCCTTCTGACCGTCCTCGGCTTGTTCCTGGTGGTGTCCTGGGCCGGCCTCTGGCTGGCGCTGCCGTTCGTCGCCCGGGCCATCGGCCTTGTTCTCTTCGCCGCGACGGCGGTCATTGCCCTGTTCCCGTTGATTCGCTTCCGCTGGCCGAGCCGCGAGGAGGCGCTCGCACGGCTCGACCGTGGCTCCGGCATCCGTCACCGCCCGGCCACCACGCTCACTGACACGCTGACCTCGCAGGACCCGGTCGCGCAGGCGCTGTGGCAGGCGCAGCGCGAGCGTACGCTCGCTTCCATCAAGCGCATCCGCGCCGGTCTGCCGCATCCGCGGCTCGCGCTTCACGACCCCTGGGCGCTGCGCGCGCTGGTCATGGTGATGCTGGTCGCGACCTTCTTCGCCGCCGGTGACGAGCGCGCGATGCGGCTTGGCGCCGCCTTCGACTGGAACGGGGTGCTGGCGCCGACCAATGTTCGCGTCGATGCCTGGATCACGCCGCCGCTCTACACCGGCAAGCCGCCGGTCATCCTGTCGGCCGCCAACAAGGAGGCTGCGGCGTTGCCCGCCGGCGGCCCGCTGGCCGTTCCCGTCGGCTCGACCCTGATCGTGCGCTCCTCCGGCGGCAGCCTGGATGTCGCCGTCTCCGGCGGCCTCAAGGAGGTCGCCCCCACTGAAGCCGGCCCCAAGGGAACCAACGAAAAGCATTTTGCCATCTCCGGCGACGGCACGGCGCACGTCCGTGCGCCCTCCGGCCAGCCGCAATGGGCGTTTGCAGCAACGCCGGACCGTGCGCCCACGATCGCACTGGCCAAGGACCCGGAGCGCCAGGCGCGCGGCGCGCTCCAGCTCTCCTACAAGATCGAGGACGATTACGGCGTCACTGGCGCCGAGGCGAAATTCGCCCCGCGTTCGATCGATGCCCGGGACGGCGCCAGGGACGCGACCAGGGACGGGGCCAAGGCTGCTGCCGGCGATAAGGCTGCTGCCGCCGATGGCGACACCAGGACGGCTCCGCGTCCGCTGTTCCAGCCGCCGCAATTCCCGCTCGCGCTGCCGAATGCGCGGACCCGCAACGGCGTCGGACAGTCGGTGAAGGATCTCAGCGAGGATCCCTATGCCGGCGCCGAGGTCACGCTGACCCTCACGGCCAAGGACGAGGCCGGCAACGAGGCCGCAAGCGAACCGTTCAACATGCGCCTGCCCGAACGGCTCTTCACCAAGCCGCTGGCACGTGCACTGATCGAGCAGCGCCGCATTCTCGCGCTCGACGCCAACAAGAATTCCGACGTGTATGCCGCGCTCGACGCGCTGATGATCGCGCCCGAAATGTTCACGCCGGAGGCCGGACAATATCTCGGCCTGCACAGCGTTGCCCGGCAGCTCGAGGCCGCGCGCACCGATGATGCCCTGCGCGAGGTCGTGGCAAGCCTGTGGGCGCTTGCGGTGACGATCGAGGACGGCAAGATCTCCGACGTCGAGAAGGCGCTGCGCGCGGCCCAGGACGCGCTGAAGCAGGCGCTGGAGCGCGGCGCGAGCGACGAAGAGATCAAGAAGCTCACGCAGGATCTGCGTCAGGCGCTGAACGATTTCATGCGCCAGCTCGCCGAGCAGTTCCGCAACAACAATGATCCGCAGCAGCTGGCGCGGCCGCTCGACCCGAACACCAAGATCCTGCGCCAGCAGGATCTGCAGAACATGATCGACCGGATGGAGCGCCTGTCACGCTCCGGCGACAAGGATGCCGCCAAACAGTTGCTCGACCAGCTCCAGCAGATGCTGGAAGGCCTGCAGATGGCGCAGCCAGGGCAGTCCGGCGAGAGCGACATGGAGCAGGCGCTCAACGAACTCGGCGACATGATCCGCAAGCAGCAGCAATTGCGCGACAAGACCTTCAAGCAAGGTCAGGATTCCCGGCGCGACCGCTCGCGCGGCAAGCAGCAGGGCGATCAGTCCATGTCGGAGCTGCAGCAGGACCAGCAGGGGCTGCGCGATCGCCTGAAGAAGTTGCAGGACGAGCTTGCCAAGCGCGGCCTCACGCAGAAGGGAGAAAAGGGGCAGAAGGGCCAACAGGGACAGAAGGGCCAGCAAGGCGATCAGGGCCAGCCCGGCCAGAACGGCGATCAGGACGGCGACCAGGGCGATGACGACGGCAGTCTGGATGCTGCCGACGGTGCCATGGGCGATGCGGGATCAAAGCTCGGCGAGGGCAATGCCGACGGCGCCGTGGAGTCGCAGGGCAAGGCGCTCGACGCGATGCGCAAGGGTGCGCAGAAGATGGCCGAGGCGATGCAGCAGGGCGATGGTGACGGGCAGGGCGACGGCCCCGGCCAACGCGCCGGCCGTCAGCAGAGCGGCGGCAACCAGACCGATCCGCTCGGCCGTCCGCTGCATGGGCGCGAATATGGCGACGATTACACGGTCAAGATTCCCGGCGAGATCGATACCCAGCGTGTCCGCCGCATTCTCGAAGAGCTCCGCCGTCGTCTCGGCGATCCCTCGCGCCCGCAGATCGAGCTCGACTATCTCGAGCGGCTGCTGAAGGAGTTCTGAGGCGCTAGCCCGCTACGTCCTTCGCATTGCGAGCCAACGGGTCCGCGCGAA
>NZ_AJQE01000286.1 GCF_000261685.1 Bradyrhizobium genomosp. I (2014) | reverse complement strand
TGGCTCAATTGAGTCTGGACCCTAGTTTTTGGGAGCGTGAGTACGCCAGGAAGCTAGGAGTCGTGCTCGGACCGCTTTAGGATCGACGCGCCCATTGTCTTGCGGCTTTCGTCCCTCGCGGCATCCTTGAGCGCGTAATGATAGTTGATCGGCAAGATCGGATGGACCTCGGCCGACGAAATCGATCACACGATAGTCGCTGATCTCTTATCTAAACAGGTCCTGATATGGCAGTATGTAGGATCGTGACCAGATGGGACGGATGCTCTCTGCATTGCGCGAAGCTAAATCGGAGGCGCAAAGATCGAGCCGCGATAAGCCCTCATCAAGTGCGTTTGTAACAGCACATCTGCTACTCTGACATCAAGCGGCACAATCGGCCTATCCTAAAGGTAATATCAGGATCGGTGCCCGGGCCATCTCAGGAAATATCGAGGATCAAGACTCAAAAGTCAGTGCGAGAACGGGCACATCCGCGGAGATCCGGCGTTGGGTAAGCTCTAGAGATGCAATGAAGTCCGCCTCGAGGAGATACCTCATCGAAAGCGCTCCCGCGACGGTGCGCCAAGGAGCTCTGCGCGCCAAGGGATGTCTGTCGAACAAGGCTCCGCTCGCAAATCTTCTTGCTCGGTAAGGCAGCTAGAAAATTGGCCGAGTCGGTCGATGGCCACAACGAGTTGCCGAAAGTCTTGCCGGCGTAATTCGCCAACGGATCAAGTCGTCAGACCGCGAACTTGAATCCACCGTCGCCTAGCCCGTTGGGGCATCAAGATTCATGGATGGTTCTTCATTCCACGATACGTCACACCGTGGATCGAAAAATAAGTAATTGCAGGTCAGTTCTTCACCGGGTTGTACGTCACGGGCTGTGAAAACTCGGCGGTCGTCTTGGTATGTGTTTGGGCGGCTGCTGTGGTTCATGAAGCGGGCATTGTCAGCATTGTACTCGATAACACCATCGTAAGCCTTGTAGTCTCTTGGATAGGCATGCTTATCAAGTAGCGCTTGGAATGTTGGAGCTAGGGCTTCGTATTGTTCAGGCGTCACCGTGATGTCAACGATTGGGTTGTGAATCCAGATCAACGAACCTTTGGGCAAACGAGTCGCGGAGAAAAGTCCAATACCGCCAAACCTGTCTGGCTTCAAAATTGTGTCGACGATCAGCATTGAAGAAGTCTCCCGGAGTTACTACCCAGCAAACTAACTGACGTGAGCTGCGAAATCTGCTGCACGAATTGGTAGGCTCGTTTATCCGCGCCTCCATCACAATTTATGTCTTCTCCAGGCGTATTGGGCCGCCTGCTGCGGATCGCCTCCAGCGACAAGGCCGTGAGCTGGGAGGGCTGCAAGTCAGTCGCATTCCGAGCAAAGATCCGTGTCGATTATAGCGGCGAGCTCGTGTCGCACGATCATGACCTGTTACCAGCGCGACGGCGCGCTCGATGCTCTCGCGGCCCGGCAAGCCGCCGACAAGCCCTTCATCGCAGCTTCAAGAGCCGCCCGCGGGTGAATGCGTCAGTGCGTGCCCAGGCAACTGTGGATGTGGAGCAGATATTGCAGGCAAAGTGCGCGGGAGGCCGGCACTCGACTGCCGATTTCGCTGCACAACCGCCTCGAGGCAATCAACGTGATCACGCCGTAGTTAGCAAGAAAACGGAGGTAGAAGTTCGGCCCAACGAGGAGTTGCTAAGCGATGATGCTGGCAAGTCATCGACGCGAGCAGCGGACATCTGTGCTGCCCAGAACCGCGCCAACCTCGCAGGAGCAGCCGGAGCAAGCTATGGTCCAATAACAAGTCCAATTCCAGAACTATCTGGACGGGCTCCATGCGTTTGAGATGTCCCTCGGCGTCTACATTCGTGGGTGATGGATGAGCCGAAGGTCATCGGAGCCTCCGGGTCCGAAAAGGGCGGTGTAGCGCTCACCATGAATGTCGTATTGTTTTGTCGGATGCGCTTCGTCCGGCAGAAGGCCCCACTGGCCGAGTTTCGCCCGCATCGTGTCCGGCGCGGGTTGGGTGCCGTGCAAAAAAGTCTCGGGAACGGAGAATGATGCAGCGTAAATCTCGCGGGCCGCGGGGTACGTCCTCTGAGCCCTGGAGGACGCCGGAGCGGCTTGCTCAATCGACCGTCCAAAAAGCGATCGGGCGGTTCGATCCGTTGGCTGCAGGCTGGGCGGCAGAACGTTTTCCGGTCGAGATCCGAATTGAATGGTTGAGCCTGGCGGATTGAGTGGGGTGCTTCGCCTCATCGCCCCCGCAGGCACGAACAGCGCCGTGTAACGGTCATTGTGAACGATAAAACTGGTAGGTCGGCTGTCCTGGCTCGGCGGGACGTTGCTGCGCTCGTGCGCAGCGGACGCGTGCTGGTCGCCGTGCTGCGCGTTGAACGGACCAACGGCCGCTTCTGAGTCCAGGGCTTGGTGATGACCCTCGTTTGGTTCGAGAGATGACGATGGGCGAGCGTTATCCACCATGGCCCACAGCAGATCCTGATCGTAGACTTCCTCAGGAAGGACGAACCGGCTGCTGGCCAGAAGCGGTGCGCCGGCGTCTTCAATTAACTCGCGACCGGTTGAATTGCCGGGCTCGGTGCGCTGGCGCGCAGTGGCATTTTCTTCCGCCAGGCTTAGTGTCCTCTGCCTCTTCGTAGGTTGGCCGGTGTAATCCTCATCCACAACGACTTCGTGACCTGAGCTGGAAGCGACCGAGGCTAGCTCGTTTGCAGCCGGCCGGTAGGCGCCGCTCCAGCTGAAGTAACGAACGGCTTCTTCGGGATCCGGTGCCAGACCACCCGGGGCTGGCCGGTTGAGAGACGATGCTAGGATCGCTTCGCGTATCGGCTCTTGCCACGGATCCTGATCGTGACCTTGCGCAGTCAGTTCCTCCGGCCCACCCTGCGGCGCGCGATGCTGCGCAGCGGCGTCCTCGCGTCTGGTGACTGCGTGTTCGGGATGAGGACGGTCCGTGCTCTGGTGCTCAAGTCCCAATGCCTGGGCCAGTCTAAGGCCTTCTTCAGACAGATGAGGGTAGTAGGGATCATGAAAAACGGGATTCTCTGCGATTGTCGAGGTATCAAGCTGGGGCACTTCATCCAAGTAAGGCTCAAACTCCGCTTGCTGCTGTTGCGGTGCCGCGGCGTGGTCACGGTCGAGTGGGTTGATGCGGTTAAAAGGGTCCATGTCGACTCTCCGGTGGTTTGAGTCGGCTCGCAATGCCGATCCAATCGTGTCACTGTCTCACTCTATTAGGATCAGCTGTCGACAAGCTGACGTGCTTAGAGACTAACCGGAGTGCGATCTCAGCTCAGTCATTTCGCCGCAATCGCGACTGGTGACGAAGCCGAGCAGGCGGCATCGTTTTTGCCTGTTTGGGACGGGCTCAAATACTGTCGGCACTCTGACGCCGCGATGATCTCGGCAACTGATTGTGGCTCTTCGGTCATCCCAACGTCTCACGCTTGCTCAGCTTGCACAATCTAATACGGTTGGTGGCCGACAACGGTTCCTGGCTCGCATGTTCGTGTGCCGTACCGCGGCGGATGCTCTCGCTCGGATTGTGGTTCTCTGCTGGTGCTCGGCCGGCAAGACACAGAAAGCCAATAGGCTTTATATCGGCGATCCTTGTCCGGTAATCGCGGCCACGCACATATTTGGTGCGCTCGCAGTAAAGATGTCGAGTGCATGCTCCGCGACCGCGCCGGCTGGGCGCCGTTGAGACCCTCCATGGCCTTCTTCTTGCCGCTCAGAACCAGCTCGGGCTCTCTTTGATCGCCGGCGGACTTGTGCTGCGGCGCACGTATTTGCCCCGCGATCGATTGTTCAGGCCCCAAAAATCGCTAATAGCAAAAGATTCGCCGCATCCTTTCCAGCAGGGCCGATCGTGCCTCCTGAAATCGCGAGTCAACATACGGCCCGGCTAAGCAGGGGATCAAAGCTCCTGGTCGCCGCGCTCGGCTGGCAAAATCAAGTACGTGAAGCGGATCCAACCGGCGAGAGTCGCGCGCCCGGTCCTCACCTTGGGCCCGGCCGCCTCGATTGCGCCGATAGCTTTTGCGGTGTTGCGCGGCCATCCTTGGCCGCTTCATCTCGCCGGCGTCTCTGGAACGATTCCGTCGCGGCACCGGGCGAGCAGAACACGCGCTCTGTTGCGCAGAATTTGTAGCACGCATGATCAACCGCAGGCGGCTGAGCGAAGGGCAGGATGTTGATAGTCTCATTCTGGCCATATCGCCTCGTCGAGAAGTTCTCGCAAATTCACCATCCGCGTTGCTCCGCTGCTTCCCTAAGCGCGTCATCAGCCAGATTCCTGCATAGCTCCCGCTTTGTTCGTATTCACCCGGTCCCGTTCAAGACCTCGATGTGCAGAGCCCGACAGCACATTGCAATTGAATCGATCTGAGATCGCAAAGAGATGATTGTCTGAACCAAGCGCGCGAGTCCTGGCATGTCGATTGCTGGGAAGTGCTTGCTACACCATGCACTGAACTAGACGCAAAGGCCGAGTCAGATCCAACTTGCCGTCGAAACCAATTCTCTAGCTTAGAAGCGGCGCTGCTAACTGCCGCTCCGCCCAACGGAGCCAAGTCATGCTGAGCGACACATCCAAATTCTTCGCCTCCATTCGCATCAACAAGCAGGAAGCGCAGGAGGAGCGCCGGACCGCGGTGCGATGCGAATGGCCTGATTGCCAGAACAAGGCAACCCATCCCGCGCCAAAGGGCCGCCACAATGCGCGCGAATATTGGCACTTCTGCATCGAGCATGCTCGCGAATACAATCAGTCCTACAATTTCTTCTCCGGGATGGACGCCGAAGCGATCGCGCGCTACCAGAATGACGCGCTGACGGGCCATCGTCCAACTTGGAAAATCGGCGAGCCCATCAGCGCCCGCAAGATGACCGGCAGCCCGGCCCATTCCGAGGACGACTGCGATGCTTTTTGCATGCTCGCTGAGCTGAAGGGACGCGCCCGCGCGGAGGCCAGGCCTGAGACGCGCAAGCTTTTCAATGCCAAGCGGAAAGCGTTGCAGGTGATGGGCCTGAATGTCGATGCGACGCTCGGAGATATCAAGGCGAGGTACAGGGCGATGGTCAAGAGGCACCACCCCGATGCCAATGGCGGCGACCGCTCTACGGAGCAGCGCCTGGTCGAGATCATCAAGGCCTACCATTACCTGAAGACCGTGGTGCGGGAGAGCTAACCCGGACACGACTTGAACGGCTTCACCTCACCCGCCATTCCATAGCCCTTCATCGTGTGAAGGCTGCACCCGAGCTGGCGTGTAACCCGCTTCAGACCCTAGGCCCGAGAGGCGCAACATTTCCGCCACGCCACAAGGAGTTCTATCAACCTGCTCCCGGACCGATCAACAACGAGCCTTTGTTTCTTTCCTCGTTCATTCGCTCTCTCCTCGGGTTTGCAAGGAGGGGGCAAGTCTTCACGACGCCGATGGGAAGTTCGCAAAGGCGAGCCACAGCGAAAGTTCGAAAGTGCCGTCCTCGACTGCTCGAAAAGCAGAGCCACACTAAACTGCTGCTCCGCTGCCCGCAGGAAGGTTGGTACTGGACTTGCCTCGCGCGTTAAGATGGCACTCAGGGAGTGCCATTCGCGCCCCGTCAATGCAGGTGAGACGGCAGGCCTTTAATCACGCTCTTGATCTATATCAAATTCTGTGTCGCGCATGAGACGTTGTCGCATGTTCGACGTATGTCACATCCGCTCAACCAGAGGAGACCATCTTTCTGCGAGTGCCCCTATTATGGGGGCAAGTTCTCCGATCGGCGAGTGGTGCGAGAATTGCTGTGCGCATCGGTGGTTCTTGGAAAGTCCTGAGGATCGCATGCACGCTGTCGTCCTCGTCAAGCAGCCATTTGTTGATGTCCGCGGGTGGTGGCCCAAAATGCGCAAGCACCTGAGGGCGCTGGACCCGTCCGGGTGTGGTGTGCCGAGCTGCGAACAGTTCCATGCCGACCTCGCTCCTTTGCGGTGGCGCTCGAGATGCCGGCATGTTCTTACGAGAAGTGCTGACCGTGTCCGCCGCAATCGTTGCATGATTTGCCAGCCGTTCTTTCGAGAGACTGGGGCACTGGCACCTCGGAGAGCAGCCCGACCGGTCAGCAGCGAACAAAGTCAGCTTCGCTTTGGCTCGACCTGCCAGCGTGCGTCAAGTCGCTCCGATTATCTTCTCGGAGCGTGCTGGGACCGTGTGAAACAGTTCTGGGCCGAGCTTTCCTTTCGCGCGCGAGCTTTCAGCTGCAAGAAGCAAAGCCAACATCTGTGTAAGCAAACGGAAATAGAAAATGGATGACCAGTCGCACGGCAAAATGCCACTCGCTTCAAGCAGACGGGAAAGCCGCGGGCCCGACCTATTCAGCTTCATCGAGTGCGCTATACAGACAAGATCAATCGCAGCGCTGTTCGATCTTCTTGTGAATTTCGCGAGCAATGAAGGCTTTGATAAAGTCGCCTACGGAGCACTCTCCTGCTCCAATGAGCGTCGTTTGCCAGAGTATCTACCGCCCCCGCCAACTATAAACTTCCCGTCTGATTGGTGCCAACGCTATGCTGAACAAGAATATCAAGCGATCGACCCGGTGGTCCGGCGGACAGCAATGCTGCCAAGGCCCTTTCTTTGGGATGAACTAACCAGTCGATATGAACTACAGCCCCGTGAGCTGCGCGTCTTACGCGAGGCCAAAGAAGCAGGCCTTAAGCATGGCATGAGCGTGCCATTGTTTGGATCGCAAGGCCGATCGGCTTTCGTATCGTTTGCATCTCCTTTCGATGATGCCGATCCACAGGATCGCATGGCTCATCTCACGACATTGGCGTCGGCGTTTCACAACGCTGTCGCGCAGATTACACCGCCGCTTGATGAGAGTTGCGAGACAGACATTCCGCTAACACCGCGAGAAACAGAGTGCCTATACTGGGTCGCAGAGGGGAAGTCAGCCTGGGTAATCGGGCAACTTGTTAACGTCACTGATAATACCGTCAATTTCCACATGAAGAACGTCATCAGAAAGCTAGGGGCGGCAAACCGGACAAATGCTGTAGCCAAAGCAACCCGGCGCGGCATCATTTAGCTCCGTACGCCTTCAAAGGAACGATCAAGGACCCTGCGTCGGCGGGCTCTTCCTTTGCGATTCATCTGCTGCGGTCGGGATAGCCGATCTCTAGTGGATTCAACGATGTACTTCAACGGAATTGGCTCAAACCAGATGACGGGGCAAGCGCATCCGGCGCGCGTGTCCGGTGTTTATCAGTGGCTGGCGTGGACCTAGGGGCGTCGGCGCTTCATGCAAGTCTCGCTGCGTCAGACTCGCCTGAGGCTGGATTTCCTAGTTCGGACAATGCAGGTCCTAGGCGGTAAATCGCATGCTTTGTCATACCGACCACGCGATCCCGGCGCTATTGATATGAAGTTCCATCCGTTTCAGATCGAGGATGTCGATCTGTTTGCCAGGAATCGCGCTGTTATAGGTTTTTGCAAGTAAGTGTTGCTAAACAGGCTGCTCAACGCAATGAACGGGTTGAAGCAACAATGACAACATCTTCATTCTCGCCACCAACCGTCTCGAGGCTCTCGAGGCTGCGCCAGCCGGCCGTCCCGGCCATATCAATCAGGCAACTGAGGTGCCGCTGCTCGATGCGACCGCCCGCGAAAGCTGGTTCGTCCCTATGGCAGGGGCTTGCCGCTGGACGAAGCCGTGATCGCTGAAGCCAGGCCCTTCACCTGAGCGGCAGCGCGGCCCTTATCGAGAAGTTGATGCTTCGCGTTGTGCAATCGAGGCTTGCCAGCTGCGGCAATGTCGGCGCGATTTCCACTAACATGAAGCTACCTGCCCGTGCGCAGCGAGTTCAATCGCGATGCGCATTGCATTGTGGCTATGGTGCGCGCCCCACAACTAGGCGCGTCCCAAGTTACCTATCGAAGGATTTGTGGTGAGGGGTCTCCAGCCGTCGACCTTGCGCATGTTGATCTGGCCGGGGGTGAGCAGGCCAGGACGGCATTGCCGCGGCGGCCGCTGATGGCAAACGGTCTTGATCTTGATCCGTCGCTCGAACTCCTCACGCGGCCGCTCAATTGCGTCGGTAGCCGGAATAAGATGTCGCGGCGCCAACTTCCGCTGCGGTGTTCTACAGCGCGGTGTATGGTGCTACCATCGGCGCAGAGGCAGCGGGAGCGCGAATGGCAGGTACGACGACGCGGGCGATGAGCCGGGGTTCGGCTCGGGAGCTTGCCTCTGCGACCCGGTGAGTTGTACCAAGAGCGCGAATTCTTCTTGTCGTTTCGCCGCAGCTCAGATGCCACTGAGGCGAGTGATTGGGGGCGGCATCCCACCGAAGCTTCGGAGAGGTGTTGTTTGGGGAGGCGGCAGGCTTCACCGGCAGCACCGATATGGCGAGGAGTGGGCCAACGCGCTGGCAAGACCCCGCTGGCCAGCGATGAAATGTTGCTCGAGGTCGTAGGAACATCATGGCGGTCTCGCGCGTGCGGACGCCTCTCGCGGAGCGAGTATGTCGGCCGGCCGCTGCAAGCAAGGCGACTGGCGCAGGGCTCTCGACCAAACCGACAAGATCGTCCCGCTCAGCGGCCAAGCGGAGGAAACTAACTGTCCCAGATTTGATGCGTCAGAGGCCCCAGATTCGTCATCCCGAATACGTTGGAACTTTCGGCAGGATAAGCCGAAGAGCAGGCCAATATATGCCCGCTATTCGAACTTCTGCCGATTTGCGTCAGCAACCCGGACAAGAGACTCTTCTCGACGCACATGGGGCAGACGCTAGCGGCCAACAAGCGGCAGGCGTTGGGCAGCTGAATGGTGATCGCCTCGCAATCGCGTTTGACGCAATAGCGATCTTGCGGCCGGTTCAACCCGCTACCTCAACTATTTTCGACTGCCAGCCCTAGTGCCAATTCGTTTGGGCAACTTCCTTCCACGATCGGCTTCGAAGTTCGCGCTAATTCGAGCGTGCAGCAAGGCTCGACAGCGAGGGACTGTCTGAGTGGCGGCAGGCACTGATCCTGAGCCCCGCGCAGCTGTTGCCGGCGCTCCTGCGGGAGGGTGGAGGATCGCGGCTACGCGCAGAACTCACCGAAACTGCCGGGGACTGCAAGTCCTTGATAGGAGTATCGCCACGGGAAGCTGTCCTGTTTGTTGATGCCCTCGCGTCACAGTGCCGCATCCGAATTCCTAGTCCTCTCATCTCGCGCACAATGGGGATTGACGAGGGAGCTCCGACTGAGTGTCGGATTCCGTTGTTCGCTGCCTTCATCTCACCTCGCATCCGCTTTTGCGCGACATCAAAGCGCTTAGATCAGCTCCTGACTAGATGAGCAAAACGCAGACCAACTTCAGTAACGGTTCTTGCTTCATGGCGCTCACGCAAAGATTAGAGTTCCGGCAATCCCAGTCGCTGGTCATGTCGCCGCAGCTGATGCAGGCGATCAAGCTGCTGCAATTATCTAATCTCGACCTCATGACCTTCGTGGAGGAAGAGCTGGAGTGTAATCCGCTGCTCGAGCGTGCCAGTGACGATGCAGCTGGGGCCGAAGCCCCGACTGAGGTCGATCAGGTCAGCGGCGATCAGCTGGCCGAGGCCCAAGTGCGCGACGCCCGGGATGGCGCCATGACCACCTATACCGAATGGGGTGGCGGCGGCTCGGGTGACGAAGACTACAATCTCGAAGCGTTTGTCGCGTCCGAGACAACATTGTCCGACCACCTGGCCGAACAACTGTCGGTCGCATTCACCGCGCCGGCGCAGCGCATGATCGGGCAGTATCTGATCGATCTCGTCGACGAAGCCGGCTATCTGCCGCCGGATCTCGGCCAGGCCGCCGAGCGGCTCGGCGCAACGCAGGAGGATGTCGAGCACGTTCTTGCCGTCCTGCAGGAGTTCGATCCGCCCGGCGTCTGTGCGCGTAACTTGCGCGAGTGCCTGGCGATCCAGCTCCGCGAGCTCGATAGATACGATCCGGCGATGCAGGCCCTCGTCGAGCATCTCGATCTCCTCGCCAAGCGCGACATCGCGAGCTTGCGCAAGCTCTGCGGCGTCGACGACGAGGACATCGCCGACATGATCGACGAGCTCCGCCGGCTCAGTCCCAAGCCGGGCATGAAGTTCGGGTCGGCGCGGCTGCAGACGATGGTACCCGACGTCTATGTCCGTCCGGCTCCTGATGGCGGCTGGCATGTCGAGCTCAACAGCGACACCTTGCCGCGCGTGCTGGTCAACCAGACCTATTATTCCAAGCTGTCGAAGAAGATCGGCAAGGACGTCGATAAGTCCTACTTCAACGACGCGCTGCAGAACGCGACCTGGCTGGTGCGCGCGCTCGACCAGCGCGCCCGCACCATCCTGAAAGTTGCGACCGAGATCGTGCGTCAGCAGGACGGCTTCTTTACCCTTGGTGTTGCGCATTTGCGGCCGCTGAATCTAAAGGCCGTTGCCGAGGCCATCCAGATGCATGAATCCACGGTGTCGCGCGTCACCGCCAACAAATACATGGCAACAAATCGCGGCACATTCGAGTTGAAATATTTCTTCACGGCATCGATCCCTTCGGCGGATGGCGGTGAGGCGCATTCCGCTGAAGCGGTGCGTCACCGCATCAAGCAGCTGATCGAATCCGAAGAGCCGTCAGCGGTTCTGTCCGATGACGCGATCGTTGAGCGCCTGCGAGTCTCGGGCATTGATATTGCCCGCCGCACGGTCGCGAAGTACCGCGAAGCCATGCGCATTCGGTCCTCGGTGCAGCGCCGCCGCGACAATATGTGGTCAACGATGAACAGTAGAGCATCGGGCGGAACTGGCCTCGATAAATAAACCCCCAGCTGTCGATTTAATCCGGAAGCGTAGCTTTGGAGGTCTCTGAAAGCGGGCCTTTGGAGCGAGATTGTTGATGGTGATGGAAGGAAGCTTCTGGCGCGGCATTTGAGGAGAGGTAGTATAGGCCGACTGCCGTCTAAGAGGGGCGAGCGTTTTCAGAGGCTCCGTCGGCGCCAAGCTCTTATTCCTCCCAAGTCCTCGCCTTGGCTTATTGTCGGCCGATATACGGCCCCGATCGGTAGCAGCCGGCTGATCTCGCACGCCAATGATCGCCACCACCTCTTCCGCGATAACTTTCCGGTTCGTTGCTACGCTGCACAACAAGGTTGTAGGGCGAATTATTGGCTTAACCATAATAGCTCGGCGCTAAATGTTGTAAAAACTACACTTGGAGCGCCCAGATTTTGGAAAATGAACAGGTTTTCGAGTGCGCAACTGTAGCCGCGCCCAGCATCGCCAAGTGCGGTTGGGCGGGATCGTCAGGATTGCGCCAAGTCGGGGCTGCTTAGGACCGGCGAGCTCATGGCGGCTTCAAGACAATCGACGACGTCCCGGCAGGAGGGACACATGACCTGGCTGAGCAGGGACAATCTGCCGAATGGCACGTGTTCTGACGAGGCGCATTCGAACTCGGCGGAAGCTAGCGACGCCGGCACACAAGTCGGCGTCGAACGCCATCGCTCATAGAGTCTTGAGATATTCGACAAGCGCTCGCCGTTCGGCGTCGGTCAACTCTGGTCCGATGATGCCGGGCGGCAGTTTCCTTAAGTCGGTTTCCTTACCCTCGAAAGAATGTCCGCGATTGCTGTTCCCAAGCAGCGACACATCGAAGTTCGTCAGACCGGCCGCACAGCTTTCGGACGACTGTGCTTTCGTCGCGAGCCCGACGTTGACCGGGTCGAACGCACGGCTGCCTACGCAAAACGACATCGGCCGCTTGGCGTGCGGCACCAGCATGTCTCTCAGGGTCGGAACAGACCCGTTGTGCAGATAAGGAGCTGTTGCCCAAACACCGTCCAATGGTCGCGCCCGGTACTGAGTGAAAAGCTGTCCCAGCTATTTAGGTTCATCGAGGGTACGATCAAGCATGTCATGCCGACCATCGTTGCCGAGATCGCCTATCAAAGCCTTGGAAGCGAAAAGCTGGTTGATTTTATCGATGAGCAGATACGCAGCGAGAAGACATCTGCAATTCGCACGCTGCTCTGCTCTTTCATGTTGCTCGAGATCGACTCGTTCCCTAGCTATAACCAGGATAAGTGAGTTTTACGAATCGGAAGATACGCCACGGTGGGTGACAGCTCTCATAACCGAGCGCCTGTACAGCTATTATCGGCAACGACCTCTGGCGGGCGCAACACGCAAAAAATTTGAGGAACTTGTTGTGACGCTAGAAATGCGCTTGGCCGGTAAATCTCGTCCAAGAGTTCGAGGAAATTATTTATCCGCCTTGAAGAAGAAGGCATTCAAAGAACCAAAGTCCTAAACTCTTATTCTGGATGAAGCGCCTCCTACAGTCAAAGATCGAGCCATGTCGCTGGACTTGCGGCGCGGATGGGGCGGCGGACTCGATCATGGCCATGGATCGCCTCAAGGGTCGCGCATGGCAACCGAAAGGCTACCATACGCCGGCCAGCTGATCGTTAGGGTCGCGCCGGGCGGCGATCATGGTTCGATGAACGCCGCTGCGCGCGGATCACGCCCGGCCTGCCTTGACCAGATCGAACCACCGCTTCAGGTGCGGATGCGCGCACCAGTCGATCCGTCGTTGATCGACCGGGAGCGGTAGCCCGCGGGTCGCTTCGTCCGATGTCGATACGTTGCGCCACGCCTTCGATCTCGCCCAGGCCATCCTGGACAACAAGCATCTCGACGTGGACTATAAGACCTTCTCGCGACGGACGGTGAGGCACAGCAAGACGCTGGAACACGTTGAAGGCGTCGTGGTTCGGCTCCTGAGTGGCGTCCTCGAGTTTCCTCCGGGCGCGCGGCCCCGCGAGGCACTGCGGGCGATCGGGCTGGAACGCTTTGCCCCGCCGCTGCTGATCGCGGGTAAGATCGATCTTCTTGGGGCCGATCTCTCCGGAGCCACTCCGCTCATCTCGGGATCGCGCCTAAGGAGGCAGATCATGTCCGCTTCCGGGAGCCGCCGGCGTATGTTTTGACGATCGAAAACTTGGCAAGCTTCAACAGGCACGTCGCCGAGGCCGACGCCGCTCGACTGGGTGCTACGCTGTATGTTGGCGGGTATCCCTCGCTTGCCAGCCAACAGGCCCTGCGCACGATCTCGGCAATGGTGTCCGAACAAACCCCGATCTTTCACTGGTCGGATATCGATCCGGACGGCACCTGGATATTCCACACGATGGAGCGCGCCGTCGGACGACCGATCCTGCCGCATCTCGGGGCGGGCGCCGACCAAAAAGTCCGCACCCGCTCGTTGCCCACCAAACTCCGGCATCGCTTCACTGGCGGCATACTTGGCCAAAGATGGATCCAAGATCCTCGAGCAGGAGGAGCTTGATCCGATTCTTCCTACGCCCACGTAGGCGTTCGGACTGACGAGGGCGCCAGCTTGCGTAACGGGCACGCTTGGCCATTGACGTAAGCGGCTCGGTGACAAGCTGGAGCTCTTGCTGGCCGAGAGCTTGAGGGGGCGCATGAGACCGGCGCGTTGCGGACGCGCGATCTCAAGCAGCGACGGTGGAGACCACCGTTCAGCCCAAGACCATCACCTCCCGACCGATGCCAAGCTGGAATATGCGGCGATTAACCAATCGGCTGGCCCGCGAGTGCGGCCTTAAGTTGCGGCAATCTTATCTGCGCATCGGCTCAGGCGCCTCTCAGTCATCGAGCCGTGAATGGCCACATGAAGAGCGACGGGCATCTCGGTCGCTGCCATCTCAAAGGGCCGGGAGGGGGACGCCGCCAACATCGCCTTCACCGCCGTCGACCACAATCTCCGCCTCACCCTCAGCCTGGCTGAGGCTTTCGTTGGGCCTAATCCGCAACGCCTTGTTGCTGATGCTCGCGGTCGCGCTCGAGCTTCGTCCTGCAATATGGCGGGTTGAGAGACCAGATTGTTTGCGGATCGAGAAAGGTTGCGGCAATGCATCAAGCACTCGTCCCTCTTAAAAGCAGCACAATCAAGAACAAGATCGAGGCGTCCGTGCCGCAAGGTGAGATTAACAGAGGGATTCGAACGAGCTACTATGCATCAGCTCGGGCGGTTGGCCCGGCTCGGCCCTCGTTTGTAGGCTGGCTGCGCGGGGTCTGAACATGGGCCTGCATTGATCATCTCCCCATGGCTTTTGCAACGGCTGCTGTAACGCTGTTTTCTTGACTTACCCAAAAATACCCAACTTCGATCTGAATGGGTGCATAAGGGCGGAAAATCACGGCTAGCGTTACCAACACTCGCGGCCCTGGAAGACGACAGGCACGTGAACTTGAGGGCCGAAGAGCCCAGAGGAGGGACCAATGCCAAGGACGCTAGCCGCACCGCGCGGCCATTCTTACCATTTCGTCAAAGCCGCTCTGATTTGCTCAACTCTCTTGTCCGGTGCGGCCGCATCTTTCGGCCAGGCCAAAGCGGAGGATATCAACTGGCGCCAGTTCGAGGGCGCTTCGATCGTTTGGGCTTACGACATCCATCCATATGCTGACGCGGTTGCAGCACAGCTTCCTGAGTTCGAGAAGTTGACGGGCATCAAGGTGACGCCCGAGCTTTATCCGGACGATGCCTATTGGAATAAGCTGACCATCCAGCTGAGCACAAAATCGCCCTCGTGGGATGTCGTCGGCACAGGAATTCAACCGGCTTGGGATCTTGCGCCCGGTCAACTGCTTGAGCCGCTCGACCGCTATCTGAACGACCCTAAGCTCACATCGGCAAGCTATGACTACAAGGACTTCTTCCCCGCATTGCGTGACGCGCTGACTTGGCAAGTCAATGGCGGGCAGATCGAACCGGGCCGGGGTCAGGTGTGGGCCATCCCGCACGGGTTCGAAAACATCCAATTGTTCTACCGTAAGGACATTCTTGACAAACACGGTATCAAGGTTCCGACAACCCCGCCGGAAATGTCGGCGGCATGCGAAAAGCTAAAATCTGCCGATCCCGCGATCACGCCCCTGGGTGTGCGAGGAGTGCGCTTTTGGAGCAGCATCCACACGGCCGCGATCTCAATCGCCAAGTCCTATGGTGTACACGACTTCGTCGTCAAGGACGGCAAGTTGGAAACCGGTCTCAATTCTCCCGAGTCGATCGCCTTCCACAAAGACTACGTGGAGATGATCAAGAGGTGTGCTGCCCCATCCTTTGCCAACGACAACTGGTACCAAGTGGTCGATGGCATCAATTCGGGTCGGACAGCGATGGCGATCGATTCTAACATGTTCGGGTTCTGGAACGATGTTGCCGGCAAGCCCGCTTCGGGCAAGATTGCCTTCGCTCCGCCACTGCGAGCTCCGAACGGCAAGACTTTCGAATCGAACATCTGGATCTGGTCCCTGGCCATGAATGCTGCTTCCCAGAAAAAGGGAGCGGCCTGGCTCTTCATTCAGTGGGCGACGTCAAAGCAGGTCGAGCTGAACGGTGCCATCGCCGGCAAGCTCGTCAACTCGCCGCGCGCTTCGACCTGGAGCGACAAGGTTTGGCTCGACTATGCGGCTAAACCGGAATTCACAAATTTCGTGGATACCTTCAAGAGTGTTCAGGACCGGGCTGCGCTCGCCTTTACGCCGCGCGTAGGGTTTGCCGAGGCCATGAACGCCTGGGCAGTTGCCATGCAGAAGATGGTTAATGGTGCGGACGTGAAGGCGACATTGGCCGACCTCGCCTCCGAGATTCGCTCCTCCATGTAAGGCAACCGGGGAGCGGCATCACCGGATTGCCGCCTCCACTACCCCCGCGTATCTTTCGAGAAGTGAGCGATGAACCTTCGAGGCATCGACGCAACCGTGATGCTACAATCATCGGTAGGCCAACTGGCACCGCCCAAAAAAGAGCAGGTGCAAAGCGCCGGGCAGCATGCTCTTGACTGGTGGAGCCTTGCTGCGATTGCTCCCGCGATCATCATACTGCTCGGATTTCTTTTTCTGTTTTTCTATGGCGTCTTCCAATCGCTGACCGATCTCAAGTTTGGCCGTCCCCTGGTTCGTTTCATTGGGGTCACCAACTATGAAGTGGCAATCAAGACTCAAGATTTCTGGAACAGCATGCGGGCGACCACGGTGTATGCCTGCTCCGCGGTCCTCGCGGAAGCGTTCTCTGGGCTTGCGCTCGCCAAATTGTTCGCAAGCCGCGTGTTTCTTGCACAATTGATGCGGCCTGTCATTCTCCTTCCGTTGGTATTGCCGCCCATGAGCGTCGCCCTGATGTGGACCACAATGATGGATCCACAAAACGGGATTCTGAACTATTTGCTTTCGCTCGTCGGGATCGGCCGCTTCGCCTGGATTTCGGACGCCGGTACGGCGATGTTCTCGCTAGTTCTCATCGACATATGGACTTACACACCATTTTTTGCGCTCATCATCTTCGCCGGTTTGCAGGGCATTAACGAGGAGATCAGAGAAGCCGCGCGGATCAATGGCGCTAAGGGTTGGGCGACGTTCCTCCATATTGAGCTTCCACTTATTGCACCGTATATCCTGATCGCCGCAGTCTTTCGGCTGATCGAGTCGCTCAATCAGTTCGATATCATCTTCGGAACAACCCAGGGCGGTCCAGGTGACAGTACCTCCGTGCTCTCGGTTCGCGCCTACATCACAGCCTTTCAAAACCTCGCCTTCGGGCGTGGTGCCGCGCTCATGGTTGTCAACTGGTTGATCGTGCTTCTCGGGACCTTGGCCATGGTAAAATTGTGGCGGTTGGTTCGGCAGCGCGTAAGCTAGAGGAGGCTGGCAATGCGCTTCAAACGCTTAACGCCCGCAAGCTTGTTCCTTAATGGACTGGTTGTTGTCTGTACGCTCATCCTGACATTTCCCCTGGTCTGGATCGTGATGATGTCGCTGAAGCAGCAGGCCGAGGTCATGACCTTGCCGCCGCGCTTTGTCTTCACTCCAACATTTGAAAACTTCCGCGTTTTGTTCGATGCCGCCCAGGCCGGGGCGACAAGCTACGGCACCATCAAGGTTGATTTCCTGACGCCGGTCGCCAATAGCGTCGTGATATCGCTTGGCGCGGTGCTCGTATCGCTGATCGCCGGCGTACCCGCAGGTTACGTCTTGGCAAGACGTGATATCCCTAGGAAGGAGGACATCGCGTTCTTCATTCTGGGCTTCCGCTTCGCGCCGGCACTCCTTGTCGTTATACCGCTGTTCAGCGTGTTCCAAACAGTTGGCCTTTATGACACTTATCTCGGCATGATCTGGGTTTATCAGGTCGTCACGCTGCCAATGATCATCTGGCTAAGCCGATCATATATCGAGGACATCCCAAAGGACATTGAGGAGGCGGCGGCCATGGATGGTGCAAAGCCGTTCCGTGTAGTCTGGCACATCGTTCTTCCGCTTCTAAAGCCCGGCCTAATCGGCGCTTCATTGCTCATTTTCTTGCTTGCCTGGCACAATTTCGCTCTCGGCCTGATCCTCAGTTCGACGAAAGCACCGGTCACCGTGGCCCTGCTCAAGCTGCTTAATCCAGGCGTTCAGTTCTATCCGGTCATGGCTGCGGGTTTGGTGGTGACCATGATTGTGCCGATCGTCCTGATTATCCTTGGCCAGCGTCATCTCGAACGTGGCCTTACCTTCGGGGCCGTGAAATGAGCCCCAGACCATTGATGTTCTTCGGAACGACCAATCTTGACCTCTGCTTCAACGTCGAGCGGCTTCCAACGCCGGGTGAAAGCCTGATGGGAAGCTTAAAGCAGAATGCGGGAGGCAAGGGCGCAAATCAGGCGGTCGCCGCCGCTCGATTGGGGCTTCGGCCGAGCTTCTACACCCGGCTTGGCGATGATGACGCTGGCCGATCGTTGCTGCAAGCGCTGCGTGAGGCAGGTGTCCGCCTTGATGCCATTGAGGTATGCCCGGGGGAGATATCCGGTTCTGCTCTTGTCCTCGTCGGCGACGACGGCTCCAACATGATTGTCATAGACCCGGGAGCCAATGCAAATGTCACTCCGAGCATGGTCGAGAAGGCGGCCGAATTCATTGAGCGGGACGCAATCGTCGTTGCCGAAATGGGCATGCCGGTCCCCGCGCTCAATCACCTTTTTGCATTGAAGAGCGTCAAGGAATTCGATCTTATTTTCAATCCGGCCCCCGTGAGGGCGGGCCTGTCGCCCGCGGCGTGGAGGAGTGTCGATTTCGTCACACCAAACCAGACGGAAGCTTTCGAGCTCACCGGTGTCGAGGTGCATGACTTCGACGGCGCCGCTCATGCGGCTGGAAAGCTTCTCGATCTCGGGCCGAAGGCAGCGCTGATCACGCTAGGTGCGCAGGGAGCCTACTACGCCGATGCCAGCGCGACTTTCGCGCTCCGCGCATTTCCTGTGAAGGTCGTTGATACGACCGCGGCGGGGGATGCCTTTAATGGAGCTTTCGCAGCCTCTCTTGCTCATCGGTTGCCGATACGAGAAGCGATCAAAAAGGCGCTCGCGGTTGCCGCCTTATGTGTGACGCGACGCGGCGCCCAAAGATCGATGCCTAGCAGTTGGGCCGTCGACGAATTTCTGAATTCTCAATCGATCTTGGAGTTGGAATGACCGAACAGTTCTCAGTTGCAGACAGGACCGTGCTTGTGACCGGTGCAGGTGGAGGCATTGGCTCAGCCATAGCTAATGCTTTCCGTCAAGGCGGTGCGAACGTCCTGGCAACCGACGCGAATTTGGAAAACCTGCGAGTCATTCTGACTCGTTTGCCGCACGGCAATGGCATCCTGCCGATGAGCATGGATGTGTCACGAGAAGATGATGTCGGCAGGGTGCTTGATGAGATCGCCAAGCGCTTCGGCAGGCTCGATGTCCTGATCAACAACGCCGGAATAAAATCGGCTCAGGCGCTTCTGACCGGAAATGCCGATCGAATCGAAAAAACCATCCAGATCAATTCCGTCGCAGTGCTTCGTTGCGCGAAGCTGGCGATCGAGCGCTTCATGAAGAGCAAAGGCGGCCGCATCGTCAATGTCGGGTCCTCGTTGTCATCTCAAGGTGCTGTTTTCAACTACCAGGCTGGCGGCGCCGACTATTGCTTGTCAAAAGCCATCGTGCACGATGTGACAAAGCTGCTCGCTTATGAATGTGCTCCGTTCAAGATCAACGTCAACGCGATTGCTCCCGGGATTATCGATACACCCTTGCACGGGCGTCCGCGGGAGGAAACCGAAGCGCGCCATAGTGGCCGAATTCCGCTGGGCCGGGTCGGACTGCCGGAAGATATCGCAGGGCTTGCGGTGTTCCTGGCCAGCCCCGCAGCTTCCTACATGACCGGGCAGATTGTCCATGTGAATGGTGGGATGCTGATGAATGGTTAGCCTCAGCTCTAAGATCAACTGGCCGCCGATAGAAGGGATTATCTCCGATCTGGATGGCGTCGTTTATCGTGGCGGCACCGCAATAGCGGATGCCATAGAGGCGTTTACGAGATGGCAGAAAGCAGGCGTGCCATTCTGCTTTGCGACGAACAATTCAACGCATACCCCGGAGGACGTCGTCGGCAGGCTGAGAGGATCTGGTCTTTCGATCGCACCGTCTCAGGTCGTTACAAGCGCTATCACCGCCGCAGAACTCGTTCGAACCAATTATCCGCACCTAACGCGAATCTATGTCATCGGAGCTTCCTCGCTTGTGACGGCCATGCGAGATGTTGGGCTGGAGGTCACGGACCGAGCGCCCGAAGCTGTCGTGATGGGGCTTGACCGGGACATCACGCATGAGAAGCTGCGAATTGCGGTTGAGTCGATCCTCAATGGAGCTGTGTTCATAGGAACCAATCCCGATCTTCTGCTGCCGACGGCCAGCGGGTTCGAACCTGGCGCTGGTGCGACCATTGCAGCTGTGGCCGCTGCTACGCAAGTGCGGCCTTCGATCGTTGGAAAGCCGCAAGTGCCGATGATCGAGACAGCGCTCTCACGCCTCGGTACGAAGCGCGGGTCGACCATCATGATCGGAGATCAAGTTCCTACGGATATTCAAGCCGGAAAGAGGGCGGGTCTTGCCACGGTGCTTGTTACAACCGGCGTGCCAACGCGTCAGGATCCGTCCTTGATGGCTCCCGACTTCATCGTATCGAGCTTGCGCGAGATTGAGGTAAGTGCTGCTCGCGCGGCTCAACCGCGACAGAGGAGGGCATAATGGCCGACGTTCGCCTGGAGGGCCTCAAGAAGACTTTTGGGACAATCGAGATCCTGAGTAATATCGACCTGACTATCGATCACGGCGAATTTGTCATCTTTGTTGGTCCGTCCGGGTCGGGCAAATCCACGCTTCTGCGCATGATTGGCGGGCTCGAGCCCATCAGCGGTGGGCGGCTCCTCATCGACAATGAGCTCGTCAACGACATCGATGCGGCCGATCGCAACCTCGGCATGGTCTTTCAAAGCTACGCTCTCTATCCGCATATGACGGTGAAAGAGAACCTGGCCTTTCCCCTGCGCATGGCCAAAGCCGGGAAAGCCGCGATCGCCGCCAAGATAGCCAAAACAGCATCGCTATTGCAGATCGACCATCTATTGGAGCGCAAGCCTCGACAACTTTCAGGAGGGCAACGCCAGCGCGTCGCAATCGGGCGCGCCATCATGCGAGAACCAAAAGTTTTCCTGTTCGATGAGCCGCTCTCCAACCTGGACACCGATTTGCGCGTGCAGATGCGGGTTCAGATCGCCAAGCTCCACAAGCAGCTCGGAAATACCATGATCTACGTGACGCATGACCAGGTGGAGGCGATGACCTTGGCTGACAAGATCGTGGTGCTCAAGGACGGCAACATCGAACAGGTCGGCAGCCCGCACGATCTGTATCACAATCCCGCTTCGCGCTTTGTTGCAGGATTCATCGGCTCGCCCAAGATGAACTTCCTGGGCGGCAAGGTCGAAGCAGCTCATGAACATGGCATGGATGTCCGGTTGGACGCCGGGCCCACGATCTCCGTTCCGGTCCAGCCGGACCAGATGCTGGTTGGCAAGCCGGTCACTGTTGGAATTCGCCCGGACGACTTCTCCTCGTCAATGCCCGGGCAGCAGGAGATCTCGATTGAACTTGGGGTCGATTTCGTCGAGCATCTCGGCAGCGTCACGTACATCTACGGTAATGCCGGAAACGAAGCTCTCGTCGCCAGGGCGCCACAATCCGGTTGGCCCAAAGGCGCCTCCAAGTTCACCCTCACCGCCGCTCCAGCCGATTGCCACTTGTTCATGGGCAATGGAAAGGCGGTATGGCGGTTGCACGCACCTGCGAGTTGGAGCTAGTCTTCACGTAGAGCCGTGCGATGATGCGCGGCTCAGGATCGACAGGCGGACGGCTGAGGTGAAGGGAGCCGGTATCAGGCAGTTCTTCCGCAATTCCCGTTCGTTTGTCCTTGGTGCGGGGATCGGGTCGGGCATGACCGCCAGAGCCGCCGAGCGGGCGGGGGCCGATTTCGTGCTCGCGCTCAATGCGGGCCGTTTTCGTGCCATGGGTGGGGCCTCGCCTGCCTCGATCCTCCCAATCCGCAATAGTAACGAATTCGTGGCAAGCTTCGGACGGACCGAAATTCTGCCCAGCACGAAACTGCCGGTCTTCTTCGGCACCTGTACATTCGACCCCGAGCTCGATGTTGATCGTTGGCTCGATCGGATCATCAAATGGGGATTTGGCGGCGTGACCAACTTCCCATCGGTCATACACATCGACGATGAGCGCAGGTCATTGCTCGAGAAGTGTGGTCTTGGTTACTCCCGGGAAATCGAGCTCCTCGTGAAAGCTGCAAAACGCGGCCTGATGACAATTGCCTATACGCGCAGTCAATCCGAGGCGCGTCGAATGGTCGAAGCGGGCGCCGAGGCCATTTGCATCAACTTCAATCTAAACCGCGCGGTTGAAAGCGGAGCCGATCCGTCGGTCAGCCTGTCTGAACTTGCAGCGCGTACGAGCGCCGTTGCGCGCGTTGCTCAATCCGTCAACAAGAGCACCATCTGCCTGCTTGGGGGCGGCCCCATTACGAAGCCGGACGAACTCCTCGACATCTGCCGCGAGACCGGAATCCAAGGTTTCATCGGAGGCTCTTCGCTGGACCGCGTGCCTCTGGAGATGTCGGTCCTCGAGGTGACGTCGGGCTTCAAGACCATCCACCTGTTGCGCGAGAAGGTGGATCTGCTCGAACGGCAGCTGCAGTTGAGTGGTTTCAGGCACGGCGTGATCGCACAGTCCTCGGCAATGAAGCGCATCCTTGAGATCACCAGACGCGTTGCGGCGACCCCCCGCCCGGTCCTCATCTGGGGGGAGGCCGGCTCTGGCAAGCGTAGAATAGCAACCCTGGTTCACGCGTTTAGCGACCGCAGGCACGCCAAAACGGCGTTGTTTCATTGCCGCCCCGGTCCGGCGATGGATATACTTGGCCCGTTGTTCGGCGCCGAGCGTCTTGAGAGCGGCAGACGCCAATTGTCACTCCTGGAGGCGTCGAGTGACGGTGCCGTCGTGCTATTGCATGTCGACCAACTTTCGCGCGATGGACAGGAGCGCCTTGCCGATTACCTCGAGACAGGCGGATTTACCCCTCTGAACGGGGTAACTGTCATGCGTTCCAACGCCCGGATCATTGCCACCGCGACCGTGGCCCGAGGCGCTGGTCTTGAAACGGTTCTGTGCGCGCGGCTTCTCGACCTTTTTACCGGGCTGGATGTCCAATTGCCTTCGCTACCCGACAGGCTTGAAGATCTGCCGCAACTCGTTCAACACTTCACCGTCGAAGCCAAAGGAGATTCCAGCGCCCAGACGCTCACGATAGAAAACTCTGCATTCCTTGCGCTCGCGGGGCACGATTGGCCAGGCAATTTGCGCGAGTTGCGGCAGGTCGTGAACCAGCTCGTGACCTTGCCATCAAGTCACATCACCGGTGAGGTGCTAAAGCCGTTGTTGGAGCCACCTTTTGGCGCACGGCCCGCGGCCTCGCTGTCCGAGCGAGACTGGATCATCGAGGGCTTGAAGAGAAACCGGCTTCACCGCGGCAAGACTGCTCGCTCTCTCGGGCTTTCGCGCAAAACCCTCTACAATAAAATCAAGAAACTGCGGATCCTCGAATAAGGCCTCATGCCCGTCGTAGCGGCTGCTTGGCCGTGGCGGCCTGCTCCAGGGAGAACCTCGGTACCGACGACGATCCATGAGAGCCAAGGCTTACGAGCCCGATATCCGATCCAATCGGCAGCGCAAGCGCCTCGGGTCGCAGATAGACGGCCCCATCCAGCTGCGAACCAAGCCGTTGCTCCGCTGCTGTCATCTTTGCCTCGTCCGCCGCGATAAACAGGACTTTGAACCCGCGCCTTGCAAACCACTCCATACGGCGAAGCTCGAGCTCCTGACCGCGATCGAGCGGCACTCCTGCCGATGTCCGTTCAATCATGCAGGCTGGCGGAAAATTCGTCACTCCGGTCATCTTTGCATCCTGTAACAGATCTCCGAGATCTTCCCAGCAGGCAAAGGGATCGATCATGACGACGGCCGCATAGCAGCAAGGGGGCGCCTTGGGGCTCGCGTGCAAGTCCCGCACGAGGCAGTCGTTCCAGTCGATGACAGGAAGTGTAGCCATGACGAGCATGGCATTCTGCGGAAGAGTCCGCAGTGACGGCGCATAGATCGTTATCTGATCACCGCGAGGCGAGGGGAGACTTGCGGCAAGGCGACCAAAGACATTGGCTCTCACGGTTCTACCCAATCCTACCCATTTGAACCTTTCGCCGATCTTACACGCCATTCCATCGAGGTCTAGACCACCACTCGTCGATCTTTGGGGGAGCAATGTCATGTCTTTCTTCGGCGGGGGAGCCGGGCTCGGCTGGATGCGATGAACGCTAACGCCGTCATAGCCGTTCTTGCTTGAGTAGCCTCTCCGCGCCTTGCTGTGAGCCGGATACGATTTGCCGATGCTGCCCGAGTTCGGCTCGTTCTGAAAAAGGGCCCGTGAAGCGTCTCGGGTAGAAAATTCCGGGCGAGCTATCGCTGCGTCCTACGGATCCGCTAGCAGACCGGCTCGTCTGCTTCCTCCCTGACTCGCGCCGCTGCTGGAAGATTCCGGCAGCGGCATCTTTTTGTCTCGGAGCGCGCCGACGATGCGGGCGGCCCAAACCACAAAGCTCCGCCAGCTGACGCTCGCCTCCTTGCAAAGGGGAGAGGCGGCTTCCCTCGTTACGGTGGCGCTCAGGATGAAGCGGCTGCTGCTATGGCCGCTTGGAGCTACCCAACTTTACCCAATCGCGCTCGTATCCGGGCTTATGGGCCATTTCACTCCGATCTAGACCTCCAGGTGTCCAGAAACGTCCAGGAGGAAGATCGTGTCTCACCATTACGCGGACGACGAAAGGTCGATCCGGGATGGTCAGCGGTGCGATCCTGCGGGCATGGCCGCGATCGTCGCAACCCTGGACACAAAGGGCCGCGAAACCGCTTATCTCGCGCGCGTCATCGAACAGTGGGGCCGCAAGACTCTTACGATTGATGTAGGCACATCAAACCGGAGGAACAGCAGCGATGCACGCGTGGTTTCACCCGCCGAGGTCTTGCGGGAAATAGCTGCAAGCGCGCGTGAAGAGGTCAAGGAGCTCCTCCGATCAGGTGCGATCGACGCCATCGTCGGCGTGGCGGGCGGCAAAGGCAGCGCGGTCTTCGGTGAAGTTGTATCGGATTTGCCGTATGGATTCCCGAAGCTACTGGTGAGCAGCGCGAGGCCAGCCCTCCTGGCCGAATTGGCCCTCCACAACGACATCATCCTCTATCCGACCCTGGTCGATCTTTTCGGGATCAACGCGTTCACCGAACGCGTTCTGGACAATGCGGGGCGGGCCATTGCGGCGATGCGCTATGTGCCCGCTCAGGATCGGCGGAAGAAGAAGACGGTTGCGATCACGGCCTTTGGGGTCACGACGCCGGCGGCAAATCGCTGTGTCGCGCGGCTGGCAGAGGCAGGCATCGACGCGATTGTCTTTCCGGCCAATGGCGCCGGGGGCCGCAAGATGGAGCAGCTCGTGTCCGCCGGCGAGTTCGATGCGGTGCTCGATCTGACCACAACCGAGCTCGCTGACGAGCTTGTCGGCGGCACCGCTAGTGCGGGTCCGGGTCGGCTCAAAGCAGCATCTCGCCGCATGATTCCGCAGCTCATCGCCCCGGGGGCCGTCGATATGGTAAATTTTGGCCCTCCCTCGAGCGTGCCTGCCGAGTTCAAGGAGCGCCAATTCTATTCGCATACCCCCTTCACGACGCTCATGCGTACGACCGTCTCGGAGAATGAGCGCATAGGCAGGCTCACAGCCGAGCGCCTTTCGCAAGCAAAGGCGCCCGCCCTCGTTCTGTGGCCGGTCAAGGGGGTCTCTGACTATGACCGGGACGGCGGCATCTTTCGAAACCCTGAAGCCGATAGGGCCTGGTTCGACGCGGTCAGGCGACATCTGCCGCGATCGATCATCGCCCGCGAGCTGGATTGTCACATCAATGATCCGGAATTTGCGGAGGCGGCCGCATCGTGGATCGTCGAACAATTGACACCAGGAGATTCATCAGTTGCGGATGTTTGATCGGGCCGAAATACTCGCAAAGATCACAGCTCAAGTTGAGGCTGGAAAGGCAGTGCTTGCCGCGGCGAGCAGTTGCGGCCTCGTCGCAAAATGCGCAGCTCTCGGCGGCGCCGACATGCTCGTGGTCTACAGCACCGGGCTGTCGCGGTTGATGGGGCTGCCGACGAGCCGGATCGGCGATTCCAATGCGCGCACGCTCGAGCTCGCGGCGGAGATCCGCAACGTCGTCTCCTCGGTTCCTGTTATAGGCGGTGTCGAGGCCTGGGATCCCCTCCGGCTCGAGCTCGATGATCTCTTGGACAAGTTCTGGGCTGCCGGATTCTCCGGCGTGATCAATTACCCGACCATTTCAACGATGGGTGAGAAATGGCGCGAGCGTCGTGGCCGCGTCGGGCTCGGCTTCGAGCGTGAGGTCGAGCTGATCGCGGCGGCCCGCAAGAAGAACATCTTCTCCCTCGCCTATGTCGCAAGCCCGCACGATGCCAAGGCGATGGCAGCCGCGGGAGCCGACTGCATTGTCCCACATGTCGGCGCAACGCGCGGCGGGCTTGTGGGTCATGAGGCGGGACAGTCGATCGAAGAGGCCATCAGGCGCATCAACGAGATCAATGCTGCCGCTCAAGCCGTTCGGCCGGAAGTCATCCTTCTCTGCCATGGCGGGGCAATCGCCGAGCCCCAGGATACCTCGGAAGTCTACCGGTCTACCGGATGTGTCGGTTTCGTTGGCGCCTCCTCCATCGAACGGATTCCGATCGAGCGGGCGGTGAAAGCTGCAGCCGAAGAATTCAAAGCCGTTCCGCTCCCGCGAAAGCGTCAGCAATCAATGCAGAAATCTGCACCGAGGCAGGAATGAACAACCCGATCACCAAATTGAAACCTAGTACCGCTTCCTCCTCCAAAGCGAACAAGCCGACGCACGATTGGGAGACGGACGTGCTCGTGATCGGCAGCGGCGCTGCCGGGCTGTCCGCGGCGCTCTATGCGGCAAAAGCCGGACTTCGCGTGACGGTATGCGAGAAGTCTGGCCGGCTCGGTGGCACGACCGCCCTCTCGAACGGCATGATCTGGGTTCCATGCTCAATGCAGGCTCGAGCGGCGAAAATCGATGATTCGATTGCGAATGCGAAGATCTATCTGCAACACGAACTTGGCGATTACTATCGCCCCGACTTCGTGGATGCCTATCTTGAAGACGGCCCAACGGCGCTCGCCAGCTTGGAGAATGGGAGTGAAGTCAAGTTCACACTGGCCTCCGCTCCGGATTATCATTCGAGCCAGATCGGCGGGATCGACATGGGCCGGGCGCTGAGCCCCGCAGCTTACGACGGACGGCTTCTCGGCAAGGATTTCGACCTGATAAGTGATCCGATTCGCGTCGTGCTCGGCGGCATGATGATTTCGTCCGGCGAGGTCAGAAGCTTTCTCAATCCCTTCCAGTCGGCTGCCTCGCTCAAGCACGTCCTTCGCCGGGTCAGCCGCTACGCAGGCGACCGGCTGCGCTACAGGAGGGGCACTGAACTCAGTGGCGGCAATGCTCTGATCGCGCGGTTATTGGCAAGCCTTCGCAGATACGACACTGAAATCTGGCCAAGCTGCCCAGCGGTTGATCTGATGAGGGAGGGAGGGAGAGTTACTGGCGCACTCCTCAAGCGGGATCGCACGGATCTCCGCGTCCGAGCCTCGCACGGAGTAATCCTGGCAACCGGTGGCTTTGCGCGGAACGGTAAATTGCGAGCCCAGCTCAGCCGAGCCCACCAGCACAATGATACGCTGGCCCACAGCGATGTCACAGGAGACGGCATTGCGCTCGCAGGCAGGCTCGGAGCTGCGATCGATAATGACGTTGCATCGAGTGGATTCTGGACGCCCGTGTCGATCCTCAGGAACGGCCGCTCCTCGCAAGTGGTCCCGTACGGCTGGCTCGATCGTGGCCGTCCAGGTGTCATCGCGGTGGGGCCAAATGCTAAGCGCTTCGTCAATGAATCCAATTCGTACCATGACATCTGTCTTGCCATGTTCAATAGCGGCTATCCGGCGGACAAGCGGTTCTATTTCATCTGCGACAAGGAATTCGTCCGCCTCAGAGGCATGGGACACCTGCTCCCCTGGCCCTGGACTTTGAGTATCAAGAAGTATGCCCGCTTGGGTTACATCGAGATTGGCCGGACGATTGCGGAGCTTGCGGCGGAATTGGGCCTCGACCCGCAAGAGCTCCAAAAGACCGTTGAAGAACATAATGCCCACGCAGCTGAAGGGCGCGATCCGCTTTTCAAACGCGGTGAATCGGCTTTCAACCGAACCCTGGGAGATCCCGCGGTTGGAAAGAAAAACCCGAACCTTGGAGCTATCAAGAACGGGCCATTCATTGCGCTCCCGATTGTCCCGGCGACCCTTGGAACTGCGACCGGCCTGTCAACGGATCCTGGCGGAAGGGTCCTAAATGGAAACGGCGTGCCGATCGCAGGTCTTTATGCCTGCGGCAACGACATGACTTCACCGATGCGTGGGATCTACCCTGGGGCCGGCATTACGATCGGACCAGCCATCGTGTTCGCCTACCGCGCGGTGAACAGCATCGTACAATCCACCCATCAGGGACAGACGGCGGCGGCATCCGGTGCATAAGTGCAGTGTTTTCACCTCTTGGTCCAGCAACGACGGACGGTGGAGAGAGCGAAAGTGCGCAACGTCGGCCAGCTCGCTTTGAATACCTTGTGAGCGGCCCTATCTCGTTTGATGCTGAACTTATCTTCTGAACTAGAGGGGCACGATGCGCCGCTCACGCCATGCCAAGATTGTCGCAACCGTTGGGTCGGCAACCGCATCACCTGAAAAGCTTTGTGCGCTCTATCTTTCGGGGGCTGATACTTTCACGCTGAACTTCAGCCGCGGGGACCCATGACGATCACGCCCGTGTGCTCGTCTCGATCCGTGCGCTGGAGCTGGAATTCAATCGGCCGATCGGCGTGCTGCAGGATCCGCAAGGCCCGAAGATCCGCATTGGCCGGCTCGATGAAGGCAAGCTCGCGCTGGATGCCGGGGAGACGGTCTGCTTCGCGCTAAGAGACAGGCGGGAAGCAGTCAATCCCGCGGCCTCATCCAGAAATATTCGCAGCCGCTTATCCCGGTCAGGCCCTGCTCATTGACGATGGGCGTTCGTCTAGCTAGTCGTCGAAAAGCTCGGTTCTGAACGGAGAATGGCGTGCGTTGTGATCGGCGGCGTCATCCGTGATCACAAGGGCGCCAGCCTGCCAGGCGCGCTGCTCAAGATCTCGCCTCTAACCAAGAAGGATCGAGCCGATCTTGCGTTCGGCCTCGAGCTTGGCGTCGACTGGGTTGCTGTCCTTTGTTCAGAAACCATCTGACCTGGTCGAGGCACGAGCTTTGATCGGTGAGGCCGCCGGTGGCGTTGCCAAGATCGAGACCCCGATGGCGCTTGATCGTATTGGGATATGATCCACTTGTCAGACGCCATCATGGTCGCGCGAGGCGACCTCAGGGTTGAAATCCCCCTGAGGAGGTGCTGGGCCGGCAAAAGGAGTTCGTCAGGGCCTGCCGGCTTGTTGCCAAGCCCGTCATCGTCGCAACCCAGATGCCGGACTCGATGATCACTGCGCCGACAGCGACCTTCTCGTTGCCATCGATGCACGCTGTACCGCTCGGCAACAGCTATGGCGGTGTAAGGGAGTGGCTCGGCGTGTAGATCGACGCGCATTACGATATACTCGCAAGGGAGCGGAGAGCCGCATCGAAGCTCACGGGGAGGCAATTGCGAGCCGCATGGGGGATGCTGAACTGGTCGGTGAAGCAGTTGGCCGAGCGAAGCGGGTTATCGTGCGCCGTCATCAGGCGGCTCGAAGAGTACAATGACACGCCTCCCGCATCCGACGATCTGCTGCAGACTCTGTGGACCACGTTTGCGGGTGCGGGAATTGAATTCACATTTCCGCTGGTCGGCAAGCCAGGTGCTCGGCCACAATGACTTGATGCCTTCTCGGTGCTGAACTCACGGCCTGCGGCCATCGCAAATGGTGCGTCAGCTCTTCTGGTTTCCTCCGATAGTTCGGTAGGCGCTAACGACGCGCGCGTTTGCGGGAGCCTGCGGTGAGGGCATGCGGATAGCTCTCTATCGCTTTTGGCTGCATCGAAATTGGGCTGGCGAGAACGGCCGGCGACCCGCCGTAGGACCTCTTTAACGTGTCCGCAATGTCGGTCGCCTGGCCAACATTACCCAACATTACCCAAATCTCCCTACGTTGATCTAGGCAATCTCGAGCCGCATGTCGTGAATGAAGCGCCGACAGGCGGGCCGCCCTAGAAGCCCACCATCGCCTGCAACTCCCATTGCCGGGATGACCTTCCAGGAGCGCTCTTGTGACAGCAGCCCTTCGCATTCCAACGAGTAGCTCACGCCTTCGCGCGGTCGGCGTGAAGAAGCTGTGCTCGCAAGCCCAAGGAATGTGACGCAGCAGCATGGATACGCTACTTATCGCGACCTTCGAGATTTTGAGCTTCGGTGCCATTGTTGTGCTGGTCGTGCTCGGTCTCGGGATCATTGCCAGCATGATGGGCATCTTCAACTTCGCCCAAGGCGAGTTCGTCCTGCTCGGCGCTTACGTCACTTATCTCATGCACAGCGTCGGTTTGCCGGTCCCGCTCGGCATGCTTGCCGCGCCCGTCGCGGTCGGCACGCTTGGTTTCGTCCTGGAAAAACTCGTGGTGCGCCGATTCTATGCCGCTCCAATCGTCGCCATGCTTGGCACCTATGCGCTGGGGCTGATCATTCGCGAAGCCGTGCGCGGCCTGACCGGGGGACTGTATCTCTCGGTGCCGGAGCCAATCAGTGGCTCTATCACGATCGGCAGTCTGCATTTCGCCGCCTGGCGCGGCGTCATCGTCATCATCACTTTGCTGGTCATGGCCGCGAGCCATGCTCTGCTCGCCTACACCTCGTTCGGCCTGCGAGTCCGCGCCTCGCTGGAGAACCCACAGCTGGCGCGTGCCTCGGGCATCTCCACGGGCATGATCTACAGCGTCACCTTTGCATTTGGTGCGGCACTCGCGGGTCTCGCCGGCGCGCTGATCGTGCCGGTCTTTTCATTGTTCGCCGATCTCGGCATCCGCTTTCTTATCCAGGGTTTCGTTGCTGTGATGGTCGGTGGGGTCGGGTCCTTCGCCGGCCCAGTCGCTGGCGCCGGCGTCATCGGCACGTTCAGTGCCTGGCTGCCTTGGCTGATGTCACCGGTTATCGCCGACGTTCTGGTGTTCGTGCTTGCCATCATTTTCATCAAGTTCCGGCCGCAAGGCCTTGTTTCGGGAAGAGGGGTCAACCGATGATCAACGCCAGCCGTCAACTGAGCCGCCGCCGCTTTCTCGGCAATTTCGCCTTCGCCTCCGCCGCCATCGCGGCGGGTCCGGGCAGCTGGATAATTCGCCCGGATTGGGCAAATGCTGCGGAAGGCCCGATCAGGCTTGGCATTGCGACCGATCTTACCGGGTCACTTGGCTTTGCCGGCAACACTGACGCCAATGTCGCTCGCATGCTGGTCAAGGAGATCAACGACTCCGGCGGCCTGTTGGGACGCCCGATCGAACTCCTGATTGAGGATACTGCCTCCGACGAATCCGTCGCCGTGGGAAATGTGCGAAAGCTGATCCAGCGAGACAAGGTCGACTTGGTGATTGGCGGTATCTCGAGCTCGATGCGCAATGCGATCAAGGACGTCATTATCTCTCGCGGCAAGACGCTCTATATCTATCCGGAAGGTTACGAAGGTAAAGAGTGCACGCCCTATCTGTTCTGCACGGGACCGGTACCGGCACAGAATTGTGACCAGTTCATTCCCTGGTTGATCAAAAATGGTGGTAAGCGTTTTGCCCTGCCTGGCTCCAATTATGTTTGGCCGCAAACAATCAACGCCTATGCACGCAAGGTGATCGAGAGCAGCGGTGGCGAAGTCGTCTTTGAAGAATACTACCCGCTCGACCAGATTGACTTTTCCTCCACAGTTAGCCGGATCATATCCAACAAAGTCGACGTGGTTTTCAACGCCATTGTCCCGCCCGGCGTCAGCCCGTTCTTTAAACAGCTCTATCAAGCCGGCTTCTCCAAAAACGGCGGGCGGCTGGGGTGCGTCTATTACGACGAAAATTTCCTGGAAATGAACCAGGCCCAAGAGATTGAAGGGCTCGCGAGCAGCCTCGACTACTACAAGATGCTTGCGGCGGAGGATCCGGTAAGCGCCAGGATTCAATCGGCCTACGACAAACAATTTCCAGCCAAGTTCCGGTTCTCGGCAGGCAGCGCCGCGACCGGCACCTATCGAGGATTAAAGCTGTGGGAGGCTGCAGTGAAGGAGGCCGGCACAATTGACCGCGACGCGGTAGCCGCCGCCCTCGACCACGCGAAGATTGCGGAAGGGCCGGGCGGGCCTGCCGAAATGGCGCCCGGCAAGCGCCACTGCAGGATGAACATGTACATTGGAGTGGCGAAGGGCGGCCAGTACGAGATTGTCGCGCGTAGCGCCGGCCTGGTCGATCCGAAGGAGTGCTGATGTCATCGACCGGCACTGGCACACAGCCCCCGCCACACGTGATTGAAGCTGCTCGTTCGCCCGTCATGGCATCTGCCATCGCAGGGCGAACGAAGGTGCTTCCAATTCTCGAACTGGCATTGCTGATTGCCGCTTCGATCGCACCGCTCGTCCTGCGGGATTACATCACTGTCTATGCAACGCGAGTGCTCATCCTGTGCCTCTTCGCGTTGTCGTTCGACCTGGTGTGGGGCTATGCCGGGATCTTGAGCTTGGGTCAGTCGTTGTTCTTCGGCACGGCCGGCTACGGTGTGGCGCTGCTTTCACGCGATTTCGGGGTCGCATCGATTTTTGCCGTTCTTCCGGCCGGAACCTTGATCGGTTTTGTAGCGGCATTGTTGCTGGCAGGTTTCCTGCTGCTTGGCCGTCACCCCTCCAGTGTGGTCTTCGTTTCGCTTGGTACTATGACCGGAGCTTATGCAGCCGATCGGCTCGCTCGGGGTTCTCATTATCTTGGCGGCCAGAACGGTATCCCTTCGATCCCGCCGATGACAATCGGCTCGCACGAATTGAGCGAGGGACCAGGATTTTACTATCTGGTTCTCGCCATTCTGGTTCTGATCTACCTTCTGTCGCGCTTTTTGCTGCGGTCGCAGTTCGGTCTGGCACTGGCGGGATTGCGAGAGAATGAACAGCGCATCGCCTTCTTCGGCTACAATGTGCAGCATTTGAAGGCCATCATATTCGCAATCAGCGGCGCGATCGCAGGTGCTTCCGGCAGCCTCTATGCGTTTCACGAGGGCTTCGTCTGGACGAACATGCTGGGCGTGGTCATGTCTACCCAGGTCGTGCTCTACGTCTTGTTCGGCTCCGGGACATTGATCGGTGCGGTCATCGGCACCGCGATTGTTGAGGGCCTCAGCTTCTGGCTCTCCGACAATTATCGCGATATCTGGCCGATCATTCTCGGCGTTTTGCTGTTGCTCGTCATTCTGTTCCGCCCCCTCGGCTTGATCAGCCTCGTGCTGGGCGAGCGGGAACGTGTAGGTCATTTCGGCCCGAGCCTGAAGGAGAAGCGCAATGCCGCTCCTTGAAGCCGCCGGCATCTCCAAGGTCTTTGGCAAACTCACCGCGCTGGACGGAGCGGCGCTCAGCGTCGGCGAGAGAGAGTTTCATGGCCTGATCGGGCCGAACGGCTCGGGCAAGAGCACGCTGATGAAGTGTCTTGCAGGTGCGCTAGTGCCGACGCGAGGCAAGGTGACATTCATCAATACTGACGTCACCTCGTTGACGCCGCCAGAGCGTGCGCGAGCGGGCATGAGCCTGAAATTCCAGATCACCGCCGTGCTACCGACCCTCACGCTATACGACAACATCCTGCTCGCGCTGCAGGCCCGGTCCTCACTGCTGGATCTGGCGTTCTCGCGCAGTCGGGGACGACTGCACGAGGAGGTCATGACGTTGCTCCTCCAGTTCCGGCTCGCCGATCGCGCGTTTGATGCTGCGGCGACCCTTTCTCACGGTCAGCAGCAATGGCTGGAGATCGCGATGGCGCTCGCATGCCGGCCGCGCCTTCTGCTCTTGGACGAGCCGACCGGTGGCATGAGCCTTGAGGAGCGCCGCGTCACGGGCGAGTTGCTGCAGCCGATCAAGCAGCATTGCTCGCTTGTCATCGTGGAGCACGACCTGGATTTCATCCGAGACATCTGCGACCGGCTAACCGTGCTCGATCAGGGCAAGGTTCTGGCGTCGGGGACGGTTGCCGAGATCCAGGCCAACAGAAGCGTCCAGGAGATCTATTTGCGCCGTGCCTGAATTCCTCAATCTCAAGCATCTCGACGCCGGCTACGGACGCAGCCAGGTGCTGTTCGGTGTCAATATGACCGTCCCACCGCGGGGCGGTGTGGCCGTCCTCGGCCGTAACGGCGCCGGAAAGAGCACGCTCATGAAGGCGATCGTGGGCGAACTGCCGGCATGGAGGGGCGGCGTGCAATTCAACGGCCAAGATATCGATCGCCGCCGAACCGAAGAGCGGGTGCGGGCCGGCATTGGATATGTGCCGCAAGAGCATTCAGTGTTCGGGCGCCTGTCGGTGCGCGACAATCTCGCCGTCGGATCGCTTTTGCACCGCGATAGATCGGCAGTGGACCGGGTCATGATGATGTTTCCAAAACTCGGCCAGCGTCTGGATCAGCCGGCCGGAACGTTGTCCGGTGGCGAGCGCAAGATGCTCGCAATCGCCCGCGCGATGCTCGGAAACCCCAAACTCCTCCTGCTGGATGAGCCGACCGAGGGTGTCTGGATCGGCGTCATCGAGGAGATCACCGAGCGCTTGATCGAACTAGCCAGAGAGATCGCGATCATCATCGTCGAGCAACATCTCGATCTCGCAATGCGCGTCGCGGAGCAGGCCTATGTGGTCGATCGCGGCCGTGTCGCGCTGTCGGGCCCGTCGCAACAGCTGCGCGACGACCCGCGGCTCTTGACGTATCTGGCGCCGTAGAGGCGTCCCGGCTGCCATCCCACGCCCGAAAGATGGCGCGTTGAAGTTCCTTGCGATGACTGAACAGAGAGGGACGATGTCCAAAACCATGAGCGATTTTGTGAATGCGTGCCAGGTCGTCGATGTCCATGAACATCACATGTCCGAGGTCGCACATAGCCGGGACGTGAATCTTTTGAAACTGTTCCAGCAGAGCTATGCGGCTTGGACAAGCCACGTCCTGCCATCCGAGCCCAAGGCGACTGGCGATATGTTATCTACCGCTACCGAGCCAACCACCTGGGAGGCCCTTGCTCCGTTCCTGGAGAGGAGCGGCTCAAATGCATTCGTTCGTAACCTCGCCGGCGGTGTCGCCGAGCTTTACGGCGTCGCCGAAACCGGAATCACGCGCGACAACTGGGAGGCAGTAGACGCTTTGGTGCGCTTGCGCCACAGGGAGGCGACATGGCCAAGTGAAGTCATTGGGCGCGCCGCCATCGGAAGGATCGTAACGGACCCTTTTCTCGATCCGTTGATGGATCCGCGGCCGGTCCTAGGGCAAAGTTACGATGCGGTCCTGCGGATCAATGCATTCGCCCTCGGCTGGCACCCGGAATCTCGCGATCACAATGGAAATTGCGGCCATACGTTGCTGCGGCGCCTCGGCATGGAGGTGAAAACCTTCGACGATTATTGCGACGCAATCCGGGAGCTCGTAGCCGGCTGCGCCCGGCGCAATCACGTTGCGCTCAAAAACGCGCTCGCCTATGACCGCGATCTAAGCTTTGACGAACCGAACGAGGACCTCGCTCGGCAGGCCTGGGGACAAAGGTCTCCATCCCCTGCGGCGCGCAAGGCTTTCTGTGACTTTGTCGTCGATTTGTTTTGTCAGCTCGCAGGCGAAGCCGGCCTGCCAGTCCAAACTCATCTTGGAACGGCAATCATAAGCGGCTCCCACCCGCTACGCATGACCGGGTTGATTGAGCGTCATCCTCGGACCCGTTTTCTGCTGATGCATTTGGCCTATCCCTGGAGCCGGGACTTGTTGGGAATGGCTTTTGTGTACCGCAATGTTTGGCTCGATTTGTGCTGGTCCTTCCTGTTGAGCCCGTCCCATTTCAAGCTGGCCCTGCACGAGGCTATTGAAGTCTTGCCGGATGAATCGCGAATGATGATCGGAGGAGATTGTCTTCACGTTGAGGAGACATTTGCCGCGATACAGGGCGCACGCCGGCTCATCGGCGAGGTTCTGAAAGAAAAAGTTGCGAGCGGCTACTTTCGCCCCCGAGACGCAGAGCGCTTGGCGGTCAGGATCCTTGGCGAGAACGCGAGGGAGCTTTTCAGACTGTCCTGATTGCTGCACTTCGTTCGCGATTTTAAAAAGTTGATCCGAAGAGCCGACTTGAAACCGAAAAATGACGGATAGCGTTCCGGTTACCGCGCCCCCCAGGAAAGAGCAGGGCGCGTGGATTAAGGCCATGAGCCAAGGGGAGGTCAGTTCCATGTTGAATGATCACCGGCAACTCAGCCGCCGCCGCTTTCTCGGCAATTTCGCCTTTGTGTCTGCGGCCATTGCGGCCGGCCCGGGCAGCTGGGTGATCCGTCCTGACTGGGCCAACGCCGCTGAAGGCCCGATCAGGATTGGCATTGCCACCGACCTTACGGGGGCACTCGGCTTTGCCGGGAATACCGACGCCAATGTCGCGCGCATGGTCGCGAGCGAGATCAACGAGAACGGTGGTCCCTTGGGGCGCCCGATCGACCTCCTGATCGAAGACACCGCGTCCAACGAGTCCGTCGCTGTTGGCAATGTCCGCAAGCTGATTCAACGAGACAAGGTCGACCTGGTACTCGGCGGCATTGCGAGCTCGATGCGCAACGCCATCAAGGACATCATCATCTCTCGTGGCAAGACGCTCTACATCTATCCACAGGCCTACGAAGGCAGGGAGTGCACGCCCTATCTGTTTTGCACCGGGCCGGTACCGGCGCAGAATTGCGACCGGTTCATTCCGTGGTTGATCAAGAACGGTGGCAGACGCTTCGCGCTGCCTGGATCAAACTACGTCTGGCCGCAAACAATCAATGCCTATGCGCGCAAGGTGATCGAGAGCAGCGGCGGGGAGGTGGTGTTCGAGGAGTACTACCCGCTTGACCAAATCGATTTTTCATCGACCGTGAGCCGCATCACGTCCAACAAGGTAGACGTGGTCTTCAACAGTGTTATCCCCCCGGGCGTCGGCTCGTTCTTCAAACAGCTTTATGAAGCGGGCTTTTCTAGGAATGGGGGACAGCTGGGCTGCGTCTACTATGACGAGAACACGCTCGAAATGAACCAGGCTCACGAGATCGAAGGCCTCGCCAGCAGCCTCGACTATTACAAGGCGCTCGCGGCGGAAGATCCGGTGAGCGCCAAAATTCAGTCGGCCTACGAAAAGCAGTTTCCGGGCAAGTTCCGGTTCTCAGCAGGAAGCGCCGCGACCGGCACGTATCGAGGACTGAAGCTGTGGGAAGCCGCAGTGAGGGAAGCCGGTACAATTGACCGCGAGGCTGTCGCTGCCGCGCTTGACCACGCCAAGATTGCGGAAGGGCCTGGCGGGCCGGCGGAGATGGTGCCGGGCAAGCGCCACTGCAGGATGAACATGTACATTGGCGTGGCAAAGGCCGGCCAATACGAGATCGTCGCCCGTAGCGCCGGCCCGGTCGAGCCGAAGGAGTGTTGAATGTCGCATGTTGCGCGGGCGAGCTTCGCCGGCGCCGCGTGCGAGCCAATCGCGGGGGGCTACTTCCCGCGATAATTCGGCGGCCTCTTGTCAAAGAAGGCGTTCATTCCCTCCTTCTGGTCAGCTGTGCTGAAAGCGTGACGTATCGCTTGCCGCTCGAACTCGAGCCCGGCGTCCAACGTGGTCTGAAAGGCGGCGAGAACGGCAGCTTTGGCAAGTTCAGCCGAGCGGGGAGGCTTTTGCGCTATCAGATCGGCTATTTCGAGCGCTCGCCTCTGCGCCCTGCCGCTTTCGACAACTTCCGCCACAAGGCCGGCCTGCATCGCACTCCGCGCCGTGATGGATTGGCCGCTCAGGATCATCAGCATGGCCAGTGATTTGCCAGCCACGCGTGTCAGCCTCTGCGTTGCGCCGTCGCCGGGCAATATTCCGATGTTGATCTCAGGCTGCCCAAATACCGCCCCTTCACCTGCTATCACGATATCCGCGAGCAGCGCCAATTCGTGGCCGCCGCCGAAGCAAATGCCCTCGACCGCGGCAATGAGAGGCTTGGGGAAATTGGCGACATCCCCCCAGGCAGAACGTCGGGCGGAATTGTCGATTGCCTCAAAGCCGCGCTCCCGCATCTCCTTGATGTCGGCTCCGGCAGAGAAGAACGCATCGCTGCCACAAAGCACGACACAGCGGACATCCTCATCGATTGCGGCACGGCGCAAGATGGCGCCAAGCTCCACGATCAACTGGTTGCTCAAGGCGTTTCGTTTTGATGTCCTATTCAGCGTCAATAGGCGCACGTGGGGCGCGACAGATGTCGAGAGGATGAGATCGGGCGTCTCGGACATGGAGCGGTTCTCCTGAAGGAATATGAGAACCACGCCTTAGACTGAAATCGATTTCTTCGCAACGAGGCATCCAGAAGCCTCTTCTTGGAAGAACCAGCCTCAGCGGCGCTGAGCCACCTTGCTCAACGCGGAGCCGACGGAGACCATGAGGCGGGCTTCACCCGTAAAAAACGGCTTGACTCCGCAGTTCCGAATTCTTACTAATCTTGAAATCGATTTCAGAACTCGATGTCGAAATGCCCGGTACTGCGGGAAACCAGAAGGATGCGGCCGGCGAGAGTGGGTCACATCTGAAGGATCTCATTGACGATGCGACGGGTCTTGTGACGCCGCGCTGTCCAACAAGAACATCAGCTTCTTCAGAAGCGCGCTTAGAGCAACAGGAGGAAGGCTGGCCATGGGAATGGCACGGAATCTCGCGCGCGCTTTATGCGAGTCGCCGCGCAAGTCGGAAGCAACGATGAAGGCGTCCTGCGCCATTAGGATCGTGCAATGGCCGCTCGTGAGGCGAGGCCCGCAATTACGTGAAGCCAGGCGGACTTTCCGCCGGCATCCCGGGCAGCTGTTGCGCTTGCGCTTCCGCGGTCCGGCCTGCTCAAGGCCGCCGCTCTCGTAGACCCCCGCTCGCGGCGGGCGCAGTTGAGCCGACGAGCGGCTGCTCGTTCTCGCGCGACCCGCAAAATCATTAAGTCATCAATAGAGCCCGAGGACCCATGAACATCATTGCTCAGCCCAGCGCTGTACCCGTCCAGCTTGACAAGCAAACTGCCAACAAGCGAATGACCGCCGGCCTTGGAGGAGGGGTGGCGCTAGAGTGGTACGACTGGAATGTCTACGGCGTAATGGCGGCGTTTCTCTCGCCGCACTTCTTCCCTTCCGATGATCCCACCACCTCGCTGCTGGCGGGACTTGCCGTGTACGGCGCGGGCTTTTGCGCTCGACCGCTGGGCGCTGTTTTGCTGGGGCCGGTCGCAGATCGCATCAGCCACAAGCGCGTCATGCTGATCTCTGTCACGGCCATGGCGGTTTGCTCGCTTTTGATATCCTTGTTGCCCACCTACAAGGACCTCGGCGTCACGGCGGCCATAGCGCTGCTGATCATGCGGCTGATTCAGGGGTTTGCCACAGGCGCTGAAGCTGGTGTCGCCAACGCCATTGCAATTGAACTGGCGCCACCTGGTAAGGAGGGACGCTATCTCGGTCTGATTGGCGGCACATTCATCCAATTGGGAAGCCTTGGATCCAGCCTAGTTGCCTTCCTGGTGAGCGCCTCGGTCGCACCTGAAGCCATGCGCGAGTGGGCTTGGCGTATACCCTTTGCGGTCGGCGGCGTGCTGGGCCTTTTGATCATCTATCTGCGCACGACGGTGCCGGAAACCTTGATCAATCGAGCCATGCATCGGCAAGACGAGTCTTCGCGCATTCAGGAATCGACTGGCGGTGTGTGGAAAACGCTATGGAGCGTCCGCCTTTCGCTGCTCGCCGTCATCCTGGTGATCGGGTCGGTGCAGATCGCCAACTATGCCTGGAACACCGGTCTTCCCAACATGGCCAATACGGTCTTCAAGGAGGACAGCACGTATGTGTACGGGATCATGACCCTGATGGTCCTGATCTGGATGTCAACGGCGCCGTTTGTCGGCGCTTTCGCGGACAAGGTGCGACCCTCGCGCGCGTTCGCGCTGCTGCGCCTGTTGCTCATCCCATGCTTCTTCCTGACACTGCTCTATTCGGAAAAAGGCATCGTCACGTTCTTCTTTGTTACGGTGTTCGGCGGCGCGATCGTGGGCTTCAACATGGCCCTCTATAACTTCATCGCTACCACGCTGATGCCGCGCGCCGTGCGGACCACCGGAGTGGCTCTCGGCTATGCGCTCGGCGTCTCCTTGTTTGGCGGGACGTCACCCTATCTGCTGGTTTGGTTGCAACGCGAGCACATCGCCTGGATGTTTCCCGTCTACGGATCGTTGATCGCGCTCCTGAGCGTGCTGGTCTACCAGATCGCAAAGAAGCGCGGCTGCCTCTACATAGGTGAATGAACACGCTCTGCCCCTGCGCTTCGCCGTGCCCGCGACGGACGCAAGGCGTCCACGTTAGCTGCAAAACATAAGGGCTCGCGCGTATCTCTTCATGCTCGGCATGAGCATGGGGTCGGCGCAAGCGTCCTTGCGCGAGCAGTCATTCACAACAAACAAAGAATGCTTGCGAGGCACTGAGTTGCTGAAACTGGAGTCCGAAGCATGAAAACACCTTCATCGCCGCACTTCACGCCTGTGGACTTGAAGCGATATTTCAACGCCGAGCGCGCAAATGCCGGTGAAGGGTTCGCCGCCCGCCCGGGTGACACCGGCTGGATCGATTCACTTCGCGGGCTCCAGACCCATCGCGGCATGCCCTTTCTCTTCGGCAGCGAAATAGGGCCGGATGTGCTGGAGCTGCGCCCCGGCGCCCCTCCTGCCGTAATCGCGTTGCCGCCGACGATGGCGAGCTATGTGCTGTTCGTGCAAGTGGCGGCAGACCGCCCCAGTGCAAGCCCCGAGGGTTTCGGAGAGATCGGCCCGGCTACGCTGCCTGTAGAAGGCAATCCACTCGGCGACCGGGTGGCGACATACGGGCTCCGCTATGCCGACGGCAGCGAGACCGACGTGCCGGTGCTGCGCCGCTTCGCGATCCAGCAGAACCACATCTCCTGGAGTGCGAGTGCGTTCGCCGCCTTGCCGCTACGCGCGCCCATCGTACATGCAAGCACCGGCGAGGACTTTGTACTCGGCAGAGCGCCGGGGGCGAACTTCTTCCAGGGCGAGGCTCGCACCCAATCGGGACGCATGGATCGACAAGGTGAGAACGTGTGGCTTTACGCGCTCCCCAATCCTTATCCGGACAAGGAGCTTTCGGCGTTGAGCTTGCGCGCGGAACAGGAAATCTCGCTTGTGTTTGCGGTGACCACGACAGCGCTCACCCAGCACCCGCTGCGCCTCCAGGGCCGTCGCAAGCTGAAGGTGAGGCTGCCGCCGGGGTTCCATCTGAACAAGCTTGGCGAGCTCGATGTCGACGATCGGGGCCAGCAGATCGGCATGGACCTCGGCACGGTCATCTCGGCACGCGCAGTGCTCGAGTACTCCAGAGCGGATTGGCTGGGCGCCAAAGTTGATGTGCAGCCCGTGCGCTGCGGGAGCGAAGTCATCGTTGAGTACTCGGCGCATCCGGACGCAAGACTCTATCTGCGCTCCGACGATGGCCGCTTGCACATGTTCGAGCTTCGATCGTTGGAAGGTGGCGGTAACGCAAGCGCCTCGCTCAATGTGGCGACAGTCGAACCGGCCACAAGGCCGGTCAAGATCCGCATCATGGAAAAGGACAGTGGCGTGCGCGTTGCCGCGCGGTTGCATGTCCATGGTGCGCATGGGGAGTATCTGCCACCCAAGGGACATCACCGCAAGGTCAATACCGGCAGGTTCGAGGACTTCTCGGGCGAATTTGCCAATGGGCTGAACCAGTACGTCTACGTGGACGGCAGTTGCGAGGCGGACCTGCCGCTCGGGCCCGTGTTCGTAGAGATCTGCAGGGGTTTTGAGGTGCGCCCGTTGCGCACCATCGTCGACATCACTGCAAGCACGGACACTCTCACCTTTGAGCTCGATCGTGTGCTGCGCTGGCGCGAACAGGGATGGGTTAGCTCTGATACGCACGTCCATTTCCTAAGCCCGCAGACAGCGCTGCTTGAGGGCAAGGCGGAGGGTGTCAACGTGGTCAACTTGCTCGCCGCACAGTGGGGCGAGCTATTCACCAACGTCGCCGATTTCGACGGACGCACGACGTTCGGGGCAAAGGATTTCGGCGGCGACGGAGAATTCCTGGTTCGGGTCGGCACGGAGAACCGGATGCAGGTTCTGGGGCACATATCGCTGCTCGGCTATGAAGGTGAGATGATCAATCCGCTCTCTTGCGGCGGGTCCAACGAAGCTGCAATCGGCCATGTTCTGGAAGCGACCATGGCCGACTGGGCGGAGCGCTGCCGTCAGCAAGGGGGGCTGGTGGTAATGCCCCATGCGCCGAACCCGCAGGCGGAGCGTGCGGCCGACATTGTGCTCGGCCTTGTCGACGCCATCGAAATGATGTCGTTCAACCCGCGGACCGCGCAGCTCAGCGCATTTGGTCTCGCCGATTGGTATCGCTACCTCAACATCGGCTACCATCTGCCGCTGGTGGCGGGCTCCGACAAGATGGACGCGGCCGCGCTCCTCGGGGGCTCACGGACCTATGTGCGATTGGGCGAACGCGACTTCACGTATCGCAACTGGATGGATGCCGTACGCAGCGGGGACACGTTCATCACTGTCGGGCCTCTGGTTGAGATGACCGTTGAAGGACGTCGCCCTGGAGGCACGGTGTCCCTTCCCCGTTCAGGCGGCACCCTCACGATCGACTGGCGGATCGAATCGGTCAGCGTCCCGCCGGCGCGGGTGGAGCTCATATGTAACGGCACGGTCCTCGAGGAGGTTCGATGCGGAGGCTTGTCGTGCAAGGGGCAGCTCTCCCTGCCCATCAACGAGTCATGTTGGATCGCGCTGCGCGTTCGGGGCAGTGTCGCCGGACGCGAGGCCGACATTGCGGCGCACACCAGTGCGGTATATGTCAAAGTAGGCGGAATGCCCATCTTTGCCACCGCGGATGCAGTGTCGGTCCTTGCTCAAATCGAGGGATCGATCGCCTATATGGACACGCTCGCTCCCAAGTCCGACGAAGCGCGACACTCGCGGCTGCGAGCTGCCCTGGAACTTGCGCATCATCGCCTGCATCATAGATTGCACGAACTGGGCGCCAGCCACCACCATGCGCCCGTTCACTCCGTTCACGTTGAACGCGAGCATTGAGAAGTCTCTTGTGCCATTGACGATCGCGCAGGCGGCGCATCGCATGCTCAGCCACCTCTACTTACGGGCGAATAATGATAAGGGGCGAGCAGCTTGCGTCATCGGGTCCTGGGATGCGGACGCCAGCCTCCGGTTCTGAAATAGTTATCAGGACCGTGGCCCGGTCAATGATCTCGACTGCGCCCGCGACGGGCGGGACGGACGCTGGACCGCGGCGGGGCGCTCGATGAGCGCATGACCAGCCGGTACGGCAACACGACACTTCTCGGGACAGGACTTCCGGCAATGGCATTGATGAGATAATCGGCGGCTCCCCGGCCGATTTCTGCTGCCGGAACGCTGACTGTTGTGAGCGGCGGGTCCATTTGCGCCGCCAGCTCCACATCGTCAAATCCTGTGATGGAAAGCGTAGCCGGTACGGCCAGCCCCATCTTGCGAGCCTCTGCCATTGCACCGATGGCAAGCGTGTCGGTGGTGCAGATGACTGCTGTCGTGTCCGGATGATCGGTGAGGAGCTGACGAAGGGCGCTACGGCCCTGGGCAAGCGAATAATCGGCCTTGACGACCTGGCTCGGCTTGAGCGGGAGACCGGCGTCCGACAGCGCGCGCTGAATTCCCTCGAGCCTGGCGCGGGATCTGTCGTTGGACGCGGCGACAACGTTGGCAATCGCGCCAAAACGGACGTGTCCAAGCCTTAGCAGATACTCCGTCATCTCGCGGGTGGCGCTTTCGTTGTCGATTCCGATCGCGGGGATGCCGCCGCCGGCCTTGGCAACATAGGTGGTGATGACGGGTACGCCTGCCTGTTCGATCAGGCTCCTCAGCTCCCGTCCGTGGGAAGCTCCGACCAGCACGATTCCATCGATGCCGCGTTCAATGAGACTTTGCAGTTCCTGAAATTCACGCCGCTGGTCATATTGCGAATTCGCAATGAACAGCGTGTAGCCGCTTTCGCTGAGGCGGTTCTGGAGGGCTTCCACGCCTTCTGCAAAGATACCGAGCGCCAGTGTCGGAACGATGACGCCGACGGTCCGCATGCGTCCCGATTTCAATGCTCTGGCTGCGCTATCGCGCGTGTAGGCGAGGTCATTGATATGCCGCATGACCCTGTCGCGAAGCTCCGGCCGTACGATATCGGGGTGATTGAGAACCCGCGACACCGTCGCCGGCGACACATTCGCCTTCCGGGCAACGTCCTCGATCTTCACGCGCGGCTGCTGCCGGCCTTTGGGCGCGATTACAGGTTTCTTGTCCATTTGCGTTGGTCAACCAGGAGAAGGAGAGGGTCTCCCCTCAAAAGGGTTAAACCATCACGAGCGCTACCTTCTCAAGCCCTGTATGCGGGCCATCGGCGCTATTTTCTGCCCCTCTCATGCACAGATGGAGCGGGATGAAGCGAATCTCATTCGAAAGTTGGTAGATTCGCTTGACTCCGCTTCTCGCACAGCCTAAGTCTGAAATCGATTTCAGAAATCGAGAGCCAGCACCTCGATTTCAGGTAAAACCGAAAGCAAGGATGTATGGTCGATCTTTTGAAGGGCATTCGAGTCCTCAGCCTCAATCACTTTCTGATGGGTCCGGTCGGCGTGCAGTTTCTCGCCGACCTCGGTGCGGACGTGATCGCCGTGGAACCGCCCGGGGGGGCCTTTCAGAGGAAATGGGGCGGGGCGGACAAGCGGGTTGACGGCCAATCAATGTTGCTTCTGACGGGAAACCGCAACAAGCGCAGCCTCACGCTCGATCTGAAAAAACCCGAAGCCGTGGTCATCGCCAGGCAACTGATCGCCAAATCGGATGTGATCGCAGAGAACTTCCGCCCGGGTGTGCTCGACAAGCTTGGTCTCGGCTACGAGGATGCAAAGAAGATCAATCCGCAGATCATCTATGCCGCTGCCTCCGGCTACGGTCCTGACGGGCCCTATGTCGATCGCCCAGGCCAGGATCTCTTGATCCAGGCGCTATCAGGACTTGCGATGATCACCGGAAGTCGCGAGCAGGGGCCGCGGGCTGTCGGCGTTTCCGCCATCGATCATCACGGCGCCGCCTTGTTTGCGGCGGGGATCCTGGCTGCCTTGGTGCGGAAGGCGCGGACGGGGCAGGGCTGCCGCGTCGATGTTAGCCTGCTGTCGGCTGCGCTCGACCTGCAGATGGAATCTTTTACCTGCTACCTGAACGGCCAAAGGCCTGACGACGTCCGTCAGCCGGGCCCGGTGGCCGGCTGGTACTACGGTGCGCCTTACGGCATCTATGCGACACGCGATGGGCACATTGCGATCTCTTTGGGATCGCTGGAGGCGCTCTCAGGCGCGCTTGGCCTTCCGGCCGACCAGCGAATTCCTGACGAGGAGGCGTATCGCCGGCGGGACGAGGCCTCAGCCATGATTGCTGCCAACATCGCCAAACGCTCAACCATGGAATGCATCGTCCTGTTCGAGGCGCGTGGAATTTGGCACGCTGCGGTGAACGATTATGCCGACGTCGTTGCGGATCCGCAGATCGCGCATAACAAAAATTTTCAGGTCGTGACCGGCGCGACCGGAGCTCCCATCACCCTTGTCAGCCATCCCGTGCGCTACGACGGCGAGCAGCCGGACGTGCGTTTGCCGCCGCAAAAGCTCGGTGCGCAAACGGAAGAGATTCTGAAAGAGCTGGGCTATGACGCTAGGAAATTGAAGCATCTTTATGAAACCGGCGCCATCGGCGCTGCGGACTCGCATCACTAACGAACAACGAGGATTGTCGAAAGCAGCACGCTTACGTCGGAGGGTCATCGTGATTGGCATAAACTTGCACGCGGCTTTCCCTGCGGTGCTGCTGACGAGGCTTGCTACTCCGCAGAGATGCAGCCAAGCACGATTGGAAGTCTCGTGAACACCAACCGTTCGCGCCAGTCCAGGATCTGTTGGTAAAGAGCTTTAAGTTGCCGCCAGGGCAAAGCCGCGCGGCGAGTATTATGTTGGACCAGAAGCCATGTCGGAAAGCCAATATCTGCCCGCGCGCGAGCGTATGCTGAAGCGCATTGCCGAGACTCGGGACACCGCACGCTCGGGCTTGCCACACTGGGCGAGTGCCGCCGACGGAAAATGGACGTTTACCCCCGATGGTGATTGGACCGGCGGGGCATTTGTCGGTGAGCTTTGGCTCGCGCACCTCGCTGATCGCAGCCAGTTCCCAATCGAAGACGCGCGTGCTGCGCTAAGCCGAATGTTGCCGCGTGCCGAGCGGCTTACGGCCTTCAAGGGCTTCGGCTTCTATCATGCCGGCGCCCTCGGCAGCATCCTGTTCAAGGAAGAAAACGCCCGCGCGGTGGCTCTGACAGCAGCAAGATCGCTTCGTGATATGTTCGATCCACACCTCGGACTGATACCGTTGGGCAGGGATGCCGAGGAGGCGAGCGCAGTGGGAGCTTCCGAGAGCAGCATCGACTCGCTCCAGGCGACAGGCCTGCTCTATTGGGCCGCGGACGAGCTTTCCGATGCCCGGATGGAGGAGGTCGCCAATGCACATATGCGGCGCGTCCTGGAGATCCATGTGCGGCAGGACAATTCAGTTATCCAGTCTTCCACCCTTGATCACACCGGTAAGGTGCTCAGAACGCACACGCACAAGGGATATAGCGATATCAGCACCTGGGGCCGGGCGCAGGGATGGGCGATGCTCTACACCGCTCACGCCGCCATGGTCCGCCCCGACGAACCGCTATGGCGCGACTACGCCGTCCGCCTTCTTGACTGGTGGATCGACCATGTCCCCGCGGATCTCATTGCCTTCTGGGATTTCGACGATCCGGCGATCCCCAACACCAGCAGGGATACTGCGGCCACTGCTATCGCTGCCGCCGCGGCGCTGCGCCTCGCATCCGCACTTGGTCCTGAGGGGGGCGCCAAATATAGATTATTTGCGGAGCGCACAGTTACTCAACTGAGCTCGAAATACCTGACACCGACTGCTCCCGATGACCCGCGCCCGCCTGGAATGCTCACCGGCGGCTGCTTCACCCGAAAGGCGATCGTGCGCGATATCGATGCGGCCCAGAACGTCGAGCTGATTTTCGGAAGCTACTTCCTGTTTGAATGCCTTGCCATCCTGACGGATCTGGTGCCGCCTGGCTGGATCTAGAGGCGCGAAAGGCTTCCAACGCGAACAAAGCCTCCAACCAATCTTGTTTGTGACGCCACGCCAGTCAATCTGTCCAAACAGTCCGACGGCATCGGCTCCACTCCTTGGATATTCGCGATGGGCTGATCGAGTTAGACAGCAACTGACTGCCTCCTGTCTGGAATCCTCTACATGAGAAATGCGAAACCCCCCATCTATCGCGGCTTGTTCCCGGTCGCTCCGACGCCGTTTACGGAATCTGGAGATCTCGATCTCGAAGGGCAGCGGCGCGTGCTCGATTGCATGATCGACCAAGGCGTGGACGGGATCTGCATTCTGGCCAACTATTCCGAGCAGTTCCTGCTGTCTGATCAGGAACGTGACCTTCTGGTCGATCTCTGCCTCTCGCATGTCGCGGGCCGCAAGCCCGTCATGGTGACCTGCAGCCATTTCAGCACGCAGATTGCGGTGCAACGCGCCCGCTATGCGGCCGAACGTGGCGCAAGCCTCCTCATGCTGATGCCGCCTTATCATGGTCCAAGCCTCAAGGCGGATGAAGGCGCCATGATCGGGCATTTCGGCCGGGTCGCGGACGCCGCCGGGATTCCAATTATGGTCCAGGACGCGCCGCTCTCCGGCGTTACATTGACGGTCCCGTTTCTCGTCCGGCTCGCTTGCGAGGTGCCGCTCGCCAGATATTTCAAGATCGAGGTGCCGTTTGCGGCTGCCAAGCTCCGCAGTCTGATCGAGCTCGGCGGTGAGGTCATCATTGGTCCTTTTGACGGGGAGGAAGCCATCACCATGATGGCGGACCTCGATGCCGGTGCGAGCGGAACAATGTCGAGCGCGCTGTTGCCCGATTTGCTCCGCCCCGTGCTCGATCATCACAAAGGGGGCAGCAGGCAGGAAGCCGCTCTTGCATATGCAAGGGTGCTGCCGCTCATCAATTTCGAAAACCGCCAGTGCGGCCTGCGCGCCACCAAGAGCGTAATGGCTGAAGGCGGCGTGATCAAATGCGAAGCCGTGCGGCATCCGCTCGAGCAGATCCATCCGGCGACGAGAGCTGGATTGATCGAGCTTGCGCGTGAGCTCAACCCGCTGTCTCTTCGCTGGGGACATTGAGATGCGGGCATGATGCGCCGAGAACAAGCCACGCAGGCAGAACCTGTGTACCCCAAGATCAGGATGTTCATTGCCGGCGAGTGGACGGAAGGGGGTTCGGATCGCTCGGAAAAAATCCTCAATCCCGCAACCGGCCAGCCGATTGGCGAAACTCCTTATGCGTCTCGTGGCGATCTCGATCGTGCGATCATGGCCGCTCAGGAGGGATTTGAGATTTGGCGAAAGGTTTCGGCCTTTGACCGATACAGGACGATGCGCAAGGCCGCCGATCTCATACGCTCGCGCGCAGCCGGCATCGCATTGATCATGACGCTCGAACAGGGTAAGCCGCTCACCGAGTCGAGTGCTGAATCGCTCCTTGCTGCCGATATCATCGACTGGCTCTCCGAAGAAGGGCGGCGCGCCTATGGACGGATCGTCCCGGCGCGCTTTGGCAATGTTGTCCAGCTCGTGACCAAGGAGCCGGTCGGGCCGGTTGCCGCATTTACGCCCTGGAATTTTCCGATCAACCAGGCCGTGCGGAAGATCTCCGCCAGCCTTGCAGCCGGCTGCTCCATCATCGTCAAGGGACCTGAAGAGACGCCAGCGAGCTGCATGGCGCTGGTGCGCAGTTTCGCGGATGCTGGCTTGCCTGCGGGCGTGATCAATCTCGTCTTCGGGGTGCCATCCGAAGTTTCAGATTATCTCATACGCCATCCTATCATCCGGAAAGTCTCCTTCACCGGTTCGACCGTGGTCGGAAAGCATCTCGCAGCCCTTGCCGGCGCCCATATGAAGCGCACCACCATGGAGCTCGGCGGGCACGCGCCTGCCATCGTTTTCCCGGATGCCGACGTCGAGAAAGCCGCAAGAATCTTGTCGGCGAACAAGTTCCGCAATGCGGGCCAAGTCTGCGTCTCGCCGACGCGGTTTCTGGTGCATGACAGTATCTATGAAGATTTCGTCAAGAGGTTCGTTGCCGAGGCCAGCGCGATCAAGGTTGGCAATGGCCTTGAAAGAGATAGCCGGATGGGGCCGCTCGCCAATTCGCGCCGGGTCGATGCAATGGAGACCCTCGTCGCGGACGCTCTCGATTGCGGCGCCCAGTTGCGCATCGGCGGCAAGCGTATCGGCAATACGGGGTACTTCTTCGAGCCGACGGTCCTGACCGATGTTCCACCTCAAGCGCGCATCATGAATGAAGAGCCGTTCGGCCCTGTCGCGCCGATTGCGCGGTTTAAAACCTATGACGAGGTTGTGGCGGAGGCCAATCGACTGCCTTACGGGCTCGCCGCCTACGCCTACACGCGATCCGCCGCAACGATGGCCGCGATCGGGGCCGATCTCCAATGCGGGATGGTATCGATCAATCATCATGGGCTTGGGCTTCCCGAAGTGCCCTTCGGAGGAACGAAGGAGTCAGGCTTCGGTTCGGAAGGTGGCCTCGAGGCAATCGAGGGCTATCTCGACACCAAATTCGTGAGCCAGGCGAGCTAGAACCGGAATACCAAATACCAAACCGGAGCAGAACGACTTCGTTAGTGCCGCCGGATCGCTTCAAGCGCTCCGCCCTTCTCCGCTGGCAGACCGGTACGTCTGCCTCTCCCCAGACTTGAGCCGCTGTCGGAGAAGTCCGGCAGCGGTCCTTTTCTTTGCTGGACCGACACCTTCGTGTTCTTTCAGGCGGGAGCAGAAATGAGATACTTTGTCCGCAGATCAGCGCGGACGGATAACAGCTGCGTGTGCCAAAGCCCTCAAGTATCCGCGCCAATGATAAGCCCGCGAGCACCACGAATATTGGTGCGGTCCAGCATGACCATCGCCTGGAATTTCTCGGCGATGACCATCTCACGCGCAGAAGCGCGCAGATGCGAGCAGGAAGATCGTGGAGAACCGACAGGTCCATGTCCAGTAGACCCGATTCGACCGCATCACCAAAGGCGAAATCGATAATGATTCGGGCCTTGGCAGTATCGACCAATGCGTCGGCGGTGATGCGCAGGCCGCCATACTCAGTTTCCTCGCGAATGCGATTGACCTTGACGCTGTTTGGATCGAACTCCACCCCATCGTATAAGAAACGCCGCTGACTTCTTTGAAGATGCGGACCATGTCGTCCTAGTCATCGCTCTCGATGCCCAGGAAGTCGAGGGGCACCAGGGACTCGTGGAAAAATGGCCCGCTTGGAACCACACCAAGCGTCTACGATCGGGCCAAATGTGGGAGGGTCAGTTCACCTTTGCCTGCGACAACTGAGAGGTTGAGTTCCTGCGCGGCAGCATCCAGGACCGGCACGGAAACGGCACTCTCGCGCGCTAGGCGCACAGCACACTCGATGTCCTTTGCAGCATTTGCAATCGAGATTGCCAGTGCATCTGGTTTCTCTCCCAACAAAAAGGCGGCGAAGGCTTGGAATATTCCACTGTTCGTAGAGCCCCGACTGACCAAAGAGCGTAGTGTTACAAGATCTATCTGAAGACTATCCGCGAATTGGCAGACCTCAGCGGCGACCGCAGCGATGCCCATAGTCATGCTGTTGTAAACAAGCTTGAGCTTGTGGCCGTGTCCGACATCTCCAACATGCATAACGGTCTCGCAAAACGCAGCAAGAATGCGTTCAGCAACGGGAAAGAGTGTTGCATCCGATCCAACCATCGCATTGAGAAGGCCGAGCTCTGCTTGCTCGGGGCTTCGTGTTACTGGAGCATCAATGAAGCTAAGACCTCGTCTTTCCGCCGTTTTGGCCAATGCAATGGTCGATGCGGGATACGAGGTCGTACAATCAATTATCAAACCTCCTCGGCACATGTTAACAAACAGTCCATCGTGATCGAGGCACACCGTCTCAACTTCGCGGCTGGACGGTAATGACAACACCACCACACTTACATGCTGCGCCAACTCAGCGATCGACGCATGCTCGCGGGCCCCTGCATCCATCAGGCGATCAGCACCGAACCGGTTCTTGTTGACTTTGATGTGGAGTTCGTTTTGCTGACGCAGCAGGCTGATCCCTATACCTGTTCCCATGCGCCCCGCTCCGATAAGCCCTATGCTCTGCTTGATCGTTTTGGGAGCCGGGTTCGCTGACGATCCCTTGCTCATGATTTAGTATTCCGAAAGAAGCCATGGCTTTGTAGGATCGGCAACAGCTCGTGATGGTTGTTGATGGTGTAATCTGGACGCGCGGCTTGCAGGCGCGAGGTCGAAACAAATCCTCCGGTAATGGATATGCTTGTCAGCCCGAGACTGCGTGCAATATCAGTCTCGACGGGCATATCGCCGACGATGAAGGTTGACGACGGCTTTAGGTTGTGCCTGTTCATATAAAGGCGAAGCCGCTCTCCTTTGCTCATCGATTTGTATTGCGTGGCGCGGCTTTCAAAGGCGAGCACGTCGGTGACGTAGTCATCCACTCCAAGTCTCCTGAGCTGGAACTGTAGAGGCGCGACTATGTGGTTGCTGAGGATGATGAGTAGAGCAGATTCTCGGCGCGCTAACGCGAGCACTCTGCGCGCCCCCTCACGTAAATCGGCTTTATCCGCAAGAGGCTCGTACGTGTCGTGAAACAGTGCGCCTTCGTCACGCTCCACCGCCTCAACCTCCTCCTGCGACATTCCGAGGCTACGATAGAGACGATCGAGGGGAACATCACAATGCTCTCGAAAGGTGTTTATATCGATGCTCGGACGACCAAAGCGGTCCAAAATTACATTGGTCGTTTCGAGCAGCGCGTATGTGTCATCGAGCAGTGTTCCGTTCCAGTCAAATACGAGAGCGGGCTTCATGATGCTGACCTCAGACGGGGATTGACAGGAAGAGCGGCCAGCAAAGCTTTCAAGTTTCTGTCCGCGCGCTGACGTCCAGCGGGGGTCGGCATCTCCAACGTGAAGGGCGACAAATCGATGCCCTCTAGCCTGTTGGCCAATATGGATACAAGGGCACGGAAGGGCAGATAAGTGATGGTGGCTGCTTGGATTGCCGTCGCAATGTTGCTTTCAATAATTTTGAGGGCTGGCGGATCCATCCTGTGGAAGCGAAGACTCTGGGCGCGTAGTTCGGGCGGCAGTCGCTTCAACGCCTGCCAGAATGCGAGCTCATCTAGCGTATCAATACCCATGCCGTAGTAGTGTGGAGCAACTATAGGCGGCGAACCAATTGCCCAATGTACGGCTTCGGCTCCAGCGGCAAGGAGCATCATTGTGACGGCTTGGCTGGTATCACCTCGAATGAGGGCCTCATCGACAACTATGATGGTCCGTTTAGCGACGGCAGAGTCCGACACGAGATACTTCTGAGCAATGCGAGATTGTCGGGCCTTGGGTCTGCCCAGGAGCGTTCGCTCAAGAAATTGCGCTGCCACTACGTCACTACGCTCGGCGAGCACGCCCTGTTCGGCGAGAGAGTCAAACAGACCATCGGCGTACGGCCCCCCAGTCTTTGGCATGGAGGACACGATTGGTGGCATCAATAGTGGGTCTGCTTGGACTCGCTCCGCAACGATTCTCCCCAAGGCCAGCCCGATGTTGTGACGGGTCTGGCGATGTGAATGGCCCTCAACCGATGTGTTCGGACTTCCCAAATAGAGAGTTTCGTAGGCGCAGAGTTTGGCCTTACATCCTCGGCTGTTCAGGATATGGTCAACGCTGCGGCCGGACTTGGCGTCCACGCGCCGTATGCTCCCAGGCAAGAGCTGCTGGGTCTCGCCTTTCAAGCCAGCGAAGGCACAATTTTCGGAAGCAAAGAGCAAGAATCCATTGCTTGCCCGCATAGTCTCCAACGGTCGCAAACCGCTTCGATTGCGATATGCAACAAGATCACCGTTCATATCTAGCAAAAGCGCGGAAATGGCACCATCGATACGATCATCAAGCTCGCGAAAGATAGCCTCGTAGTCCGCGGGCAAGCCACGACGCCAATATTTTCGTTCGCAAGATCGTTCAATCCACCTCAGCAAGAGCTCGGCGTCCGTGTTGGTATCTATCAGTCGTCCCTGGGCGAGCAATTCGCTCCTGAGTTCATGAGCGTTCACTAAGGCGCCGTCCAGAGAAATTGCAAAATGGCGGCTGGGAGTTGACTGCACATCGCCGTCACCCCGAGTTCCACAGGATCCGCTACGGATCTGCGCGATTGCAACATGAGGCCGAAAGCGCGGCTCCTGTTCGATTCCGTCAATGCGCAGGGAATTATCGTCCGATTGAAACGCCCTTCCATGTCGGATCCCACGCTCTTGCATGAAAGCAGAGACCGCGACACCTGCTTGCCCACGGAGTGCAAGTGTCGGAATCATTTTCTTCAGCTGATCAACAACACGCGACCATGGTTCGCTTGAAGCGCAGAGAAACGCACCGGCGACACCGGACATATAGTCACCCACTTGTTAAGGAGCCGATCTGGCGGGGCGCCTCGCATGGCTAATGTGCCTATGAAGGCGGAAGTTCGCTTGATCCTTAAGCAAGCGTCGTACCACTCCTTTGAAAATACTGGCTGGCACTTCTAGAGCGAGGAGAATTGGAAGACGAGCCACTCTAGCCACTCAGTTGAGTGCTGTGCCTCGTTCAGGCCCTCACACGATGTTCAAGATGCTACGACTGTGTGCGAAAAGCGCCACACCGGAGCGAGAAGGTGCGAGTGCTTGAAGTCGGTGAAAGCCTTCTGATCTTCCGCTCATTTCCTTCCATTCTGCGGGCAAGCCACCAAAGCGGGTCCTTACGGACGACCAGCATTAGAAAAGGGCTCCGAGCAGGCCTGGTAGCGACGCGTTGGTATTTTCGTGTTTTGCGAGTAAGACCCGGCAGATGATGCAAAGCGACCCATTGCGCGATTGCCGATACCGAGAGCCGGGTCCCGGACAGCCGAAGTGCGCACGTCCGTCTGCGGGACAGAGTAACGAATGGACTTATAGGCAACCTAGCCCCTCCGTTCTTTGGCCAACTCACATTTGGTAGCCGCTGTGCGCACACTGCTACGAACAGGCTCTCTGGGGTAGCGAGCGCCTGACCGATCTCGCGGCCCGATGTTTTCCTGCCTTACCCTAATCAATCTCAGGGGGCGAGTGACGAATAGAACGGCTTTGTCGATCTCAACCCCCACAGAGTGAAAACCGTCCTTCTCACGCCATTGTAATCTTCGCTTCCATTTGGCTTACATATTGACCCTCTATCATCAGCTTGCATGGTGCATGATTGTCTGGAAAGGTCGCGACATCTTAACGCGCGTTTTCAACGCGTACCAGATCAACTACTAACACTGGTGATTGATCAGGCACCAAAATTCCTGGCGATGACACACCGTGCCGCCTGCGCGGATCGGGCGCCGATGCACCTTGAACGAGTTTGGCAAGAGCAACTGCAATATGTCACCGTCAACGCTCTGTCGCGGCGCACGTGCCTGGTCCTCACGTTTGCGAAATCCTTAGCCCGAGGTCATTCAAGTATCCACGTGCCGGCTGCAAAACGCTTCGCAAGTAGGAGGATGGCAGGGGCCCGCATTTTGCAAGCAGTCCAGCCGTTCTATGCAGCGTAGTCGAGCCAAAAGAGCCGTCAGTTTGATGTTGAGCCACAATAGTCGCACCAAGCACTCAGCATGGAGCGACGGGCGATTAGGCTGTCGGCTTTGTGTAGGGGGCTGTGTCGGTGTAGGTGAGATCGCCAGCCTCGCCGAATATGGTTCGATGGCTAGACCGCGAGAGTACGGCGGTCGCGAGCTTTGGCTCGCTGCTCGAGTGCGACGACCGAGGAGGTCACTTGCAGTCAGACTCGATATCGTTCTGTTTTACAGAGCGTGTGCCCGGCGCCCAGGACGTGGCGTCGGGTTGTGCTTTTGGCGGGCATGAGTTTATCGATCTCGCAAATGACGAGATCTTCCAGTCACTCTCATTAGCGCACGAGAGGGCGACGGTTACTGTCGATTCTGGGGCGAGCGGCGTCCTGGATCCCATTGGCCTCATGCCGCTCCGCAAAGCTATTGCGGAAAGGCTCGCCGCCCAGACAGGCTTTGATTGGAGTGCGGAAGAGATCGCAATCACTGCCGGCTCAAAGGAAGCGCTGCTTTGTGCGGGCCTGGCTGTCCTAGAGCGGGGCGACGAAGTTATCATTATCCGCCCCTGGCAACCGTTTGTCCCAGCACTGGTTCACGCCGCTGGCGCAGTACCAGTGTTCGTCGACGCTCAGCGCCCACGATATACTCCTGATGTCAACTCAATCCGAGCTGCCATTACATCGCGGACTAAAGCGATGATTATCAATTCACCCAACAATCCGACGGGCGCAGTCTACAGCCGAACAACATTGCAGGAGGTCGGCGAGCTTGCTATCGAATTCCGAATATGGATCATTTCGGACGAGCGCTACTCAAGATTGGTATTCACTGGTTTACACCGCCATGAGTCGATCGTTGTGGCGCACCCCGCCGTGCGATCGCGAACGATCATGGTCAATCCATGTTCACAGGCGCTGGAGATATCAGGCTCTCGCTTGGGTTATTTCGCGGCTCCAAGGGCCATCGTTTCCGCCGCTAGAAAGCTTCAGGGCTATGCAGCGATGATACCAAGTCGAGAGGCGCAGCAGGCTACGCTGAGCCACTTTCAGGTCGGCGGCCGTATTGAGCGGGAGACATACCAACGGCTTTTCGACGCTCGCGACATAGGTCTTAACATCCTTTCTAATCTACGTGATGTAACGCCACCTCGTGCCGACGGGGCATTATTCTTCTATCTTGATCTGAACAGGCTTGCATCTGCTTTGAAGGACGAAGGTCGCGTTGGAGTGACGGATGATGTTGCAAGCTGGCTCCTGAAGCAAACTAACGTGGCTTGCGTTGCGGGAGACGCGTTTGGCGACGTCAACGGTTTGCGACTCTCATTCGGCGCCCCTCCGGGGGCATCGGCCATCGGCCTGACGCGCGTCGTTCAGGCGCTAAATAGCCTTAGGATCAAATAACGGCCGGTCCAGTTCCAGACGAAAGGCATGGTTGTGAATATCTGCGCTTCAGCTGATGACTTGCACTCGGCAATGTAAGCAGCTCCTATGTCCGTTAACGGCGAGCATCGGTCGAATCGTAACGTCAAAGACCGCATGTCGTCGCCGCCTTAGGAGGTCACGTCTCGTGATCTGGTCGACGATCTCACCATCCGGTAAAGAGTTCCGATGCACTCGTTCGCTCCACGTCGGAGAAGGCACAAAGGGCCGCAGGTCGCACGCACGCAAATTGTCGCCGTAGGCGGGAGTGCTTGGTCCGAAACTGAACGCGTCCGGTGTCACGAATCGGTCAAGTCGCTTCCAACTCCGACTTTGATCAGACAATCGCCAGCGATTCCACTGATTGGAACTGGCCCAGAGCGTGCATCGTGACAGATGGGAGCCCATCTGAGTCTCGCGATGAGCAACAGTTGCGGCGCCTTCAAGTCGAGTGGATCACCGGCATTAGGTTCGGAGACAGTATGCGCATCTGCGGTATCAAACTGACCCATGACGGAGCAGTCGCCCTTATCGAGGACAGACGGCTTGTCTTTTGTGTCGAGCAGGAGAAGCGGGGCAATAATCCGCGATATCAAAAAATCACCAATCTCGATGCGGTTGTTGTCGCCTTGGCAGAGCACGGTTTAGATCCGCGGGACGTTGATCGGTTCGTCATCGACGGATGGTGGGGCGAGGTTGAGTCACAATTTGAGGTTTTCAGTGGGACTGCGCCCATTACCCTTAAAGGGGCACCGTATGTTGAGGGCGATGCCGAAGGCCTCCTCATAGCGCACGACGGATCTGGGCTGATGCTCAACGAGAGCGCTTTCCCTTATAAAAGCTATCCGCATGTCACAGCCCATGTGGCTTCCGCTTTTTGTACCAGCCCTTTCGCCAAGGCCGGGCAGCCCGCGTTCTGTCTGGTGTGGGACGGCGCTTCCTTTCCACGTCTCTACCATGTAGAGCGCCGCGCCGCCAGGTTCCTCGAGTGCCTCTTCCCGCTGATCGGGCATGCTTATGCTGCCGCGGGCTATCACTTCGGACCATACAAGCAGACGAACCGGACCAAGTGGGACCTCGGTGTTGCGGGCAAGTTGATGGCCTACATCGCGCTCGGTTCAGTCGATGAAAGCATTGTCGAGGTGTTTCAGGAGCTCTACGAAAAGCACTTTAGCACGTTTACGGAGCCAGTCGGTCGTTGCAGCGAGGACGCCGCGCTTGAGCCTGTCCACGAGTTCCTCGATGCCAGCGCGCTACGGTTAAAAGCCAAAGCCCCCGAAGATGTGCTTGCATCCTTTCATTGGTTCCAAGAGCGTCTGCTCGTTACCAAGCTCGCGAGTGCTATACAGAGACATTCGAGGCTTCCCGCGCGCAATCTGTGCATGGCCGGCGGTTGCGGTCTCAACATAAAATGGAATAGCACACTACGAGCTGCCGGCTTGTTCGATGCTATCTGGGTGCCACCCTTTCCGAATGACAGTGGCTCGGCAATAGGTGCCGCTTGCTCCGCATTAGCGGCGGACCAAGGCTTTGTACCATTGGAATGGTCCGTCTATAGTGGTCCAGCCGTGGAACGAGGCGACGTGCCGCCCGGATGGGACGGCTCACCATGTAGCATGCGTGAACTTGCAACGATTCTCGCCAGCAACAAGCCCGTCATTTTCCTTGCCGGCCGCGCGGAGCTTGGACCTCGGGCTTTGGGTAGCAGAAGCATACTGGCCGCGGCGACATCGCCGCGAATGAAGGACCGTCTCAACGACATCAAACTTCGCGAGCACTTCCGGCCGGTAGCGCCAATATGCCTGGAGGATCGTGCGCCGGATATTTTTAGTCCTGGAACGCCAGACCCTTACATGCTCTTCGAGCACCTAACACGAGCAGAATGGCGGGCCAAGATCCCCGCTGTTGTGCATCTGGACGGATCTGCTCGATTGCAGACTATTTGCAGGACCTCTCAGCACAAAATCGCCGAACTTCTCGTCGAATACGAGGGCCTCACGGGCATTCCGCTACTATGCAACACAAGCGCCAATCACAATGGACGCGGGTTTTTCCCGAATGCGGCATCTGCCTGCCAGTGGGACCGCGTTGACCACGTGTGGTGCGATGGCGTGCTGTGGACGAAACGCGCGGGCGGAGACTCAGTGCTGGCCAACGACATCTTTCTCTCTCAGCGCGCGGAGGCGGAACCGTACGCCAAAGATCGGATACCTCCCGCCAGAGGCCGCCTTGTTTGACGAATGCGATCGCTGCAGGCCTAGGGGTAACGAAGAAAGGTAGGGATCGAGAACGGATTCGCGAAGTGACAAGGGAGATCGAGGCGGTCGCCGATCGAGAGGACGTCACACGCCGGCTGATGACAATCCCTGGTATCGGCGCATTGGGTGCGACCGCCGTACTTGTCGCAATAAGGATAGTGGGTGTTGTTCACCCCAACCAACCACGATCCGGTCGCAATTTCCGACAGCAATGGCGTAGCAAAAGGCAGGGTTGTTACAGCGTCGGCAGCCATTGGCGTACTCTCAAACGACAGCGACCTCGATCACGATCAACTGTCAGTCGGCTCGGTTACGGAGATGATCTTGGCGCAGGAGCAAGCCGCAAACTGGGGCAGAGGTGGACTCCTTCCGCAGTCCCAGCGTGGACACGAGTCTGGCTGGAGAGATCAGCCTCGTCAGATCCGCCGAAATGGCGTTCACGAGCGAAGGGCTTAACCTCACTACCAAACTCTCGGGCTCGAGCGGGGAAAGGCCGGACAGCCTTCTTGGATTGTCGGAAGTGAATACGGACAAGCTGACTTTCGCCTTTGCCGAGCGATCGGCGACGGGAACCATTGCCCGCGCGGCGCAAACTTCGCGAGCGCTCTCTCTACTGAACAACATTCTTTAGTGGTTCGCCATTACAGTGTGTTGCGAGAAAGTCGGAGGAGGAACGCTATCAGGAATGTCGAGGTGAAGTTTCTGCCTATGCCCGCCGACGAGCCACATGTTGCGGACGAAGATCGAAACGGCGGCTGCGCTTGCCAGGGTGCTGAATGTCGTCACTTTAGTCGCATCCGTGTTCAACGGACTTCGCCCCAGTTTTCCAGCAGAAGACAGGCCACAAGCTCATCGTTCAATATGGAATAGCTCCTGACCTTAAAAGATCCCGTCGTCGATGGCGGGACGGGAACGAGGATCCGATTTTGGTTGCAGAAAATTCTGACGCAACTAGGATGTAGCCGTAATCTCTTGATTTATTTTTTGAGGAGGATTTGGCATGAATGCGTTGCCCTGGTCGTCGTCAGCGGCCTTGCCGCCCACCGAAAATCAACCCATTGCGCCCGTCATCGAAACTGCCGGCAGTGATGGCAGCGCCGAGTCCAAGGGCGAATCGCAGCAGGATCTGCTTGTCTTTGGAAAATCGGATGTCAAGATAAAACCGAAGGGCGTGCGGGTCGGCAACGAAACAGTGCTGGGCACCGACGACCGCGTCAGAATTACCAATACAAAGGCCCCGCCGTGGCGCAAGATTGCCGGGCTGAAATTGAAGCCTCGGCCGCCACAGACATCTTCGTATATCGGGACGGGGTGGTTTATCGGCCCCAAGACCCTGCTGACCGCAGGACACTGCGTCTACAGCCCGTCGGATTTCAACGGCTGGATTGGTTCGATCGAGGTCTCGCCGGGGCAGGACGCAGGCGTGTCTCCCTTCAGGACCGTGACCGCAACGAAGTTCTTTGCGCTTCAGCAATGGATCAACTCGGCCGATCCCGATCATGACATCGGTTGCATTCAGCTGGCGGAGCCGCTGGGCGAGGAGGTCGGCTATTTCAAGATCGCGTCGCAGACGGATGCCGAGCTGGAGAACGCTCTCGTCAACATTTCGGGCTATCCGGGTGATCTCGACAACGGGCGAAACCAGTACTTCCACCAGAACAGGGTGCTTCGGACGTCCGCACACCGCATCTACTACGACGTCGATACGTACGGAGGCCAGAGTGGCTCGCCTGTCTGGGTCCAGGCGTCGGCGACCAGCGAAGCTGTTGCCGTTGCGGTGCACGCTTATGGAATAGGTGGCACGGCGCCCAGCCTCGGCGTGACGGCGAATTCCGGACCGCGACTTTCGCCGGAGATCGTGTTGACGGTGAAGGAGTGGTTGCAGGCCGCCTCGGCTTGACAGCTTCCGTGCCGCGCAGCCGGTGCTTCATTCATGTGACCCTCCGCGATGGGCGGCCGCTTGCCGGTGCCCGGATCGCGGTCGAGCAGGCAAGCGGTCCGGTGCCGGAACTGATGTATCAAACGGATGCGGACGGGCATGCCCAGATCGGGCTTCCAACCGGAGAGGTTCGGCTGCGCATCTTCACCGCCTCTGGCGAGAGCCGCTCCGTAGACATCAATGTCGGAGCGGAGCCGGACAAGACCTATGACGTAACAATCGATCCGCCCTGATGACGGTCCCCTGCGGAGAGACGCCATGATAAGTCGAGCCCGCTTCCCGGAGTCCACTGAGGAACGCGCCGAACGAGTCATCAAAGAGATCAAGAAGCTGGGGCTCGGACCAGCGGCGGCGCCGCGAGAAGCCGGCGGATTAGAGTCAGTAGCGCCGAAGTCACCGTCGTTGCAGGAGGTTGAGCAGCGCATCGAATGGAATCTCAAAGCGGCGTCTCCCGGCGCGACGGAGCTCGCTCGCGCGGTTGCCAACAAGACCGCACGGGAAGGACTCGACCTTGCCGCCTCGCTCGCCGGCGGTCACGTCAGCCATCGCGATCTCAACGCAGGGCAATTGGCGAATCTGGAGGCCGTGATCCAAGTCATTGGGCGGCCAGCCTGGTTCGTCGAGGGCGATGCGCCCGACACCAGTGCGGCGACTGCGAAAGACGACTTCTGGGTTGCGTATATCAATGCGGCACAGAACGCGATCCTGGACATCTGCGCTCGGGTTGGCTGCATCATGGTCGGCAACGCGGAGCCGTTCGTTCCTGTTGCGACCGGGTGGTTGATTGGCAGGAACACGCTGGTGACCAATGCGCATGTCGCCGGTGCGGTGGCCCGACAGAACGCTGCGCTGGCGGCCACCGACGTGCGCCAGGGATGGCGGTTGCGGACCGATCGGCCAGGCGTCGTAGATTTCCGCTTCGAGAAGGGAGGCTCGAAGCATTCGCGGTTCGCTCTCGACGAGGTGCTTTATGTCGAGGGCGGTGACAAACCGGATCTCGCGATTTTCCGGCTGAAGCCGCCGACGGCGGACGCGGCAGGCGGCATGCCGTCACCGATCGTGATGGATCTGAAGGCGCAGTCCAACGGATGGTCGAAACGGAATGTTTTCGTCGCAGGGCACCCGATCAAGGACCTCGCGGACGATCAGAACGTATTCAAGGTTTTCGGTGAGCTCGACGGCACCAAGCGCTTTTCTCCGGGTTGCGTGCTGGAGCTTCTCGGCACGGATGTACTGGCCCACGACTGTTCGACGACCAATGGGTCCTCCGGCAGTCCGCTGGTGGATTTCGCATCGTCGAAGGTTGTGGGACTGCATTATTTTGGCCGCCCCGGAGCGCGCAACGAAGCCGTGCTCCTGTCGGCGATAGCCGATCACCCTGCGATCGTCCGAAGCCAGACGGGGGAGTGGGGTATCTAAAATGCCGACGCAGGCGATTTTACCGAAAGTCTTGAATCTCTATGCCTCGTGGGCGGTGATAACGGCGGCGGTCGACGCGATCCTGCCGCCCGACACGCAGCCGAGCGATCGCAAGAACTATATCGAGCGTCTTGCGCCACAGGATCCGGGCAACAAGGTCGTCTTGACGGAAGCGCTGGTACCGCACTTGGCCAGCCAGGGATGGCTCGAACGGTTTTGTGTCGAGCTCATCAGTCGCAGTCAGACCAATGCCGTGCTTCGCGGAATCCTCTCGGACCAGATTGCCGTGAATGCGGACGGAGTGGCCGATCAGGCTAACCTCCAGAGCCTGAACAACAAGGTTCAGCCCTTCCTGGTTTCGAAGACGTTCTTTGAAGGAATGGAGGCCGCCCGTTACCGTGTGTGTGCGATCTGGATCGACGATCCGTACGAGCCGGGCTTCAAGGGGACCGGTTTCCTCATCGGGGCAGATCTCGTTCTGACGGCGCGTCACGTCGTCGAGCGCTTCCTGGTCCCCGGCCCGGCCGGGGATGTTGCGCTGGCGGGAGCGGAGCAGAGCCTAGCTTTCGTGTTCGACTACTGGGCGCCCGTCGGCGCCTTCGCCGTCGCAGCCCCGCCGAGTGGTCTGCGCGTGGTCAGGCTCGTGGCTCCTCGGGAAAATCCGCCAGCCGGCCGTTGGCTCGAATGGTCGAGCATGAAGCATCCGGATGACGGACGGACGCACCTCTTCGGCCCGCCGCCGATTGACCAGCGCCTCGACTGCGCAATCGTTCGTCTGGCCGAGCGGATCGGTGCCGAATCCATCGGCGGAGGCGGAGGCAAGCTTCGCGGATGGCAGCGTTTGAGCGCCCCGGTGCGCCCGCCGCGTCCTGGCAGTGCAATAGCGCTTCTGCAGCATCCCTCCGCCGGTCCCCAGATGTTCGATAAGGGGGACTTTGTCGACAGCGATCCCGACCCCTCGACCCGATTGTTTTATTCGACCAATACGAACGGAGGCTCCTCCGGATCACCTTGCTTCGACGCAACGCCGGATATCGTCGGGTTTCACAATGCTGGACACCCGTCAGCCTATCCGAACAGGCCCACCAGTCTCTGCAATCAGGGTGTGTTGATAAATCAGGTGATCGCCCGGCTTTCGGTGGAGAAACCAGGCCTTCTGCTGGAATCATCCGCCGTTTTCGGGACCAACGACGGGCTGTGGTCGTTGTCCGATGATCGCCAGAAGCCCGAGCCTGTGCTAGGAAGGGTGGATTTCAAGGAAGCCGCATTCGCGATGTTCGATTCGCATGCGGTGCAGCGGGTTCTGGTCGTCAGCGAGCAGAACGCATCTGGTGTGCCTGGAAAGTCCGGCAAGAGCTTTTCCACCCGAATCCTGCGCGCCATTGCGCGACGTCGGCCCGCGATCGTGGTCGAATTCTCCGCCGAGGAAATGAAGGAATTTAAATCCGACAGGCCGGAGGATTTTCTCCTGGAACTCGGCCGCCGCATCGATCTCGGCGAAATGAGGGGTATGCCGGAAAAACCTACGGACGAGCGGCAACGTACCCGCTGGTGGGCAAACGATCTGCCGGCCTGGTTCGGTCGGCTGTTGGAGGATCGCGCCAAAAACGCTGGACTTACCGTGAGCGAAACCGTGATCGACAGAACGACGGGGCCGGCGGCAGGTCAGGAACTGGTATTGCGCGAACTCGTTTGGATCGTCATCGATGACATCCACAAGTCGCCGCCTGACGGAGGGCTGAAGGAACTCATCGCGGGGATGATCGGTGTCACGGACACGCAGCAGGTGTTGGGACCGGGCTTGAAATCGATGCGTTGGCTGCTAATCGGTCATATTCCCGATTTTGTGCGCGAATATACAAGTCAGTACAAGCACGATGTCGTCGCTTACGACACGATTGGCATCGAAGCCTGGAAGAGCTGCATTCGGGCAGCAGTTTCTGCCGCTGGCGCGGACGGCCGCTACAACGATGATACGGTTGCAGCGCTCTACGAATATTCGAAGGCCACGTTGCCGGATTTGGCCGATCCTGGGCTCAGGCTGAAGACGTTGGCTGGCGGTGTGGTCCCAGCGCTGAAGGCAATCAAGGTCATGCAATAGAGGTGAATGGCATGGCGGCACCGGATAGCACGTCTTCAATGGCTGACATCGTCGCGCGATTGCGAGCAGCCGGTATCGATACGGCAAAGCTCGATAGCGATTTGAGCGTGGTGCGGGACGCTGCGAATTCCGTGTCGGGCAAGACCGAGCCGGCTTTCCCTGGTGACCTCGCGTCACAGCAGCTGCTGGCCGCCGCCACCCGCGGCTACTTCCTTCCCAACAGTATCGGCTTCTCGCCCGACAAGGACGAAAGTCCGGATCTTCGTGCGTTGCTTGCCCAATCCGAACTGGTGCCGCGGAGCGGGACGCCCATGTGGCAACTCAAGCCCAGCGTCCGTCGGCAGGTGCTGCTGGATGCCAACGCGTCCAACACGCTGAAGTCCGCGATCGACATACCTGCGGACAGCGACGATCTGGAGGGCGCCATGCTCCGCCGGGTCATAAAGGGTGATTTGCCCGAGCTAGACGCCGCCACGGCCTCGGAGCTCGATCAGTTGATGGTCGTGTCCGGCTGGCTCGCCGGGACCGACTTCGCGGCGGTGCCGCCAACGGCAGATGTCCGCAGGCAAATCGCCAAACGCGAATTGTTGGAGCCCTTGAGAGTCCTGGTTGGGCGGACGGAGCAGGATGGCGCGGACGGCAGCAGAGACCGCATCGTCGGCCGTGAAAAGCAGATCGAGACGCTGCGCGCATATGTTGGAATCGTGCCGCCCGAAGAGCTCAGGCAATATGCAAGTCGAGCCATTCGGAGCTTGTGGCAGAGAATAACCTTCAGCGACGCAGCCAACGAGCCGCTGATCATCAGCGGCATCGGCGGCATGGGCAAGTCAAGTCTGATCGGAAAATTCATTCTCGACCATGCCTTGTTTCCGGGCGTCGATCTAGCCTTCGCCTATCTCGATTTCGATCGCGCCGCGCTGGCACCGCGCCAGCCGCTGCAGATCCTCATCGACATTGCCCTCCAATTCTCCACGTGGTTTCCCGGGCTGGAAGCGCCGCTGGCCAAATTCCGAGCCGATTTGCGCGGTGCAATCGATCTGCTGGCCAACAATCCGTCGCAGCGGCTGCTCGAAGATACGACGCGATCGCAGCTCAATGCATATTGCTTCGAGCTGAGGTCGATCATCGAATCGATCAACGAGGGTCGGGCGCCGGTACTGCTCGTCTTCGACACATTCGAAGTGGTTCAGTACGACCAGCAGGCGGTGAAAGGTATCTCAGATCTAATCGCAACGCTGCGCGCACCGACGCCGCCGACGGGCGCGAGATCGGGGGGGAGCTGGGAGAATTTGCGGGTCGTTGTAGCAGGCCGCGCCGGCGCGCCGGAGATCACGACTAGTCACCCGCCCATCAAGCTCGGGCCGCTTCCACTCGCGGCCACTGTCGAACTCATCCGCCGGCGCAACCAAAGCGATGCCATCGGAATCGCGAGTTCGCAGATCACAGCTCTTGCCAAGCTGCTGCGGGGCAGTCCTCTCGATGTCGCAATCGTCATGAACTGGCTCAAGAGCAGGGACCAAGCGGAGCGTGCGTCTCTCCTGGACGAGATCATTCGGGAAGTCGAGGCATCTGACCGCGAGTCAGGGGATGCGCAGGAGTCGGCCGGAGACGATGACAGTGATGCCGGCGCAGACCTGGTGACGAGCAGGCGCATTACGGGCATCCTGATCAACCGGATGGTCAATCACATCAACGACCCGCAGGTACGGCAGCTCGCGGTGCCCGGGCTGGTCGTGCGCGCCGTCACCACCGACGTCATCCGCGAGGTTATGGCCCCGGCCAGCGGCCTCGTCGAAAAAGCCGATGCGCTGTCAACGGACGAAGCGATGGAGCTGTTGCGGCGGCTTGAATCCGAGCGCTGGCTTGTGACCCGCACCGGCGAGTGCCTGCGGCACCGAAGCGATGTAAGGCTTGCGATGCTCGACCTGATGCGCCGGCAGGATCGCCGGCGGTTCGACAACGCCAATTTGCGAGCCACGAAATTCTTCCGCGCCCGGGCCAACAGCAGCACCGACATGCGCGCGGAAGCGATCTACCATCTGCTGTTGAGCGGCGAGGAGAGAATCGAGGAGGCGGATTCCTATTGGAGGCCAGAGGTGGGAGCCCTCCTGGCCAGTGCCGTCGACGACCTGACGGGGGCGGCGCAAGTCTACCTCAAGGTCAGGCTCGGACGCGCCGTCTCTGCGGAGGCGCTCAGAACGTTGCCGCCTAGGGTGGCGTCCTCGTTGCTGGTGGCTTTCGGCAGGCGTCTTCTGCAGCGGGGAGCGGTCGTCGGGCTTTCCTCCGTGTTGGACGATCTGCAGAGGGGCGCGCACAATCCTGCGCTCGTCGGGATGGTCTGCGAAACCCAGTATCGTTCGGGGAACTGGGACGAGCTGCGGGAGTGGCTCAATCGAGGCACGACCTCCGGACCGCTGGCGCCTGCGTTCGCTGCGCTTGGCGACGGCGACTTCGATGCCGCGCGCATGGCCGATGAAGCTGCCGGCGGGCCGTTGCGCTTCTGCTTGCGTCTTGGGGCACGCGACCCGCAGGCCATTCCCGTCCTGCTGCAGTCCGGCATGGCCGACTGGAAGCTCGTATCGTTCCCGACCGGATTGGGCGATGCAGCCTGGGACTATGCAGCGTGCATCGTGCATGCGGATGACTTCGTTGCCGGCTCGGTCGTTCTGGAGCGAAAAGCTCGCATCCTCGATGCAGTCGGAGCGATGTGCAGGAGTGGACAAAAGGTGCCGGCGGCCGCGACCACGAGCGGCGCATTGCGCGTGCTCGCTTTCCATGAAACGGATACGGCGCGACCGATTTTGCGAAAGCTCGATTTCAACGCCGTTTTCTCCACGATCGGGGCGCGGATGTTGCAGGAGTTCGGAAAGTCATTTGAAGCCGTCGCTTCCCAATTGCAGCCCAATTTTCCGGAGATAGTCTCCGGCATGAGGACCTTGCTGAAGGGCTCGTCCGCGATTCCGGGCAACGCGGTGATCGCCGACCCAAAGTTCACGCGCGAATTCGCGGGGTTGGTCGCACAGATGGCCGCATCGGGCTCGGAGGCCGCGGCGCGATGTGTCCTGAACACGCTCGCCGGGACACATCCCGATTGGATAGAGCCGGCTGGGCACGCCCTGACCAGGGCATTTCCAGGAGAGATTCCGAGCAAGCTTGGATGGTGGTCGTCGGTCGACAAATACCTGGCGAACGGCGGCCGCCAGGCCCGCAGTCGGCGGCCACTCGATGGCTACGCCATTCTTTCGCTGGCCGATGAGGCCGGCAGTTTCGTCGAAGCCTTATCTGCATATGCGGAGATCGTCGACCACCACAGCGATCGGGCGCAGGATTTCATTGCGATAGCTGCCGCATTTCAGGGATGGAGACGTTGGCTGACGTCTATGCTGTCACCGACTGCTTGAGAATTTATACTCGTTGAAAGTCATTTGCTGATGGGGCAATCTTTCTAAGGGGGTGGGGGATGAGGTACAACCGAACGAGTCGGCGGGCGCCATGCCGGCCATGCGCGGCTCTGTTGACGCTCCTTTGTCTTGCGACCGCCACTCGTGCAACGTCCGCCGCAGTCCGTGAAGACAACTGCGGTGCACACGGTACGTGCGTGAATGCGCTGTATCAGAAACTGGCGCTCATCAATGGCGGTCCTGTCGAAACCGGCGGCACTATCGTCATTCGCGAGCCTCTGATCTGCTTTCCCCGCGGTGCGAGCAGGTTGAGCGGCCATGTCTGGTCGTCCGACAAGAAGCGGCCAGCTGCCATCATTCGGGAGATCAAGGAGCTGGGGGCCCTGCTCGTCGCGGCGAATCGTGACAGTGGCAGGCCGTCGAAGTCGCGCCTGCTCGTCCGCGTTTCGGGTTTCGCCGACAGCGAGGGCGGGGACGATTCAAACCTGAAGCTTTCGTTCCAGCGCGCGCAGACGATCGCCGCACTGTTGCGACAAAGCGCGCCGGGCGTGCCGCTCGCGCTCGAGATCGAAGGACGCGGGCAGGCCAAGGCGAATTCAGGAGCAGGCGGCGCTTGTGCGGATCCTGCCAGGCCGGCCACCGAGGCTGCAGGCGAGCCGGCCCCGCAACCGTCCCATCGTCGGGTCGAGATCGAGATTCTTTCCGCGGCGCTGACGCACGCGTCGGCTCCGTCGCCCGAGTCCGACGATATGGCGCTTCGACTGTTTCCGGAAGGAAGCATGCCGTATGGTCCGTTTCGCGTCACGCTCGCGGAGGGCGACCTGAAGATTGACGCGATCAGCAAGGCGTGCCGGACACCGATCGCGGCGCCTGCGTCGGAGGCTCCCGCAAACCGCCCGCCGGCCGAATTCGAGTATCCATCGACACCTTGGGTCGAGCTCGCTCGACCTGGCGGCAGCGTCGATTCGGCGAAATACCCTCTTCACCAGTTCGAGCCGAACTTGTCCGGCTCGTTCGAGGTCGTCCCGGTTCGCCGCCTCAACGGAACGCGCACGACCGACGGGGTGCGCATCGTCCTTCGGCTCGCCAAGGCCGAGAGCACGCCATACCTGATCCCCGGATACTGGGCCGTCGCCCTGCATCTGGCGACGCTACCTCAAAAACTTACGTCTTCCGTCGGAAATCCCGCCGTGGAGAATCCGGCCACGAAGCCCTGGGAACGGATCGTCGATTGCTACGCAAGCATCGCCGCAGGACGAACGGCTTCGAAACTTGTTGACGAGAGTCACAAGCTCCTGAACGGGCAGATCGTATCTGAAGTGGTTTCGCGCCTGCCGAAGACGATCGACGGGATGATGCTACACACGCATCGGGCGGATCGAAATTTCCATTTCTTCGATCTGCACCCGGGGATGTCGCTTCGTTTCAAGTCGACCAGCGTGGATCCGGTGTCGCGCACGATGCAGCCCGGCGCGCCACTGGATCTGGCCACCCAGGCCGATCCGATTGATCCCTACGCATTGGTTCCTGGGCCGCGAAAGGTGGCCGCGCCGCGCGGGCGCGCCGCCTCTGACCTGTTTTTGGCGTACATGTTGTCGGGCAGGCTTAACCGGCCGAGCAGCCTCGGGGCGGAAAGCGCCGAGGCCGAGAGCGCCAAGGCGGAGCACGCCAATGCCGAGAACGCCAATGCCGAGAATGCCAAGGCCGAGAGCGCCGCCGGGGCTGCAGTGGAGGCCGGTACCACACTTAAACTCGGGGCCCTCGCGTCCCATGTCGTCTTTGAGGATTTGCTCCAGCAAGGGGTTGTGCGGGTTTTTCTCCCGAGAAACTTGCGCCAGGTCCAGACCATAGCGACTATTCCGAGCCCGGCCATTTATTTCAGCAAGGCGCCTGACTCGCTCGCTCAAAATCCGGCCACGTTGATCGTGGCGGCGCAGGATCTGGCCGCGTTGGACAAGTTCACAGCCGACGCTCATACGACCGCATTCGACCGAACGGTCCTTTGCAAGCCGGAATATCAGGTTGCATGTGCGGTCGCCCTCGGTGGCCTGACCTATTCGCCGAACGTCAAGATCGAGATCGGCGGGCAGGATCGTCAGGTGCCGCTGGGAGCACGCCTTGCGCATGTCCTCCCGGCGGATATTCAAAAAGGCTGCTTCGAACCGATCAAGGACGCCACCGATCAATGGCCGCCCGGTGCACGGCTCGGCAAGGCGGTGACGATTGAACTCGGTGGCCTTCCAGCCCCCCTGATTATTGACCGTAAGGATTGTCGTTTACTCGGATTGCCGTTGACCGAAGGGAGTCGCATTTCATGGTGACATTTTCCCGTTGTGGAACTTCGTCCATTTTTGCCAACGATGCTGTAAACCCCAGAATCCTGTTTCGTCCTATCAACGATGTCGCGTCGGAGCCGTCGTTGACCTTGGACGACAGCGTCGTTCGCAACGGCATCTTTTGGGTGCTGCCGTCAGCGCAACCGTTTGCCGGACTTTCGGAGATCGTTGCATGGCTCGATCATCGGGCGGCCGAGCAGGCAACAATCGGGCTCGCCCAGACAGCGGAGCGAATTGCTTTCGGTCGCGCCGGCGGCGGTGTGCCGCTGTTCGTATTGAAAGGCGGGCGCAGCGGGTCCTTTCCGCTCGGCGCTAACCAGGTCCAGCTCGAGGATCCGGCAACAGGATTGCTGGAATACGTCCTTGACCTAGACCGATCGATGCTTTCGGCCGGCCCGATCGGTCTGGTATTCACGCCCCAGGGATCCGGACATGTTTTCGGTCGACGGCGCGCACTGGACACAAGCCGCTCGCCCTTCGCCATCATGCAATTGGAGCTCGATCTCACGGACGCTTCCGCGATCGGATGTTTCCGTGGCGAGGGTCACCTCAGCTCGAGTAGCGATGTCCTGACGCCGACGTCGATCGACGAGATCGTCGGCGCGGGGCTCGTCAACCGCTTTACTTACCTGAAGCGGAACGATGGATCGCCCGCGACCTCTACGGAAGAGGCTGCCGTGCTGCACGGCGGCGAGGCCGGCACGAGAAGCGGTCGATGCGTGCTTTCGCTTGATCCGTTTGCACCGCTGGACCAGCTCCGGTCGTTTCTCCAGCCATTGCCTCGCTCCGACACCGAAGCGCTCGTCCTGGCGATCCCGACAGCGCCCGGGCACGACGTTGAAGTCGTGCCACATCCGACCCCGGCGCTGCAGCGCGGACCGGTTTTTGTATTCACGCGCCAGCCGCTGAAACTTGAAGCAGGTGCCAGTGACTACGACGACACGATGTCGTTGCGCGGGACCTTCAAGGCAAAGGTGAAGCCACCTGCGGGAGGCACCGAAGCCGGTGCGGCGCTCGACCTTGCGCTGCTCGGACTGCTGCCTGGTTTTGCGCCCAGCGAGACTTTGGGGCCTTCAGCTTCCGGAACTGAAGCGTCCGGAGATATATTCGTCACGTTCGACCTCGGCCCCGCGATTGACAAGCGCCCGCCGGAGGGGTTTGCCGAAGCCGCCGAGAGCACTGCAGCCACGAACACGCCCGCGCTCTCGGCGCAAGGTGACAGCCTCGGCGTTACGTCGTGGATGAGCGTGCACCGCGGCGATCCCTCCGGCACCATGCGAATGATCGCCGAGCCACCCAGTGGCCGCAACCTGAAGATGGATGGCGGTGTGCTCGAGCATGCGCCGCTCGAGCTGACGGTCGGGAGGCAGGACGCCGCGAATATTCCGGCGGGTTTTGTGCCTGTCCTGCCGCCGCGCGGCGTTCAGCAGGACAAGCGCAAGTCCGCTCAGGCGTTCGACATAGAAAGGCTGGCGCATGAGCGCCGCAAGCTGGCGGCCCCAAAGGGATATACTGTCACCGAGAGTTCGCCCGCGACCGAAACCGATCCGGACATCAGCAGATCGACGACGCCGCTCGGCTTCGAGGTCGAGCGCCTGCCGGACGGGCGCATCGCGGCGATCGTCTTTGCCGTTTCGGTTGGCACCGCCAAGGGGCAGCCGGCGCAGTTTCAATTTGCCGTTCGCGGCCGGACCCCGGGCGGAGGGAAGGGGCCGGTGCTGCCGGCCGTTGCCGACGCATTGATCCGCAATCGCTTGTTCCTGGTCGCGAACAAGATGCCCGACGTGACGGCGCAAGGTGGCACCTCCCTCGAGAGCCGGTTGGCAATCGGGGGCTGGCCTTTCGATGTCGGCATTCCGGGCGCAGAAGGGCGCGCGGACCGTCAAAAACTACGCCCCGAGACGCTTTTCATCATCAAGGGATATGAAAGCAGAAGTATCATCGAACTCGCCGATGACCCGGCATCCTGGTCGGGCAGGGATCAGTTTCTGCGCCCGGGACCCGAGGGAAAAGAGGATCCGACCGCGAATGCGCGTGATATCCTTAAGGCCTTCATCAACCGTGCGAAGACAGAAGCCGCTGCCACCGACTCCGCTGCGGCCAGGCAATACCAGCTACTGCTGAGCATTCTCAACGACGGCAACTGGGCCGGCGTTCTCATCATCAATTGCGATCTGGGGCTCGGCGATCTCCCCGCGCAGGTCCAGGGTCTGCTCGGCGGCATGGATCTCGACCGGCTGCGCGGCGAGTATGTTGCAATCGAACTCAAGGGTATCGGCAATTCGGGCGGGTCCACAAAATCGCGCCTTTCCGGTCTGGTCGACTATCGGGACGACGGCTCGGCGATCAAACCTGCCCTAGCAAATGAGGAAGAGCCCGAACACGACGGTTCTTACGGCTTCAAGATCCGGCGCTTGCTCGTCAGCTTTGCGAACGGCGAAATTTCGACGTTTCAAGCCAAGATCGACTTCTACCTGGGACGTTTGTTCCATGGGTTCGGCGACATATGGGAGAAGAGAGGGAGCACGGCCTGGCAGAGAAAGCACGACTCCATTCTGTCTTTGGTCGGACGCTACGAGCGGATACGCGAAGGCGGAGCCACGCGTGAAGTATACACCTATGAGACCGACCCCGAGCAAAGCTTCAGATACGCCGCCAAAAAGGAGGGGCAGGTTGCACCTGAAGAGGGCGATGAAGATGCAATCATCCGTATAGTCGACGTCAATCGCATTGCTTATGTGACCGACGATTCGAAACCCGACGGGGCGGATGCAAGATCGGTCGTCTCCCGCTTTCTTCTGGACGGCAGGGTCAAATTTGGCTCCCTGGGCGGGCTTGATGTCATCGATATCGAGGCCCTCGATTTCAGCGACATGGGCATTGCGACGGGGTTCAGGATTCCGAACCTGCCCGGCCACGCGATTGAGCGAGCCCTGCGAATGTTCTTCAATCCGGGGCGGCTGCGCTTTCAGTTCGGCTCCGCCGCCAAGCGGCCCGGCCGCGGATTCTGGTCCTCCTTTCCATTGAAGTTCAAGGCTCTGAACCTGTTCGGGAAGGGATTGAGACTTCCCGATCTCGGCTATTTTGGATTCGGAAATTTTCCGGAGACCGACGGCTTCCGCTTTGGTCTCGAGTTCGATCTTGATCTCGGATTCCTCGGCTCGCTGGCGCCGAAGAAGGGATTCAAGCTGTCGGTGCTGTTCGGCTTCAGTGACGGAGTGAGGACGGGTGGCGGATGGGCTCCGCGCTGGGCGCTGGGCATCAAATTCCCGGAAAGCGATGGCAAGCTCGACATCGGCATCGAAGGCGTGATCAAGCTGCGGGCCGAACGGTTCAAGATTCTCGACAAGCAGTTCCGGCCGCCGGGGGGCGGCGCTTCATCGCAGATCAAGCTGCTCTATGCGATCGGCGCCCAGCTCGAAATTCTCGGATACAAGTTTCCGAAGGATGAGGCAGGCATCTCCCTGTTCCTGTTCGTGGACCCCAAAACGCTGGGGAGCGGACAGGCCGCGAGTGGCATCGGCTGGTTCGCCGCCCGCAAGCCCATCGATGGCAAGATTGGCGTGTTCGATCTGAAGGCGATTGCGCTCGGGCAGCGTGTCGATCCGCTTCCGGCGACCCAGCCTCCTCCCAGGACCACCAAGGAGGTCGTCGGTCGCTTTACGGCCCTGACATCGAAAGCGCCGTATGACCAGGATCCTGGAAACAACGAGACGGCCGCGCTGGACAAGATATCCACCGCGATCGAGAGGGACTACATCCGCTTCGACCCGTCGCGAGGCTGGTCCGTCGGCTTCTCCGCAGTATTCGCCGATCGCGTCGAGCTCGGCCTTGCGATGCGCGACGACGACATCTATGGCATTCGCTTCGGTGTCACGCTGTCGCCCGGCTCCAGCGACTATCTCTTCTCGCTGGATGTGCTGTATCGGAAGCTCAGTGAAAAGCTCGGCGTCTATTCGATCGAGATCGTCGCGCCGCCGGCCTGGCGTCAGCTGGAATTCGGCGTCGTCAGTGTCACGCTTCCAACGATCGCATTTGAGATCTATACCGACGGCGGTTTCACCGTCGATCTCGGTTATCCCTTCAACAAGGATTATGGACGCGCCTTCGGCGTACAGGTATTCCCGTTCATCGGATCTGGCGGGCTCTACTTCCGCCGCGTATCGGGGCCTGCTGCATGGTTGATCCCACAGCCTAGATTTCACCAGGGCGGCGGATCGGGCGCATTGATCGTCGATGATAGCCTTCTGACCTACAAGCCCGTCACCGAGGTCGGCATGGCGTTTCGTGTCGGCCTCGGCAAGGAGATCAACAAGGGTATCTTTCGTGCCGGGCTCTCGGTCACGGTGTTCGCCGAGATCGAGGGAGGCTATGGCGTGCTCTGGCACGATCCGGCTCGCCCGGAGGTGCGCCAGTGGACGCAGGCAGCATCCACCTTCGTCGCGATCCGCGGGCAGGTCGGCATACTCGGCGAGATATACGGCTATGTCGACTTCGGCATCGTGAAGGCCGGAGTCTCCATTCGCGTATGGGTTGCTTACGGCTTCGATATGAAAACGGACCACCGCATTCGCCTCTATATCGAGGCCGGTGTCAGCGTGCGGATTTCGGTCGTGATCGCCCGCTTCAGGGTGTTCGGCAAGACCATCGAGATCAGTCTGCATTTCAGCTTCTCGACGACCGTAGACTATTCCGTCTACGTCGGGTCGGACCGCAACACGCAGTACTACCTGTTCCAGCCGCGTGCCGGCACCGAGTCGATTGTCGTGACCGAAGCCGGCAGGCCGCTTCTGGTGTTCAAGGAGCCGCCGGCCTGGACCGAAAACATCAATCCGGCAGACTGGCGGCTCGCACCGGATCTTGGGCCATGGCGGATGCCCGTGTATCTGATGCCGGACATGACGCTCGCAGCGGCAGCCGACGCGTCCGTTCGCGCCAACGCCGTTTTTCTCGGCGTCATTCCCGATAGTACGGCCGATGGGCATCCCGTCGGCGGATCGAGCCTGGCTGTCTTGATGGCGGCCTGGACGATCGCAAACACCACGAACCGGAGCCCCGGTGTCGCCTTGCGCGATCACGAGATCACGTTCGACACGCTCGACAGAATTTCGCTTTGGGTTGCTGCGGGCGACACGATCTTCGACGGAACCGCCCACGCATCCGAGCGTCGGAAGCGCCAACCGTCTTTCCTGTTTGTCGATGCGCTGTTTCGGACCAATGTGGACGCGACGATCTCGCGTGCGCCGGACGCGGTCGATGGTGCCGCGCAAATCGGCGGCGTGTTCTTCCCGCTTCCGCCCACCGCGACGATCACCCGGAGCGGCTTTGCCGAATCGGAATGGCCGGTGACGACGCGCCTTGCCGACAAGCAGGTCGTCAACGATGCCTACCGCGAAAAGATCGACGCCGAACTCCAGCGTCAGATGGCCGCTCTTGTGCCTTCCCGAGTTGCCGAGTCGGTCGGCGCCGAGGCGGAGCCGCAGCGGCTCCCGATCGCGCAGGTCCTGTTCGAGGACTATGTCGGGTTGATCATCCGCGGCTCGATCTCGCGCCTTTGTGCCATCGCCGCGGAGAAGATCAGGACCGCAGCGCCGCGTGCGGATGGATCGCCTCATGCCTTCAGGCTGGGCGATCTGCTCGACGAACTGGAACGGGACGAGGTTCGCTCAGGCGTTCTCGCAATGGCGACGCGCCTGTTCTTGCATGGACCGCGGCTCCCCGACCCGGATTCTCCGCCCGCCGGCGTCATGCCTCCGAACCTTGCGCCCGGAATGCATCATGGTCTCTACCAGCTCGCCTGGCTGCAACATCCGCTCGGGCGCCCCGCCGTCCCGGCTGAGCGGCCGGCCTTCGTCATTGAGACGGGAGATTCGTTCCTGCGTGGCGGGGCGCTCACCTTTGCTATCGACGGCGTCGAGAGCGATGCCTTGGTCCAGTTCGCGGCCAGTGCGCACCTGTTTACCGACCTTGGCGGGCGCATCAGCGCCGCCGACAGGTTTCGAACGGTGCCGCGCGACTTCGCCGTGGGGCGCCCCCGCGTTCTCGGTGGCAACCGTGCCCATCTGGTCCCGTTCCCGGCCGAGGTCATTCGTCACCAGGCGAGGACGCGTAGCGAGGGCCTTCTCAGTCGTCCAGGCCTCCGTGCCTTCAGA
>NZ_AJQE01000285.1 GCF_000261685.1 Bradyrhizobium genomosp. I (2014) | reverse complement strand
CGGACGCGTCCGAAAGCCGCGGCAAAAATCGGCTCGCACGCCGTCATCGCGGTGACGCTGCGGCTGCAACTGGTGAAACCGGCCCCGGGTGCTGCCGTCCTCGATCGCTTCGAGATCGCCGGTATGCCCGAAGGCGATCGCGTTTGGCTGGATGCCCTCAACCTGGAGGCCGGCGGCGCGCAACGGATCGCACGCGCCGAGTTCTACAACGTCAAGCCGGATGGGCTTGAGCCGCTGGTTGGTGCAGCGACTTCGGCCGTGGTCGTGCAGAGTGACCTGTCGGCCGAAGCAAGGCCTTTCGGAGCGACAGAGCCGGCCGCGGAAACGGCTATCTCGGAGACCTATGTGGCTTCGATCGACGAGCTTCAGGCTTTTGTCGAAATCGTGCGGCGCGCGGGCGTCACGAAC
>NZ_AJQE01000284.1 GCF_000261685.1 Bradyrhizobium genomosp. I (2014) | reverse complement strand
TTATCGGCTGGCCGACGGCTGGCAGTTCGATCCAGCAGCTCCCGCCTCGCCCGGAGGGTGATGGAAGCACGCCGCCGATCGAGCTAATGATGATCCTGTACCTGACCGAGGAGAGCGCGGGATACGCGAACGCAGTCGTATTCGATGTTCCTGCCGACCAGGCCGATCCTGCGGCTTATCTGGATGGTCACTCGTTCACGTTCCAGATCGACAGCGAAAACCCGTTGGCGCGGGCGGAGCTCAGCGAACCAATCGCTCCGGCCGGGGTCTTGCCCATCATCGTGACGCGGCCGGAGCGGCCCGCCGTTCCGACCGGTCTCAACGAGGAGCTTTGGGACCAGTTCGCCGCGCGCTTCTCCATGTTCGCCTATTCGGTCAGGGATGACAATGCCGAGCTGGTCTCGATATCCGAGAGCCTCGCTGTGGGGCACACCGACGACGAGGGCGTGACGG
>NZ_AJQE01000283.1 GCF_000261685.1 Bradyrhizobium genomosp. I (2014) | reverse complement strand
GGCTGGCCCTGCCGTTCGCCAAGCTGATGAATGCGAGGTCGCCCTATGCTGCCGTAGGCAAGACGCTGCAGCTCGCCGGTCAATGGCGCGACGTCTACGGCAACGATTGGTCGGGGCCGCCGCTCGCGAGCGTCCCGGTCAAAATCCGATACTCCGATCGCCTGATCCCGCTGAACGATTTGCCCGGGCTGCTGCTCGCATGGTGGCCTGGCAGCACTGCCGGCCGGCTCAACGTAGCCATGGTGCTTGATCCCCGCTCTGCGTCGTCAATCGTGCCGGAAGGTGAAGGCCCCCTGACCGACGACCAGTACCGGGCGCTGATTGAAATGTCAGATCGCGCCAGGGTCATCTACGCCCAGGCGGCATTGCAGCTTCGCGACGAACACATCGGCGTGTCGTTGACCGATGGCGGGAGCGAGCAGACTCGTGCCCTGAAGCGGTCGGTCGCGTTTGCGAGGCCCGACGTCGAGAAGCTCTGGAAGTTCATGGAGGCTGCCAGCGCAGCGTTCGGTGCGATGACGAGCGTGAGAGACTTGCGGACAATTCCGGCGACGACGGTCAGGACGGAAGCCGAACGGCTGTTGTCTCGCGATCCTGTCGTGTTCGGATTTGATGTCGAAGTTTCGGATGGAGAGTTCGCTGAGCTTGCATTGGCGCTTCGGGTCGAGCGCACCAGCCTGGATGGGCTGGATGGCACTGAGCCTTCCGATGTGAAGAGCGTGGTTGTGCCGTTGCCGCTGCCGCTGCGCCATGACGGCTCTGCCAAGCCTGCAAACACCGTGGCGTTCCCCGCCGGTTTTGGGCGCACCCTGGAAGAACTGGAGGCTTCCATGGCACACTTTGCGCCGCAGTTCCTGCTCGCAACGGGGTATGGCAGCGTCCCGGGGCTGGTCGAGCGGGCGATCTGGCTGGTGCGGCAAGACGTGCTTCCGCCGGCCAATCATTTCACCACCGCCGTGCGCCACGACCTCGCACTGCCACCCATTTCAACCGGCCTGCACAGCTTCGTTGCCGACGTGCCGACGTTCGGGGACGAAAAGCCCGTGCGGTCGGTTGGCTTCGACCGGATCGATGCAGATGCAACCGCTGCCCGTGCGCTTACGCTGTACGACGAAGTGCTCGATGTTCCGGCCGTGCAAAGACTGTCCGACACGCAAGGAGGCCGCGACGCTCTGCAGCAGATCCTGATCGCCAAGGCGTCGATTGCCGCGTCACTTGTCGCAGATCTTCGCCCCGTTCTCGATGGCCGGCCGGCCATCGGAAACGTTCCAAACGCGATTTTGAAGGACAGGGTTCTGATGCGGCTCTCCGCTGCAGATGCAATCGACACGATCTCGTATTACGAGGATCAGGCTGCCGTCCCGCATGACGAGGAGAAGCGACCGCAGGCCTATGGAAGCATCGTGTCGCGTGACACCGGCGTCGTGCCGTACACGATGCGGCCGTCCGCGATGCAGATCGGAGCTCCGGCGAGCGGGAGACGGCACTTGTTTGTCACAACCGACGTGACGCCGAACTACGACAAGAACACCGTTCCTTCGCCGGCCGGGTATCGGCTGACGCACGTGCAGCGATTGCCGCGACCCGCACTCGAGGCCGTGGTGCCGGGAGATCCGGGGCGTTATCGGCCGACCGCATGGCTCAAGCTCGCGACACCACGGGTCTATGAGCTGCCCGATGCGGACATCCCGATCGTGCGAAAGCGGTATCCGCGGACGCCCGCGATCGAGGTTGAATCAATTAGAGACACGGTGGCGAACACGATCGGCGATGCGCGGCTTTGGAGGCATTCGCGAACGTGGAGCTACGAAGGCAGCGGAAGCGATCGACTCAAATTGACCCTCCGCTACAATCCGGGAACCGGCCCATTGCCCACGGAAGCATTACTCGGCCTTACCCGGGACGCGCTGCGAGCAAGGGCGTTTGCGATCTTTGCCGAGGCGGTCGAGCCCGTTCTGCGACAGCTCGGCAGGGAGGCGACCGGCGAGGCTGCTGCCAAATTCCTCGCGGCACGCGCGCAAGACCTCGCAAGCGCATTGTCGCAACAGATTATCGAATCCGAGGCCGCGCTGGTCGAGCGTCTCGATGTTTACGATGTTGCAGAGGAGGTCATGGCTGACGGCCGGCGCCGTCTTGTCATCAAGCGTGATAAGAGCCGCGCCGGTCTGCCCGGGCCCGGGAGCTTTGAGCTTTATTGTCCGGCCGACGCCGCCCATCCGAAGACCGACGATGTCGGTCCGCTGATCTTCAATGAGGGGGATCTGGCGAAGCGACTGAGACGGCTCGATGCGTTGGATCTCGACATTCTTGCCTATCGCTCCGTGCAGACGGAGCTGGATCTGACACGTAATGCCGAAATCCGGGGGGAACCTGTCGCCAAGGAATTCGTCTATCGGGTTCCGACCGTTGCGTCGGGTGCTCCGCTGGTGCCCATACTCACCGTGGCCGAGGTGGAGATGGCGTCGCAAGCTCGCTCGTTCGGCGAACACTTCGCCGCAATGCTGAAGGATCTGCTTGGGCCGCGCGGTGGCAGTGCTTCCGACCACGACGCGATTCTCGGAGAACTTTCATTGGATGTGCTCCTCACCTTCGAGCCGCTTCTTGCTGAAGAGGTCGATATCAAGGGAGACGGCCTGCACGTGTCGGGCCTTGCGCGCTCCGGACTTCGGACCGGGGACTGGGCGGGCTGGGTCGGCCCGTTTGTCGAATCGGTAGCGGCGTGGCGCCGGTCTTATCGGCCCGCAGCCGGCGGCAATTATGTCTTTGACCTTCGTGTATTCGAGGCTGCGTCGAACCGGCCGATCATCCGGATCCGGCGCTGCGTCCTTCCCGCAAAGTTGATTTCTGGTTGACGGTAAGGGTTTAACGAAATGAATCTGCAAACGAAGTGGTGGCGTATTTCCGCGGCAATGTTGGCATTCATCGTGGCTTCCGCGGTTTCGCTCGGATATGCGGAGGCGGCGACGCCAAGCTACCTGCGATTGGTTGTCGGGGGTGTCTGTCTGCTCGGCGTATTTATGTTTGCAAGCGGCATCACCGGCGTGAAGACCGCGCTGGTCGACGAGTTCAATTGCTACTCACTGCAGCGCGTCATTACGTTCGGGTGGTTTGTCGTCCTCTCTTCGGCCTTCCTCGCAATTTCGTTCTGGAACGTTGCCTTGTGGAAGGCGGGCGGAAGCGGCGTGGTGCAGTCCTTCGTTGAGATTGATGCAAGCATCTGGGCGCTCGCTGGTGTCGTGCTCGGGGGCCTCGTCGGAAACGGCGTGGTTAATTCGATCCATGCCGCGACCCCGCCAAAGGATGCAGGTGCCCACGAGAGCGCTCTCTCCCCGGACCCCCGGCGCCAGGGGTCGATGTACCGCAATATCGAGATCGATGACGCGAAGCCTGCCGACATTACAACCAATAGCCAGTTTGGCGTTCAGAACACCGTCGATATGACGGCCGTGCAGCAACTGCTGCTTCAAGCCGCGGTTCTCGTTGCCTATGTGGTCGCGGTAGGTCGGCTTGTCGTGGCAACTGCCAGCAACGAGCCTATCGGACATCTTCCGGGTCTTCCCGCCGAACTGTTGGCTTTGCTCGGCGTGAGCGCGGTGGCTCAGGTCGGAAATGCAGCGGTCCCGAAGGCCAAGATCAATGGTGAGGCCGCGGCCCCGAAGCCGACGGAAAGATTTTGGACCGAGGGCCGCGAGCGGGCCGCGGAGAGGCTCGCACATGAAAAGTCTGGTCAGGAATCCGGCGGGCTGCCGATCACCTCAGGTGTTCTCAGTGCCCCAGAATGGGATTTGTTCAGGCAAAATCCCGTCGTCGGCGCTCTGGTTCTGTTACACGCGAAAACTGCCGTGAACGAGGCTCTCGCCCGCTACAAGTCGACGGCGCTCGAAGACGACAATGGCGATGCCTTTCGTCATGCGTTGTGGAACGCCCGTATGGCGGCCGACAGCGGCGTGGGCGTTGTCTGGGCCGAGAAATGGGCGACTACGCATGAGGACGGAAATCCCGGCAAGCCGCTCGCGACGCAAATGGACTTGTTCAACAACGGGGTCGGCCGCAAGGCGGGCGACGGCATGAAGGTCGATGAGGTCTTGAAAAAGGTGCAGGACTGCGTCGATACCGGCAGGTGCAGGGTCTTGCGCGCCGGAGTCCTGGTAAACTCGGACGGCAAATACAAGCTGTAGTTCGATCGCCGCGTCGACCGAATTTCGAATTTCAAGCAGCCATATGAGCCAAGGCGTACGCTTGCCTGGATTGAGTCAAGTGCCGCATTGACGAGCGGTGGTCGTTCATGCATCTTGAAGTAGTATGTTGATCCTATTTTGTCTGCCTGGGCCCGCGCGAATGGCGGGACCCTGGGTGCGGAATGTGTATTGCAATCACGATAGCATGCTGTGCGTATGGCAAAGCAGAAGCGGACCAGGAAGGTCACCGTCAAGCCGCGGTCCGGCAAGGGCAAGGCCGGCTCGCAATCTGGCGCAAGGGAGGCGGCGGTCGCGGCCGGGCCCGTGACCCTGGACGAAGCGCGCGTGCTTGCCGGCGTATCAGCGCCGGCGCGGCCACGCGCGGCTGGTCTCGAGACCGCACGGGCAGCGGTAGCGCAGTCGCCCTCGCTAAGGACAATTGGCCAGGAGCGCGAAAAGCTGCGACGCGAACAGCGCAGCGAGCGCGTTCGCCGGACCCGCGAATACCAGGCAGTCATGAAAATCATGAAGGCCCGCGGCACGTTGCCGCCGCGAGCGGGACGCGGGGAAGGCGGCGCCGAGGCGGCAGGCGAGCGCGGCGAGGCGTTCGCGCCTCTGCAGATCCTCGCCGAAGGCGATTCGTGGTTCGAATATCCCGTGCCGCTGTTCGGCGGCGGCATCGTTCCGCGACTGGAGCGACGGCTGGGCGTGCCCATCCTCAACCTGGCGAAGACGGGCGATGAGGTTCGTTTCATGCTGGGTGTCGAGGAGCGCACGACCCTGACCGAACGATTGACGAACGGCAGTCCCGCGGGCGGCGATTGGGACCTGCTGCTGTTTTCCGGAGGTGGAAACGACATCGTCGACAATCCGATGGCGCTCTGGGTCAAGGACTGGAATCCGACTCAGCCACCAGCGGCGCACGTCAATCAGCCGCGCTTTGCTGCGGCCTTGGCGCTGGTGCGCGCCGGATATGAGGATCTGATTGCAATCCGCGACAAATGCAGCCCCGACACGCATCTCATCTTTCATGGTTATGATTTCGCCATACCCGACGGCCGCGGCATCTGCAAATTCGGACCGTGGCTCAAGCCGACCTTCGGTCTGCGCAACTTTCCGACGATTGCGTCGGGCCAAGCCGTCGTCAGCGAGATGCTCGGGCAGTTTGAGGCGATGCTGGAGTCGCTGAGCGGTCCTCGGGTGACGGTCGTCAGGACGCAAGGTGTGCTGGCGCCGCAGGTGTCCTCCTGGCACAACGAACTCCATCCTGCGAAGGCGGGGTTTGAGCAATTCGCCGACTTGTTTCATCAGAAGATCAAACAACTTTTTCCGGCGCGCGTCGCTTGACCGGCGACAAGTTCGCCGGCGACGCCGTAATCATTTTCCAGCAACCGCGGAGCGCGAACGATGGCCGACAAATCCCAACGAAGCGATCTGATCGAGTTCGTCAAACGGTTGCTCGCGCGCAATCCCGACGCGGCGCAGAGCATCGCCAAACGGATAAGGGACAAGGCCGGTCTCGAGACGGCAAACCTCGAGGAAGCGCCGCCAAGCCCGCGTGATGTGATTGACCTTTTGACACGCAGTCCGATCGCCGATCTGGAGACGATCGTGTCTGAGGAGAGACCGGTTTTCTTCGTCGAGCGAAATGGAGAAGCCGGTCTCAATTTTGAGGATGTGTCGCTTATCGGTGTCGAGGCACAGACGCTGTTCGAATTGTCGAAGCAAAGTCGCGCGGTTCCGGAAGGCTTGGTCGACCGGGTCGGCCGCATCGACCTCGTGGACTTTCCGGGCGGTGCGCCATTCGCGGGGACAGGCTGGTTGATCGATGCCGGAATTATCGTGACCAACCGCCACGTGGCGAATGTCTTCGCGCGGCGACAAGGGCAGGGCTTTGTGTTCCGTCAAGGCGCCGGCGGCGGGACGATGAGCACGGTTTGGGATACCGGTCATTTTCGCGATGCGGCATCTGGTGGGCTGCGCCGCCAGATTGCCGAAGTGCTCTACATCGAGCCGGATGATGGGCCGAACGACATCGCCTTCATGAGGCTTGCGTCCCTTGGCCACGGGGATGAACTGCCGCCGTTCAAGATCGCAGGATCCGACGCTCTGGAAAACACCGCCGTTTTCACGCTCGGCTACCCCGCCAAGGCACCGCCATCGCGCATCTCCGATCAGGCGCTGATGCAGCGGCTCTATCGTGGCATATATGACGTGAAGCGGTTTGCCCCCGGCTACATCACGGCGCCGCGTGCCGGTGCCACGACGCATGATTGCACGACGCTGGGCGGCAACTCCGGATCGGTGGTCGTCGATTTCAAGACCCGCGAAGTCGTCGGCCTGCACTTCGCCGGCATCTATAAGGAGACGAACCTGGCGGTCCCGGCCAGCCAGCTCAACTTTTACGTAGCGAAAAAGCGCTGGACCCTGCCTCTGGTGATCGAGTCCCGGCCGGCGATCGCACAGGCGCCGCAGCCCGCCCCCGGCGGGCGGGGCACGGTGAGCGTCACGGTGCCGGTCACCATCACGGTCGACCTCGGCACGATATCGACTGTGGCCGGTGCGGCCCGTGTCGGGATGTCGGTCGTGCATGCCGCCGAGGCGTTCTGGAAGCAGAAGCCGGAAGGCGTGCTCGCAGCGCGCGTCGGCTATCTTGAGGATGACGGCCGCATCGGCGATACGCCCTGCATCGCCGTGTCAGCGCAACCAGGCGCGCTGGAGGGGCTGCGCGCGGACGGACCGCATTCGTTCCAGGGCTATCAGGTCCAATACGCCCCGGCCACGGTCGAAGAGCAGCTCGAGGGCCTGATGTCTCTCGAGGCCGCCGCGGCTCCGAACGCTTACGACGACGATGCCCGCCGCGATCCAAAATACCAGTTGAGTCCGGTCGAAGAACTGATGACGGTGCGCGCGCACGTCAGCCCGGAATACGGCTTCGATGAGCTGAAGGCCTTTATGAGCGAGGATGCAGGCTCCTGGGTTTCGGCGATATACGAATTTCGTGCATCAGCCATTAGCGACCTGATGGCAAAACGTCTCGCTGCCGGAACGAAGATCATCCTGGCAGCCGACTTCAAGACGTTCGCTGACGTTGACGACGAGACTACCGAATTCGATGCAGAGGCGATCTTTCAGAAGTGGGCCGATCGGTTCGGCGATGGCAAGTTCAAGCGCATCGCCGTTCCGCTCGGAACAACCGGCCTGGTTCAGCAGTCCTATCACATCAAGGTCACCGTCCGGAACGATGACAAGTTCTGGCTGTCCTCTGGCAACTGGAAGAGTTCGTCGAGCCAGCCGATCATCGATCCATCCGAGCGCGACAGGGCTACGGAGGAGGACCTGCCCGGCAATCGCGAGTGGCACGTGATTGTTCAAAGCCCAACTCTAGCCGAGCGATTTCGCGAGCACATCCTTCAGGATGTGCGGCGGTCGCATGACCTTGGCGGCAAGGAAGTGCCGGTGAAAGCGGATGATCGCGAGCCGCTGGTCGATGTGCCGGAGTCCGTCTTCGAAGCCATCGAGCGGCCGCGCGAACGCCGGCCGCCAGCGCGGCTGAAGAAGCCCCTGGAGATCACCGAAAGCATTGTCGCGGCCCCTCTGCTCACGCCCGACCGCGAAGGCGGAGTGTACAGCGAGGCCGTTTTGAAGCTGATCCGCTCCGCAAGGCGCAGCCTCGTTTTCCAGATCCCCTATATCGGAATGCCGAGCAACCCGCGGCAGCATCGCGGCTACATCGACGATCTGATCGGCGAACTGACCGACAAGCTGGTTTCGCTGGACGATGCCCGCGTGATCCTGCGCGCGGACAGCAGCAAGAAGTTCTCGGATCCCACCCACTCTGCCTGGTATTTTAAGTCGAAGGGGGTCGACATCGACTCGCGTCTCAAGCAAATCCCCAACCATCATACCAAGGGTATGGTCGTCGACGGCAAGCGCGTCCTGATCGGGAGTCACAATTGGAGTGGCATGGGGGTATCGACCAACCGCGATGCTTCACTGATCTTCGATCACGCCGGAATTGCAAAGTACTTTGCGGACGCGTTTGAGATCGACTGGGATCGCGCCGACCCGGTCCCGCCCAAAAAGTTCGTCCCACGGCCGCGCGGCGAGGAGAGCGTCCTGATGGTTCCACCGGGAGACGAGGCGCCGCAGCGGCCCGGCTATCGTCGGATGCGACTCTCGGACTATCTCGCAATGGTGGATGAATGAGAGCGACTCAAGCCGCCATGTCCAACTGCCCATTGCCGCCAACATCGAGCAGATCGAAATTGCCGTGCTCCTTCAGCCAATAACAGGTCGGCCGTCTTCGATCTAGGTTGTCCATTAGCCGGGCCCCCCGGATGGGTGCAAATCGAACTTCTCCTCCATTTTGGACGACGTCTTTGGAAAGCTTGGAAAACGGGCGCAGGTCTATACGTTTTCGGGAAACCACGACATGTACCGGGACGGCGCGGAGATTTCAGTTGCAAGTAACTACCGACGCCGAATCTGGTGATCCACTTACAGGGGGTTCCGCTCGTTAGCTCGGGCCGGTCGCTCGCGAATCCCTCTGCAAAGTAGCACCCTGCGACAACATGGCGCGTGTAATATCAAGCTTGAGCCGGCCAACCCTCAGCTTCTTCGGTGTCCACATCGAAGAACTTGAGCGGTCGGGATGGCAATTGGCACTGGCTGTCCTATCTCGGCGTGCGCGAGAGCCAATCGTACACCTTCGATATTATGTCTTTTGATAATTGTTTTCTTAGTTGATTGTCTGCCTCGCGGTCGAACGATTTTATTAGCTCGTCCTTTTCCGGCGGTGTCTTCGATGCCTTCCAAATCTTCACCCAAACTTTGGTCATCGGATTTGAGCGTCGGAACGGGCGCCGACGGCGTCCGTCGGCGTCACGCCTATCTCATCGACGATCCCGAGCGCGGCGCGTTCACGCCGAGTATTGCTGCACAATCGCTTTGCCGCGCGCCGAGATTCCGTCCAGCACCGTGTCAAGCACCGGTTCTTTCAGGCCCTCGACCCTCGCCTCCTTCACGACGTCGCTGAGCGCGTCGGGAATCTTCTCGCCGAGCGCCACCAATCGCGCGATCATCTCGTCGGGATCCATTTTCATCAGTTCCCCCTGGCGTCTCCAATGCCGCGGCAGGACTTCTGAGAACTTGTAATAGCCGCCGATCTTCATCGCCATGCGCAGGCGTCGCCGCTCATGTTCGTCGTTGTCGTAAGGCACGAGGCTCAGGACGTCGTAGAGTGGCGCAAGAAACATCCGCCGGCCCGGGAGGTGGATGACTGAGAAGTTCTTCGCGTGCGCGTCGGTACCGAGCACCAGGAAGCTGAAGGCGATCATGTCAGCGGAACGCCGCCTTGTCCGCCTCCGGATCGGTAGCATAGCGCAGCACGTCGTTGGTGATCTGCTCGATCGAGGGTCCGCCCTCGCTCTGGTACTTGACGGCGGGATGCACGCCGAGCGCCTGGCACATGTCTTCCTGGTGGAATCGTCTGACGACGCCATCCTTGTCGATCTCGCGGTCGTACCGGGTGACGACGATCGCGACCTCTTCGCCAAACTTCCCGACCTTAGCTTCGGCCGCCGTGATCCCGAGGTGGTTCGCGAGGCGCAGGCACGCGTACTCGTTCTCGGTCGTGCCTCGCAGGTGAGGCATCGGCGGCTTGAGGATGTGCGTGGTCGCCCGGCGGCCGCTCGGTACGCCCCATCGCTTTCCGTCGAACAGTAAGGCCATCTTCGGCTGCGCGCCGGCGAGACTGAAATGCCCCCGGTCGCCGTCGCGACGTCCCGTCCAGGTCCTCTCCTCGCGCAGGCGCTTGAGGCGGTTCGCGACCTCCGCCTCGTCGATCCACTGAACCTCCCCAGGCGAATCCGCATTGGCGGCCATCCACTCGTCGGTGACGATCTGGATCGCGCCGGCGCAATCCTCTCCGACCTTCGACAGCAGAGCGAACGCGCTGTTCGGCGACACGCCGTAGATCTGTCCCCATTTCTGCAGGGTCTGGTCGCTGTCCGGAAGCAGATTCCAGAGATAGTTGGCCACCTTCGCGCCGGAGTGCTTCTTGGCGGCGAGAGGCAGGGACATCGAAAGCGGAATTTGAACCCTGTCGGCCGCGAGCCAACCATCGGCGTACTCGATGGCCAGGACGCCGGTATCCATCTGCTCGAGACGGCCGATCGGGACGCCGCCCATCAGGACGTTCATGAATTTGCTCATCGCCGCCGTCCCTTGAGAAAGCTCGGCTCGTCGAGCGCCAGATCACCGGTATCCAAGTCGTTGTTCCGTAGAGATCCCGGCACACTGTCGATGTTCAGGTCGATCCCCAGCGCGGCGAAGGCCTTTAGCACCGTTCCGAGGCTCGGATTCTCCAGGCGGCCGGTCTCGAACTGCGAGATCCACTCTTGGGTGGTCCCCAGCGTCTGGGCGAGTTGCTTCTGGGTCAGCTTCCGCCGACGGCGGGCTTCCCGGACGGCCAGTCCTAAGTCACTGATTGTCTTCAAAATCATGCCGTCATCCCGTATGAGATTTAAGATATATAGGCCGAATATGATTTTTACGCGATATCAAAAGGATATTAGTTTTACATGATATCTTAGAATAGGCCATAAAACTCATATGGGTGCGATCGGCGCTCGCTCGCTCGCCCGCGATCAGCCTGAACGACTTCGCCGCCTTGGTTGCGGGTCCGCCGCATGACCACCGTGCCGCGGCCCCGGTGAAGTACCCGGGGGCACGTTTCTATGCCCACGGTGAAAAACGGATAAAGGCGGTCAACGTCTGCAGGCGAGGGCGATCTCGCGCAGGTAGATCTCCGCCTTGAGGAAAGCGATCTCGTCGTTGACAGCCGCCTCGCCGACGTCGATGTACCAGGATCTGGGCTGCCGTCGCTCCATCTGTAGCCGCGACGTTTCAGGACATCCTTCAGATCGAACGGCGACTGCTCGGCCCACAGCCTTACCGTTCTCTTTCGGGCTTGCTCTAGCAGCACCGCAAGCGCCGGCGCGCCTGCGGATGGTAGTCAGGATCTTGATGAGGGCGTGACAGTCGTCGGCCCTGTGCGCATGGTGAAAGAAGCCGGCACCGTTCAACAGGGATCCGAGTTGGGCTCCCGCGAATCCATGGTGGCGCCGTTCCACCTCGGTGGCCGAGCAACCCCATGCCTTGTGCTCGAACACGGCCCCGAAGCGAAGGCTTCGGATCCTAGGGCAATCAGCAGCAACGCAACAGTGACCCCCGCCGTACGATTCTCACCCTCCCTCTATATTCTGTTTGGCTTGGAGAGAGCAGGCCTGAATCGTGCAGGCGACGCAAATTAGCAATCGTGCGCTGGAGCAAAGTGCTCTGAGACTGTTGCTCGAACGCTTCGGTGCTGCAGCGTCAAAGGCCGGACAAGAGCGTGAGTTCTTTAAGACGTGGGGTCGTTCGCGGCTGTTACGCAGGCCGCACCGACCGCGTTGCTTTTGACGTCCTCGACCTCAACCGCGATTTCGAAGTCAGGAGGCGGTATCATCCAAACAGCACCGCCACTGCGACGTGATCGAGAAGGCTGGAAGTAGAGCGCCAGCCGCGCGTTGAACGCAGGCGTCCTCCGGTATCAGGTATCGAGCATCCCGACGAGCGCCGAAAAGCAGACAGTCAACTATCGGTCGCCGCTCGCGCTCTCGCATAAAAGGCCTGAAGTTTTCTGGACAAGAAGTTGCTCGGCGCGGCCAGAGCCGCATCGAACACCCAGTTTATTAGCCCCAACTGCTCTTTTGCGCGGCCATCCTGCTGATCGCTCTCAATCCTTCGCTCCATGCAGACGCGCAGGCGGGCCAACTCCCGGCAGAGGCGTGAAGGCGCGCCAAATAGTAGCCATCGCGGCAGCTGGTCGTAGAACATCTCATGCCGGCCGGTCTGTGCGCACATGCTTAGAAACCGCGACAGCGGAAACTCCATGGTGAGGACGCCAGCTGACTTCGCTTCCTCAAAAAGCCGTTTCTGCATACTCGCCATGGCGTCGAAAACTTCCAGGGCGCGCGTCATCGACGGCTGTTCCTGCTCTCGAGACCGCAAGTAGGCGCGGAGACGTTCGAGGCGTTCCCTTGCCGGTGGATGTGATCGAGGCGCGGTCTCTTGGGACAGATCCTCAATCCATGCAGCCAACGTCAGGATCAGCCACGCCCCCAGAGTGCCCGATATAGCCACATCATCTCCATCGGCAGAGCCGATCAATTCCCGAAACGCGAAACCATCAGCAGCGAATTCCATCTCGAAGTGACTTGTATCTGTTGTGGACAGGTCTCCAGCCGCCACATGCCCGCACTCATGCAGGAGAAGGAACTGGATTGCGAAAAATCTAAGGTTGCTCCCAGCCTCAAGTGGGTGCCCCCAACGCCGGACGTCGGTGACAAGTGGAATTGCTCCAAGTTCCCTGATCACGTCCGGCGTGTCAGCTGTTCCGAGGTGAACGTACCGGTGGATCATCATTCCGAACTGCCAGCCGATCTGCTTAGAACACCGCTTGGCGAGGTAGGGCCGGCTGGAGAAGCGGACCAGCCGACGCCTTAGCCGCAGCAGCCACGGCTCTGAATCCTTTCCAAGCCCCTTTTTGGTCAATGCGTTTCCGAGCGTCTCGCATAGACTTGTGTCCGCGGGCAGCATGAGCATTTCGGCACCGCTCGAGATTAACGGCATCGCACCCATCGGCAACGCGATCACGTAGCCGAGTCCTTGTGATGACCTGAAGGAGTAGACGTGTCCGTTGAATTCTGCGTCGTTGACGGTTCCGGACGCGATCCCCGCGTCCGCTCGGCAGATTTGGCGGAGAGCCGGAGACTTCGAAATCAAGTCCTCGAAGGCGTTGTGCACCCAGTCTGTCCGCTTCAGAAACGAGGAGTAGCGATCGATAAACGTCCCATCCGCGATGCCTAGGACCTTGAATTGTGCTTCCAGATCCGGCGGCGCCCACAATAGATTCGACCCACCGCCGCACGGCGGCACGAGCTTCAGTATCCAGTCCAGCAACTCGGTCGTTTTCTGCAGCTCGGCTAGGAGTTGTTGTGGCGTCATCACTTTCTTTCCGGTCCCGGGCAGATCAGTCGCTTTTGTCCTTGGCTGGAACGCACCCTTTGCAGAGCGTCGCCACGCCTACCCGGAAGAAGAGTACCGCGACGCCCGCAAAGACTAGCGGACTCAGGGGGACAGTGCCTGCAATCGCCATCGGAAGGAGAACCGGCGTAATCCATTTGGCGAGAGCTTGCGCGTCGCCTGCGACGGACTGAAGGCCGGGGCAAATCCTCTCCAGCACATCTCGTCTCTTTACGAGAGACACAGCCTCGTTCAACGCAGATTGCTGTTCGGCTCTCTCCGGGTTCGTGTCGACTGGCTGTTCAGGTAGCGCGTTCATGCTGCCCCGGAGCGCCAGCTCGAGCTCCATGGACTGAAGCGAGTTAAGTACCTCTTGCTCAAATTGTGCCGTCTTAGCATTTTGCATTTGTCTGTACTCCGTATTCAGGTTGGAGCAGGGGCGCGCCGGGTTAGGCAGTAACCGGTATCAATGATCGTCTAGCCACTCTCGTAGGTTAGTCCCCCGGTCGGCACGAATAGTCGAAAGAAATAACGCGCAGGCTGAATCGTTGACGAAAAAGGGCTATGCCAACCGGATAGCTCCAGAGCGCGGCTCTGGTCGCTGCCCGTCAAGGCCCAAGCCCGCTCCCCGGCCGGTCGCTTCGGCGAG
>NZ_AJQE01000282.1 GCF_000261685.1 Bradyrhizobium genomosp. I (2014) | reverse complement strand
CGGCGCCCGCCGCAAACAGGCGTGGCAGGACGGCAAAATCAGTGAAGTCATTGGGACTACGGCGTTACGACCTGTCCCGCCCTTGTCATCAAGCTGTTCTGGCTCGCAACCGTGTACGGATCGTGCTGATCATTTCGTGAATAGATCCGGTAGGGCCCAGCCGTTCGCTAGGGGCGTCTCGTGGATCACGATCCTGTGGTACGGCTTAGCTACCGGATTGGGAAATGCGAACAAATCTGTCGAGCCTTCGACGAACATGTTTGCTCCGAGCGGCGTCAGGGACGGCAGATGATCTTCAAGATAATCCACATGAGCTCGATTTGGAGCAAGCCCGTCCGACGGATAGAACGTGTAGCGCCCGCTGAAATCGGCCGCGATAATCTCAATCGCTACAAAGTACGTCTCGACCCGGTGAACATCCTGGGTAGCACCCGGCACGACTGCAGCATCTTTAAGATGCTTCCATTTTCCGCGACCAGGAATCAGTTCAGTCTCTCAGGTAATTGAGCATACTATTGCAGGCGTCATCGGCCTCAGCGAAGCTCTGCAGCGGCGAGCCGAGCACCCTGATCGCGCCACGGCTCTGGTCAAGCGGACGCCACGAAGCGACGTAGCCGAACCTTCCGCGAAAACCAGGACCGGTCGGGCCCTGCAAGCTTATAACGAACGAGTAGCCGCCGCTGCGTGCACTCCAAATTTCCATGTTTTTGACAGCGCGGTGGAACTGCAGGGGCATCATGCACCGTTCGCCTGGGCAACTCGACAATGAAATTCTTCCGGCGGACCCACTGGCGTACAAAATCCGAAACTCTAACCGCTGCCGGATGAAAGCGCAGTAGCAGGTCAGCTGGTCTGCCAGGCGAAGCTGTCGTCTAAGTCCTCTTCAATCACCCCGGCCGCGTATAACTGATCGAGCAGGTCGGCTACTGCGAGCACGCTCGCTCCGTCAGTTGTGACCTGCCTAACCAGCTCCGACGCTGTGCAGTTGCCGCAGGCGATTAGATGGCCAACGGAAGTCGGAGCGATGTCGTCGAGCACCCGGTGTTCCATGTTGCGTGACCGGAGATGAAAGCATCGGTTCCCGGCCTGGTATTGCAGGTCCCTGCGGAAGCGGATCGGCAATTTGGGAGCTGGGCTCTCGAGCATATGCTGGTCAATCATGCGCTGCAGCCCCTCGCGGAACTCGTCAGGCGTCCTGAAGAAGCGTTCACTCAAGACGCGGTAGCCGAGAGGCCAGCGTTTGCTACCCGGCACCGGCGTCACCAATTGTAAACGCCCCTGCAGCATATTTACGAGAAAGCCGGAAACACAGGCGATGGTCGTGTGATCGCCCTCCAGCAAGGCGATTGCATCATCTTTGTTGGCGACCCTAAGTTTCTCGCTCCGCTCGCGCGCGCGCCCAGCAAAAGCCTTTGCAGTCAGCGCCTCCTTGCCCTGCAGGACGAGTTCGACACCGATCAGCTCCTCAGGCGAAAACGCCATGTGAATCTGGTCGAGATGTGTTGTGCTCAGCGCGGAGAAACGATTTGTCACGGTGCGATAGCGCTTGAACAGTTCGAGCACGCGCGTGGTGAGCGCGCGATCCCTGATCGGGGCCGCCGTCGTTGTTTGTGGCAATGCGCCCGTGATCTGATAGTAGTCGAATAGAAAGCGGTCGTAGTGTGGGTTGTCCATAGGCTCTGTGGCCCAGTAGCAGAAACCAGTACGGGCAGCCGAACCAAACATCTCGCTCGCGATACCGACCACACCGCGCCAAAGCGCTGCATGCTCTTCGCTATATTCGTAATAGCCTTTGAAGCGGTCGGCCGAGAGGCCGCAGAACCAACAACCGACGGAGCAGCCGTCGCTCAGCTCGAAAGCGATGATCGGGTACGTGACCGACGCCGCCGTTACGCCCAATTCGTCGTTGCAGCGCCGGATTTGGCGCTCGCGCCAAGCATGAAAGCGAGAGTTGATCGTCGACATTTCGCCCTCTTCGCGCAGGATGCCGCGATGGCGCAACATCTCGCAGATAAACTCGTCCCACATCATAGCCAGGGGCCAGGGCGTAGACTCCGGCTTGAAGCGGTGTTTCAGGTAGCCGCCGCGCCAGAGCGGCAGCATCTTCATTGGGTCAACTTCGATGCCGTAGCGCTCTGTTACCGCGCGAGGAGAATCAACGTTCTCCGAAAGCGCCCTGCGGAACTCCAAGTCACAGCCAGCCGCTCCATGAAGCGCTTGATGTGTGACAACGTGCGCAGTTGCTCGGGGGTACGCCGGTCAAAGATCTGTCGGCAGTGTTCGGTGGCAGTGTGCGTCATACGGTGCGGGTGCGCCCTAAAGCCGCATCTCTAGGCCTGAAAGCAATGATCTCACGCCTGACGAGGCGTGATTTCAGTTCTCTTCGCACCGGTTCGTCTCCTTGAGGACGAGCCAATGCGATCAGAGCTGAAAACATGTCAGGCCGCGACCGCGACAACAACTACAATAAGCAAAACGATAGCGACCAGGTCACGGCCGGCTTCCGCGGCTTGCACGGCGCTCGTGGGTGCCTCCGACGATGAACTAGTACCCACTTTTCTTGGAACGT
>NZ_AJQE01000281.1 GCF_000261685.1 Bradyrhizobium genomosp. I (2014) | reverse complement strand
TCACTCAGCTCTGATTCCGGGTACTAGCCAACGCAGTGGTATGCACAATGCTGCTCAAGCCCGCACCGCTTAAATCCTGCCTGCCGCCGACAATCGCGTCGACCTGCATCAACTCGTGTCGGCCTGGCGCTCGGATGCTGCTCCTAATCTCGTCAACCGTGAAATCGTAGCCGTGACTTCTTCCGACCGCTACAATCGGTGCAAGACCTGTAGCACTCTGCTTAAGGTTTTCGAGCAGACTACCCTCTTTCGTTAGATCCTTGACAAACCGTTCTACCTCAGCCTGCGACATAGCCGGGCCTCTGCTGTTGCTACCTATCCGTCGCCTTGGAAGCGATCGGTGATCATGCCGTAACAAAGCAATCCGCATACCAAACTGAAGTTGCCGCTTTTGCGCTTTGTCCGACCGTGCGTATCGTCAACTTGCCGACATTGGTCTCGAACCTAACAAGCGCTCAGTGTCGAAGTCGCCGCTGAAATGTCCGCTTCCTCCAAGCTCGCCCTGACACGAGCGCCATCTGCATCACGCTGAGCGTCAATAGCAGCCGGGACAAAGTTGGCCGTTCGTATTGCCTCGCCTGAGATGAAACACGCCGCTTGATCGATGTAGCTCCGGTTGTCAGTCGGAGGTTGCATCATGACGCGCAGGATCGGAGGCGCCGGGGACGTCGCGAAGTGCCCATTACACGCAGTGGCAGCCGCAGTCCCGGGATCACCGGCACGGCCGCTCCTTTAGCCGTACGCGGGATGATCGGCTCGGCCGCTTTGCGTCTGAGCGATTTCGTTCTTCATCTAATTAGGTGAACAGTTCGCTCCGCGCTTGCCGGAACTCTCACGTAGGTCGCGCTCTCGTCTGTTCTCGCGCTGGCGCGACTATGATTAGCGGCCCGAGCATGGCTCAAATTGTAAGGCAGAACGACTGGTCGCGAGTAGAGATCGAAATTCACATGTTCGGTGCAAGACTGGGTCTGGCCGCGGTCCGCATCGCCTGGACCTCCTAACCAGCTTTACCGCCAGATGAATGCGATGCACGACGCAAATCTGCGCGCCGACTGCGAGGTCGGGCGGAATGAGACGTTGCTCGGAGATGATCGCATCAGACGTGGCAGATGCGGCCGCCGGTTTATCTCCCTTGCTTGACCTTTGTCAGCTTCTCGAAAGCCAGCCTCTTTAACACTCGAACTTGGCCTCTCGATGACGAAGCCACCCATGTCTGAATTCGTGACGAACTTCAGCTCACTCCCTGGGGGAGATCTTCAAGTGGCCTTTGTTCTCATAATAGAAAGGGGAGCTTTATGGATCCGAACCCGATCGATAATGCCCGTTCACCAGAATCACCAACGGCGCACGTCTGGACACAGGAAGATCATGATTTGTTCAGTCAGATCATAAATGAAGCTGGACCGATCATCATCTGCCGCACCTGAGGAAGCGGTAGATGTCTCATTTGCCGGGACTGAAGATAGTTGCCGCTCTCGTTGTGGAGCAAACAGTTCTCCGGCTCCGCCAGCAGATCGGGCACCGTCTGGCAGCCATGATTTCCAGCGGCAACACTCAGACCGAGCACCTCTTCGAAAGTCGTGCCCGGAACAACGAGCTCAGGCGAAAGATCAAAGATCTCACGGAAGCGCCGGTTTACAACTCGCAGCCGCCCCCACTATCGTAGAGGCAGAGACCCTGAGACATGTGCGTCAGCGCCGCATCCAGTCTCAGGTTCGTCGCATGCAACTCGGCTTTCTGATGCTTCAAACTGGTGATATCGCTATAAACGAGGATAACGCGCCCCTCTTGGGTCGGACTGCGGCTGACTCGTAGCCACCGTCCATCTGGGAGTTGAGCCTCGCTCGCCAATCCTTCGACGTCGTCAAAGACCTCACGTTGGGTAATTTCAGCTGCGGTTGATTCATCGCTCGGTACCTGGTCGGCTCGCAAAAGATCGGAATGGATAAGCTGCGAGGAGCAGCCGATGAATTCGCTCGCTCGGGAATTGATCAATGCTATCTGTCCGTTCGCATCTGTTTGTAGGAGCGTAGCCTGCGGGCCCAAGGTATCGATGCCCGAATCATGGCAGTCAGCAGCAGCCGCTCTGGAGCATGAGACGACAGATGTCCGCAGTGTCGCCGCATTGGCTCCTTCGGCGATCGGGATGCTCAATTTCCGAGGTCGGGCTCCCGTCGCCAGCATGAGCCGGTGATACGCTATTGCTGATCCGTTTGAGAGCGTGACAATACTGGCCGCGCGATCAATTGAAATCACTTCGCTGCCCTGGCGATAATCGATCCCCAAGCTCGGCAAGGCGTTCCGACGTGACAATCAATTTTGGTCCAGGGTTGACCTCGTCGCTCAGGACCGCCTTCGACAGAGGTGGGCGCTCATACGGCAGCGTACTTTCATTGCCGATGACCACCATGCCAGCAGCCTCCCGCAGAGCGACGGCAGCGGCGTTACCAGCTTCGCCCGCCCCAACGATCACTATCGTGGATTGGTTACTCACGCGACTAAACGATTTACGGGTGACGACTGCTCATCGTTCGCCGCCTCCTCAAACAGATTGCGCGCACCAGGGATTTGAGCAGGACAGCTTCCTGCCAGCGGTCCGTGGTGTCGTTGCCCAGCCGATCGCTAATTGCGTAAGGCTGTGGGCCAAGTTCGCATGCGAAGGTGAGGCGGGCATCCGCAGCAGCGCGTCTTCCAGCTCTTGAATCCGTATTTCGACCATCCAAGAAATAGGTCCAGCCAGATCTTGTGTTGAGCGAACGTGATCTCGACCTGTATCTGCTCGCGAGACGCAACACGGCCATGAAATGCCCAAGTGCGATCGAGCACTCGCCGCACCAGCGCTTCGTCCTCGTCCGAGATCGGATACCAGAATTCGCAGCTCACCAAGAAGTGCGAGAGATCGGCAAGCAGGCGCATCTCCGGAACCTGATCCATCAGGTCGAGCGTGAAGAGGAGATCCGTCGTCATCCTGTTGCGATGCGTTTCGAAGTAGATTACCCAACTTTACCCGGATGCTGAGTTCGTGCGCTGTGACCAATCCGACATCTTTTGAATAATAGCGAGCGGGGGCCAGAATTCTGCTCTTATCTCTTCTCCGCTGGCAGACCGGTTCGTCTGCTTTCTCCCAAGACTTGAGCCGCTGCCGGAGAAATCCGGCGGCGGTCTTTTTTGGGGCGTCATCATGCCCACTTGGCAGTCGAGATATCGAGGTGATTGCAGCCGGTCCGATGGACGGATAGCGTAACGATAGTCGTGCCTGACACATCCCGCCCGTTGCGCCGTCTCATGTAACGAAAAAGACGGGCTACGAAGTAGATCATGGGACGGAGCAGCACCGGAAACGATGTGATAAGTGGTTCAGGCTCATCCGAGGCCCGAACGGCGAGTTCATCGAGCTGGAAGCGCGCGCTGTCGCGGCCTCCCGATGCCGTGCACCCCCGCTGCAAATCGCTCGGAAATCTGTAATCCCGTGGGGTTCTTCAGCGGCGTCACCACGATCGCCTCCATAGAATAGCAATTAGCGACGGGGCCGCATCCAACTTTTAGCTAATGCCTATTGCAACGCCAGCTGCGATTGATTCCGGCGATATCGACGAGATCACCTCGCGAGGCAGCCCAGCATTGCCAGTCCCGAGCAGGAAATGCACAAACTGCGCTGAATTCCCCCTAGATCGTGAACCTGCTGTTGACGCTCCCAGATACGCATATCAGGTCGTCCTGAGACCGCTGTTGAGCGCGTCCTCACCAGCCAAACGGAAAAATGCATTCTCTCGAGCGACAACGATTCACCGAAGGCTTGAACCCGCACAGACTTCATCGCGGAAAGGCGGCCAGTCTTCTGGGGTCGTCAAGACAAACCCATGCTCGGGAAGCTGCGGATCACAGACAGTCCCGCGCGTCACTTTGCTCAAGTTGGCCGCTTCGAAGTCGTCCCATCCAAAAGCGCGGCCATTGGAAATGACGATCCGTGCTGGCCAAGACTTACCAGCTCCATCTCCTCGCTCATCGTCCGTGTAAGAGCCTCTGCTGGTAGATGGATGAGTCCGTCCAGATGGGAGCCAAATCGCTTCTCCGCTGCAGTAATTTCAGAATCGCTCGCGACGGCAAACAACGCCTTGAAGCCAAGGCTTATGAACCATTCCTTCCGCCGAAGTTCGAGCTCCTGTCCGGCATCAACAGGTACGCCCGCCGCCGACCGCTCGATCATAGATGCGCGCGGAAATTGGCGACGCCGGTGATGCCGGCATCCTTCAACGATTCGGCCCTATCCTCCCAGCAGGCGAACGGGTCGATCATGATTATCGCCGCATAGAGAGCCGTCGTTGCCTGGTCGAGGGTTAGCAAGTCTCGCAAAAGACAGTCGTTCCAGTCCAGGATTGGCAGGGTCGCCATGACCAGCAGGAAGCCTTTTGGAAGGCTGCGCAAGGAGGGCGCGTAGACTTGCAATTGTGCGCCTTTAGCTATGTCCGACATCTGTGTAGCAAGTTTGCCGCGAACTCTCGCTCTCAACGTTTCTACCCAATATTACCCATTTGGCCGCCTCACCAATCTTATACCCGGGTAGAGCCGGGTCTAGACCACCTATAGTTAGGTATGATCTGGGAGGAAGATCGTGTCTCACCATTGTACGGACGACCAGAGGTCGGCCCGTGATGGTAACCTGTCCGAACTAGCGACTGGATCCGCGACTACGGATGCGGTCGCGATCGTGGCCACGCTGGATACCAAGGGCCGCGAGGCGTCTTACCTTGCGGACATTATCGAGGCGTGCGGCCGCAAGACCATCCTGATCGACGTCGGCACTGGGAGGGATGGCGGCGACAAACCAGCCGATGCGAAGACCCCCACGGAACTCTTGAAGCAGATTGCTGAAAGGACGCGCAGTAAGGTTGGTGACCTCCTGGGGGCAGGAACGATCAGCGCGATTGTCGGGGTTGCGGGGGGTAGGGCAAGCGCGGTTTTCGGCGAAGTTGTGTCTGAGCTGCCTTATGGCTTTCCGAAATTTCTGGTGAGCAGCGCAAGGCCTGCGCTACTCGCCGAATTGGCCACTCACAGCGACATCATCCTCTATCCGACGCTGGTCGATCTGTTCGGCATCAATGTCTTTACCAGTAGGGTGCTCAAGAACGCGGGGCGGGCCATTGCGGCCACGCACTATGCTCCCGTCAAGCTTGGACGAGACAAGAAGATCGTTGCGATAACGGCCTTCGGCGTGACCACGCCGGCCGCGAATCAATGCGTAGCGCGGCTTGCCGACGCCGGTGTAGACGCGATCGTCTTTCCGGCTAACGGGGCGGGCGGCCATAAAATGGAGCAGCTGATCGCGGCTGGTGAATTCGACGCCGTCATTGATTTGACCATAACGGAGCTCGGAGACGAAATCGTTGGAGGCACCGCAAGCGCCGGTCCGGATCGGCTCAAGGCAGCGTCGCGGCAACAGATTCCGCAAGTGATCGCGCCCGGTGCGATCGATATGGTCAATTTTGGCCTGCCATCGAGCGTTCCTGATCAGTTTCGGGGTCGCCAGTTCTACGCCCATACGCCTTACACGACGCTCATGCGCACAACTGCGTCTGAGAACGCGAGCATTGGCCGGCTTACGGCAGAACGGCTATCGCGTGCCAAAGGACCCACGATGGTCCTTTGGCCGGCGAAAGGCGTATCCGATTACGACCGCCAAGGAGGCATCTTCTACGATCCCGACGCCGACAAGGCTTGGCTGGATGCGGTCAAGGGACATCTCTCCGCGCACGTCATGGTCCGCGACCTGAACTGTCACATTAACGATGGCGAGTTCGCCGAGGCTGCCACGGCATGGATCCTGGAACAACTCACGCAAGAAGGTGCATCCCATGCGGATGTTTGACCGAACCGAAATTATTTCCAGGATCGAAGGACAGGTGACGGAGCGAAAAGCAATTCTCGCGGCAGGAAGTAGCTGCGGCCTGGTCGCGAAATGTGCCGTTCTTGGAGGTGCCGACATGCTGGTGGTCTACTCGACCGGCCTGTCGCGTCTGATGGGGCTTCCCACGAGCCGGATTGGCGATTCCAACGCACGCACGCTGGAGCTTGCGGCGGAAATTCGTAACGTGGTGTGTTCCGTGCCGGTAGTTGGCGGTATCGAGGCTTGGGATCCTCTCCGGCTCGACCTCGATGCTCTCTTGGACAAGTTCTGGGCTGCTGGGCTCTCCGGCGTCATCAACTATCCGACGATCTCAACCATGGGCGACAACTGGCGTGACCGCCGCGGCCGCGTCGGCCTTGGCTTTGAACGTGAGGTCGAACTGATCGCTCTCGCGCGAAAGAAGAATATCTTTTCGCTCGCCTATGTCGCAAGCCCTCAAGACGCCAAAGCGATGGCAAGTGCAGGGGCCGACTGCATCGTCCCACATGTCGGCGCAACGCGCGGTGGCCTTGTCGGTCATGAGGAGGGGCAATCCCTTAAGGAGGCGATCCGGCGCATCAATGAGATCAACGCGGCGGCGCGAAGCATCCGGTCGGACGTGCTCTCGCTTTGCCATGGTGGGGCAATTGCCGAGCCTGAAGATACGATCGAGGTCTATCGGACGACCGAGTGTGTTGGCTTTGTTGGCGCATCCTCGATCGAAAGAATTCCAATTGAGCGGGCAGTGAAAACAGCGGCGGCGTAATTCAAAGCTGTCCCGCTTCCGCAAACTCATTGATGTTCACTGCAACGTGCAGCGAGGCCGCATGAACGCACCAAATGACCGAGCTAAGCCGGACACGATCGCTTTCGCCTCAAAAGGAGGGACGAGAGCGGATCAGGACTGGGAGACAGATGTCCTCGTGATCGGAAGCGGTGCGGCCGGGCTGTCGGCGGCGCTCTATGCGGCAAAGGCCGGACTGCGCGTCATTGTATGCGAGAGATCTCCGCGACTTGGCGGAACGACGGCCCTTTCGAATGGCATGATCTGGGTTCCTTGTTCTGCTCAGGCGCGCGCGGCTAACATCGATGACACCATCGCCAATGCGAGGACATACCTGCAGCACGAACTCGGCGTTCATTATCGTGCGCAATTCATTGATGCTTATCTTGAAGACGGCCCGGCGGCGCTAACCGCGCTCGAGATCGGCACGAGTGTCAAGTTTACTCTGGCCACTACGCCCGATTATCACTCGAGCCAACTTGGGGGCGCTGATAAGGGACGGGCACTGAGCCCGGCCCCCTATGATGGGCGGCTTCTCGGCAAGGACTTCGATTTGATTGGTGATCCCATTCGAGTTGTGCTCGGGGGCATGATGATCTCATCGAGCGAGGTGAGAAGCGTTGCGTCGCTCAAACACGTCGTAACTCGCCTGAGTCGCTATGCGCGGGACCGGCTCAGCTTCAGGCGTGGTACTGAGCTCAGCGGTGGGAATGCCTTGATCGCGCGGCTGCTGGTGAGCCTGCACGAGTACGGCGTAGAAATTTGGCCATCTTCTCCAGCGGTCGAGCTCACGCAGGAAGGCGGGCGCGTCACGGGTGCCATTATCAAGCGGATCGATGTTGGCATCCGCGTGCGCGCCTCACGTGGTGTTGTTCTCGCATCTGGCGGCTTTGCCCGGAACGCGCAGTTGAGAACGGACGTCAGTGGTGCACACCAGCATGATGTTACGTTGGCCCACGCCGATGTTAACGGTGATGGCATTGGGCTTGCAACTACGCTCGGGGCCGCCATCGACAAAGATGTCGCATCGGCAGGCTTCTGGACGCCGGTTTCAATCCTGAAACGCGGCAGCGGCTCGCAGGTTGTGCCATACGGCTGGCTCGACCGGGGCCGTCCTGGGGTCATTGCTGTCGGTCCAAACGCCAGACGCTTCGTCAACGAATCGAATTCGTATCACGATATTTGCCTGGCAATGTTTGAAAACGGCTATCCAGCAGATAAGCGATTCTACTTCATCTGCGATCACCAGTTCGTTCGATTGAGGGGCATGGGGCACCTACTGCCATGGCCCTGGACGTTGAGTATCGGTAAATATGTCCGCCTTGGCTACGTCAAGGCAGGTGATACGATTTCTGAGCTCGCAAAGCAGCTGGGACTAGATCCCGCTGTGCTTCAAAAGACGATCGAGGAACACAACGCGCACGCTGCCCAAGGACGGGATCCCCTCTTTAAGCGTGGGGAATCGGCTTTCAATCGCACGCTCGGCGATCCGACCGTCGGAAAAAATCCAAATCTTGGACCAATCAAGAACGGACCATTTGTCGCGCTGCCGATCGTTCCGGCAACGCTTGGCACGGCGACTGGATTGGCGACGGACAGTTACGGAAACGTCCTGGATGCACAAGGCAATGCAATCCAGGGTCTTTATGCTTGCGGCAACGACATGACGTCGCCGATGCGCGGGATTTATCCCGGGGCTGGCATAACAATCGGTCCCGCCATCGTATTCGCATATCGCACCGTCAACGCAATAGTGCTTTCCGCTGATCAGGAGCAAAAAACCGTCGCCTCCAGAGCTTGACGATCTACCACACTCGTCTTGTGGCGGGGAATATGTGCTCGGTCCGGGGCGCGCATCGATAGAAACGTCGGCCCCGACCCGCGACATCCTCGAGGGACGGCCGGGTTCGAGTTTGGTGAGCCCCGGCGGAGGGGGAGATCGCCGCACCAACTGTCTACGATGTATCGCAAAGAGCTGGGCTCCCAACAGGTGTTCCAAGACATATGACAGCGCGAGAAATCGATCGTTCAACAGCTAGGCGGCGTAGTGAGAAGTCGAAAATGTCAGGACAAGCAGCGCAGGCGTCTGCTTCCCCGACGCGATCGCAATCCGCTGGCCGCGAGGCAGTGATGCAACTCGACAAGATCGATTTTCGTCTTCTTGATCTTGTCCAACGAGACAATCGCCTCTGTAGTGAACAACTTGGAGGGAAGGTCGGCCTATCCGCATCCGGAGTTCAACGTCGGCTGAAACGCCTTCGATCGACGGGTGTCATAGAGGCCGACGTTTCCATCATTTCTCCAAAAGCAATTGGCCGTAATGTGACCGCAGTGGTTCTCATTTCCTTGGAGCGCGCGCGTGCCGATACCGTTGATCGTCTAAAGAGGCAAATTCGCAACATGCCTGAAGTGATGAGCGCATTCTGCGTTACAGGTCTGGCTGACCTCGTCTTGCTCGTTACCGTAAACGATATGGAAGATTACGAGCGGTTTGCCCGGCGCCTTACAGACGAAAGTTCAGACATAAAGCGCATTGAAACAATGGTTGTCATGGATCGGTTCAAAGCAGGATTTACTTTGCCAATAGCCTCCATCGCATGGTGTTGAGCGACTGGCGAAGAGGACATTGGCTGGCTCAACTACCGTCGACCGCAGTCCGTAAGGGGCGGCTTTGGTCTTTATGACTAGATCGATGTATCGGTCGCTGATTGAGGCTTCTCGAGATGACGTGGAGAGTTCCCCTTCGCATGCCGTCGCGGCCGCGGGGGCAGATCTTGCCGCTAAAATTGGCGCCAAGGTCATCATCGGGTTCACGGCAGGCGGGACGACGGCTGCTCGGATCTCACGCAGCCGGCCGCCGGTGCCGAACCTTGCCCTTACCCCGGACGAGAAAGCGGCTCGGCGCATGTGCTTGTTATGGGGGGGCACAGTGCCGTGTCTAGCGGTCCTTCTGGTTATGAGGAGATGACGCGGATCGCCTCGGCGGCCGTGCACCACGAAGGCTATATTCGATTGGGCGACTTGGCTTTGATTGTCTCGGGAGTGCCGTTTGGACTTAGAGGCGCGACAAACAATCTTCGCGTTGTCGCTTGTTAAGACAATGCCCTTATCGCGCTGCAGAAGGCCACCCGATCGTCATATGGACCACCTCAGGATTCAGCTGTGACCGGGACCGATATTGCTTGAGTTCGAGGCAGCATCAGCCTTCCAAGCTGAATACGAGGGTTCGATTCCGTTCATACGCTCTAAAGCAATTCAATGAAAGCAGGCTGTTGCATACGCTTTTTGGGCGGATTTTGTTGCTCGCTCTCGATTTTCATACAACCACCGTACAACCGAGCCCAAATCGGCCGATTACTGTAATCGAGTCCTTGCCGCGTCGATGGCGATCCGACGCAGTCGAATCCTTGGCGCGCCGGTATATGGGGGGCGTGACGCGGCGCTCCGCGCGCCAATCCTGGCTGGGCGGATCGGGCTTTTTTGGTCTCTACCCGGTAGTCCAACGCCGGCGCGGACCATCAAAGCCAAGATTAACCCCCGCGGTTAGTCGCCGATTTCGCCGTTGACAGCTGGACACTCCTCTCAACGCAGAACTCTGGTGGCTCGCCGTAGCTGAAGACATGTCTGCAAAAACGAGACCCAAGAAGGCGGATAAAGGTTCTTCGCGCCCTTCTGCAAAACGGCGCCGACAGTGGCTTGCCTCCATCGAGCCCTCCATCGCCACGCTGGCCCCGCGCAACATTTCCCAACTGGACCATTGGCTCAGCTGGTCAAGGGTATCTTGGAGCGCATTAGTGAAATGGCGGGCGCGCTCGGGGCCTATGAGGCGCTTCTCGCAGTACTCATCCTCCCGGCATCGTTGCGTTGCAATACGCGAACGCGATAACGTTGCGGCCGATCTTCAGCTTGATCGCCCTCGGTGCCGTCCTGCCACTCGTTGCTCGGCTCATCAAGTCGCGAGATTGATCTAACCGGGATAGAGAGCAGTACGGCGTTTTTGACGAAACCGACCTGCGCTGCGCATTCTGGTCTGGGCGTCCCGCAGATGGCGTCAGGCCGTCGCGTGGCCTGGCCCTCAAGGAGTCGCGTCGCCAAATGTGATACGGTGACAACAATCCGGCAATTTGCCAGAGTGCAGATGTCGGAGGGGAATAATGCAATTGACAGTCGAAGTGGTTACGGTCATTGCCGGCGCGACGTCTGTGTTGGGAGTGCTCGCGCTCGTTGCGTATTTTTATCTTTATCAGAAGGTGCGTGCGCTAGAGGGGTCGGAATTCAGGTCTGTCCGACAGGTCGTGGAAGGCGACGGCATCTTCAACGCCGACCAGGTGATCGAGATCCTCCAGACGTTCGGTAGCGATAGCGCAAGGCTCGCTGCGCTCAAAGAACTCGCCAAAGTCCAGAAGCACTCGGCCGACGGCGCGTCGCGGGTTTACAGCAAGATCAAGAGCCAGATCAGCGTTACCGAGCTCGAAAAGCAACGTTTCACACATATTCGGCGTCTGACCGTCAGTGCAGCGCCGTTCTTCTTCCTGATCGCATTGAGCACTGTTACCTACGGCGCCTATTCCAACCCGGAGATTGCCACCGCGATCAGGGAGTTCATTTCCGGTAAGGGCGGAGGTTCGGGGCCGTCGCCGTCACCCAGCCCCAAATTGCAGCACCTCGGAACGGTCACTATCACCCCAAAAATCCTGGCGAAGTCCCAGGAGACCTCGACCCACCCCCGCGTTCAGGTGAGCGGCAAGGGTCAGAATTCGACTTATCCCGCGCACTTCGCCATCGCTCCCGACCTGGCCAAACAGGGATGGAAGATCGATGTCGAGAAACTGGTGGCCAATCGCGATTGGTGGACACAAGACAGGGGCGAGGGGGGTAGCAGTTGCACGGGTGTCGACCGCAACACGATCAAGGACACCGAGTTCACATTCAATATTCAGCTTGGACGCAACAAGGACATGTTTCACGAGTGGGACGCCTATCAGTACTGCAATCTCAACGCCGTGCCGCTCATTAGGACGATCGAACGCCAGGACGAAGCCAGTCCGGTCACGCGCGATTTGTCGTGGAATGCAGACGAACTTGTCGTGCTTCCGGATAATACCGTTTCGTACGTCATGAAGCTCGCCGTCGACGGCTATCCAGAGCGGATACTGAACGAAAGCTCCGCATCTCCCTTCGACTTCCTCGATATCAAGCGAGAGAACAACAGGATCCTTTTTCAACCCAAACCAGCCTCTAAGAACTCGAAGGGTTGACGACCCGTTTTTTCGACCTCTCTTTGAGGGCGCGATAAGCGTGATCTTCCGGCACGGTCAAGATTGCGGGCCGCTGATCGATGATTGCCGCGAGCTCGAATGTGACGGCATCGAACAAGTTGGCGAGAAGCGCATCGCCTATCATCCGAATCTCGGAAAGATTCTCGAAAAGGCCCGCCATCTCGCCGTGAGCAAGCTTGTTTCGGCCCTCGCGGTACACCCTGTTCACAGCATCTGCGACGCCAATTGAGCCTAGCGGAGTCGGATCAGGGAGAAGGACTCGATGAATTCTTCGTAATGACGGCGGCAGGCCGCCGGCCACCGATCGTTGAAGTTGCTCATAAATCGGTCGTGTCTTCGTTGGCAACCACAATTTTGTCTTTGCAATGAATGGAGTCTGAACGACTGAAGCGCTCGCCGTTCAGAAATGTTCCCGAATACTCCGCGGCTCCGTCCGAACCGGAGGACCTGATGTCCCGACCATGTCGTGGGCCTCAGCAAGCAACGGGATGAAACTATGAACAAGCGCATTGCATAGCTCTATCTAACCTCGGCAGCGATCTTTGGGTTGGTGCTCAACAGCCCTTCGGCGTTCGCCTGCGGAGGAATCTTTGATGCAGCCTGCAACACCGCCCATGGCGGCCTCAGTCAGACAACGTCGCGAAACAGACGGCGAAGGTCGTGCAGGATGCCGCCGCCACCACTGTCAAGGCGGTGGACGACACGGGCAAGACGGTCGAGAAGTCGGCCCATGACGGTGGTCACACGCTCGAAAAGGCCGCCCAAGTGGGGATTATGTACTTTACAAACCCATGAAACCTGATACCTTCAACTGAAAGGTTGAAGTTATTTGATTTTCCCATGTCTGTGCTCAGCAACCCTTACTTCCACCACGAGAAAGCGGCCTTCGCTCATCTCGAAAAGCTGTTGTGGATCAACGGGGTGGTTTGCCCGCACTGTGGCGTGGTCGATAAGGCTGGTCGCCTTAAGGGTGTAAAGGGCAAAAACGGCAAGGTCCGGCTCGGTCTGTGGAAGTGCTACGAGTGCCGTAAGCAGTTCACCGTGCGGGTCGGTACGGTCTTCGAGTCCGCCCATATCCCGCTGCACAAGTGGCTACAGGCGGTTCACCTGATGGCGTCCAGCAAGAAGGGCATTTCGGCCCATCAGCTCCACCGCACTCTGGAGATCACCTACAAGTCGGCGTGGTTTTTGGCTCACCGCATCCGCGAGGCGATGCGTGACGGGAAGCTTTCGCCCATGGGCGGCAATGGCAAGACCGTGGAAGTCGATGAGACCTACATCGGCCGTTTGCAGGGCGTTGCGAAGCCTCGCGGCGGCGGCGCGCATAAGAACATCGTCATGACGCTTGTGGAGCGTGGCGGCTCGGCCCGCAGCTTCCATATCGATGCCACCGCTCTCAACGAAGTGACCAAGATCGTTCGCGAGAATGTCAACCGCGAAACCGTCATCAACACCGATGAAGGCCGTTGGTACAATCAGATTGGCGCCCACTTCATGAGCCATGACGCTGTGAACCACAGCCGAGAGGAATACGTGCGCTACAGCGCCGGTGACACGATCACCACCAACACCGTCGAGGGCTACTACAGTATCTTCAAACGGGGCATGAAGTGCGTCTATCAGCACTGCTCAGAGAAGCAATTGCACCGCTATCTCGCTGAATTTGACTTCCGCTACAGCAATCGTGTCGCGCTGGGTGTGGACGATTAGGAGCGAGCGGAACTGGCAATCAAAGGTGCAGCCGGTAAACGCCTCACCTATAGGTGCCTAGTGAAGCCGGTATTGGGTCGTAAGTATTTGAAGTTGCGAATCAAATGATTCGTAAAAATCTTCTTGACGAATCAATGAGATAGCCTTATATGGTTTGTGGGGCATAGCCCGGGAGGTCGCCGTTACGGCGGCTGCTTAAGAGCCAGTCTTGCGACTGGCTTTTTTGCTTTTTGCCCTCTCGCGCGCTTTTTCGACCATTTCAAAGCAGCTGTATTTAATGCCGAGGTGTGGGGTTTCTTCTTCGGACAACAAGTCATCGATGAGCTTCTTGCTTGTTCTGAGCATTTGGTAGGGCGTGTAGTTCGGGTCGTACCCGCCCCGAGCCATGGGATAGAGATACACGTCGGCGATCTGCATCAGCGGTGACTTTTTCGTCCGGAATCTCAAATCGTAGAGGGTGTCGGCCAACTCTTCCTGTGTCATCGGCGCGTACTTCTTCATGTTGCCGGTGTCGAATGGCATCCCTTTGGTTCTGAGGTCGGAATAGTACTGCCGAACGTGGCCGTCGGCAGTCTTATCGCCCTCCTCGACAAAGACGCGCAATTTACAGCCCTCGGAGCGGGCCCGTTTCGCGGCTCTCTCGCAGATAACGCTAAAGGCAGTCTGGCAAAGCTGCCATGTCTGCCTTCCGTACTTCTCTCGATACCGTGCATTATACCCGGGCCGATCGATCACAGCGGCATACCCGATAACAGGAATGCCAGTTAGCAAGTCGCCCAACCCGCGCATGAACTTCCCGCGCTCCTCGGCGGAAAGCGTCCGAAGCCAGGAGAACCGCTTGTCCCACAGCCGAATGTCGTATGATCTGAGCGGGTATGTAATGCCCCAGGTTTCGCAGAACTTTGCGTGCTGGGTGACAATTTGGCCGTCATCCTCTTCCTTCATGAGAATGCCGCCCAATGCGAACCAGTCTTTGTACGTAAGATCGTCGGCAATCTTCTTGTCAGGATTCCGCGTTCCGGAATCATCCATATATAGGCACATTACCTTAGGCATCGGTGGATCTCGTGACCAAGAAGCAACTGGAAAAGTTCAAGCAAGCCGCCCGCGAGTTAGAGACGGACGATGATGAAAAGCGGTTCGACGAGCGACTCGGCAAAATCGCTCGGCAGAAGCCCGCCGAGCGCCCTAAGCCGACCGATAAGAACGGCGACTAGGTATTTGTGAGTCGGGGAGCCTTTCGCGCCTTCCGGTCGGCTTCAATGGCTTCGCGGATCGCTGAGGCGCTTCGGCCGCTCGCCTCGACGCATTCATCGTTTCCAAGCCTAAGCTCCTCTTCGATGCGCTCGGCAGCGAGGGCTTCGGCGGCCATGACGAACGAAAGCTCGGCGACCGAAAGGTTGTCCCGCACGTTCACCTTCGGAGCAAGGCCGCGTAACTCGCGGAGCTGGTAGGACTTGCCGCCCAGAAGCTTGAGGTAGACCGCTTCCGTACAGTCCATATAACCGCGCCCGGTCACGTAATGGGCCTTGAGGGTGTCCGTGTAGGTTACCCGCTGGGAGCGGGATAGCGCCCGCGCACCAGCCCAACGGTTTTCCTCCGCCGTCGCCCGTTCCAGAATCTCGTCAGCAAGCGTGGCATCGCCAGCACGGTAGCGAAGCCAAACTTCCCGAACCTCAAGTTCCAGCTTTGGGCTCAGGTAGCCAGCGTATGCGGCGGCAATGATCGGATGGGCGTAGGTGCCGGTACTGCCTCTCCCACGCTTGGAGTAAATAGCTGGAATTATTGTCTTATTTTCTTTCAAAGAAGAAATTCTGATCTTTTTCTCAAGCTCAATGATCAGAGCGCTGGCCATGCGGCCACGCCGCCATTTGGCCGGAACCTTACTGTCGGGAGCTTTGGCGGCTCGCCAGAGATCATCGAGACAAATAAGCCCGTATTCGTCCTCGAAAATCTTGCTGCCCCTGATCACGATAGAACGAGACTGATTCACCACGAATCTCCAGTTGCACTCAAACCCCCGAATGCAACTTACCCGATTCCTGCCCGGGTTCCTCAGTCAAACCGCGTGTATCCACCAAAATGGGTGTGCGAAGTACATAATCCCCACTTCCCACTGGCGGAGGTTGGCGCTGCGCACTATGCCGACGGCGGTCTCGTCGCCAATGCCCCTGACCAATGTGCCCTGCACGAGGCAACGCACTTTCTGAGCAAGATGTGTGTCAGATCTCGATCCTCAGCACCGGCACCACTTCGACCGGATTTTCCCTCAAGCGATCCCTCGGTCGCGATCTCGGCAGCGCGAAATGGATGATGCGAGGCCGGCTCTTGAGAACGATCGTTTCCTCACAGCAGCAGCTCGTCGATTACATGCTGCGCCACAACTGGGCGAACGCTATCTGCGAATCGATGCCACCCAATCGGAAGAGCAGCAGGCAGATTTGGCCCTGGATGTTGCTCGGCGCGAACGCTCAAGGCACGTTGCTTGGCCTGGCGGAAGGTAGCTTCCAGAAGGTTTCTGCTGATAATGCACTTCAAAAATTTCTGACTCACAAGCCCGATCCGCCCGACTTTCCCGGCGTGACCTCGGCTTAGATTGAACGGCGAGCGCTCTAAAGTCGGTACCCGGAAGACCAAGTTCTCATAGGCGTTTCTTGAGTTGGATCGATCCCTTGGTATTGCGATCGGTCCAGTAATGACCGCTCATCTTCTTCGGCGGCGTACCGATGACGCGGTAGCGGAATGCGCCATAGTGGATTTCGGTCTGCGTGCCGCGAGCGAGAATGTCGGGGTCGCTCTGGTAAACGCCAATCACTTCATAGACACCGTCATTGTGACGGATCAGCCGTCCAGCAAGCTGAAAGGATCTGTTTGTGTTGGGCTCTTCGCCTGTCACCAATCGAACCGATAACGATGTGTAGGTTTGCGTAATCGTGGCGGTGCCGGTGATCGTCTTGTTCTCTCGGCCACCCTGTTCGGCGTAGGAGGACAATAATTCAGCGCCCCACTCGCCGGAGAGGTCGGGTGTCTTGTGAAAAAGCCGGAACGGCCAGTGCCGCCACAGTACCCGGTCGAAGGCCGTCAAGAGGCCGGTAACGACCGCGACCGTGACCGAAAATGGCTTGGCGTAATCCCAGGATAGGTCTACTCCGAAGTACAGGAGTGAAATTGCCCAGACCGCGGCCGCAACGATGATGATCACTGAGATCGAAAAGCCTGAAGGCATGTCCGAAGCAAATGTCTGAGGAAATGGATATCGAAGCGCTGCTTCGGAAAGTACATTCTGAAGGTCTTCCTCGCTACCCTTTGCTGGTCGTGTTCTTCACCGGAAGCGAAGAGCCGCCGGATTGTGTTTCGATGCTTCGCGTTCCGATGCTGAGTGGAGGCTTTGTCTTTGGCGAGGACTTTGGCAGCCGGGTTCGGCAAGCGATGGCGGATAACGAGAGCGCCCACGATGGAGCGGTTGCGTTCGGCCGATCGAGGAAGTCCAGCTCCTATAAGTGCGCGGGCTGGTCTTACCGCATTGTCGCGACAACAGCATCTGGTGCGGCAGAGGCAAACAGGGGCGCGGCTTACAACAGCGCAATTTCGTTGTCGCTGAGCCGCGGTGTCGATCTCGTCTGCCTGTTTTCCCGGGATCTGGAGATCTTCGTGGGTGGGAGGCGGGCAATCCTCGTTGAAGGTCGGCAGTTCCTATCATAGGGAAGCGATTGCGGTTGCTCCGCCGATAACCAGGCCGTTCTGAATGGTCCCGGCCCCAGCACGTTGGACGGGGAGGGCAGGAACCGCCTTTTTGCCTCCAAAAAAAGGTCCGAATCGGTCTCAATTAGGGTAAATCCTTGATTTGACGTCGAAACCTTTTTGAAATCTAGCTCTTGCGGGGTGTCAGAAGTTCTCCTATGTTTCTGACACTGGAGTGAGAGCCATGATCGCCCTTAGCACCCGGATTTTGGAAGTCACCAAAGAACTGCCCGAAGGCGCACCGATTGCTGCCAAGGCGCTTTTGCACCTTGGAAAGCGTGCTGCTGTCGATCAGGCCCTTTCGCGTCTTGCCGAGCGAGGAAAGCTCCTGCGCGCGGGGCGAGGGGTGTATCTGCGTCCGGTCGAAAGCCGTTTCGGGGTTAGAGCTCCGTCGGTCGAAAAAGTCGTTGAGGAAACCAAGGCTCGCAGCGGTGAGACCATTGTTTCTAGCGGCGCGGCGGCGGCCAACCATCTTGGTTTGACAACGCAGGTACCTGTCCGTCAGGTTTACCTTACCTCTGGTCCTTCCCGCGAGCTCCACCTTGGCAAGCAAGTTGTCCAGCTCAAGCATGCGCCGCTTTGGCAGCTTACGCTGGCGAACCGTCGTGCTGGTGAGGTGGTGCGTGCGCTTGCCTGGCTTGGTCCCAAGACGGCAGAACGAGCATTGCGGTCGGTCAGTCAGAAACTGACACCGACCGAAGTGAGGGAACTTAAGTCCGCGGCGTCTTCATTGCCGACTTGGCTTGCCAGGCCGGTAAGCGAACTGCATGTCTGACAGGTTCCTAAACCTGTCTGACGCCGAGCGCCGAGAGGCGCTCGGCGTTGCTGCTTCCAATTCAGGACGTCCGGCACATCTCCTTGAGAAAGATGTCTGGGTTGTTTGGTGCTTGAACGCACTCTTTTCCTCTCCACTGGGAGAGCACCTCGTTTTCAAGGGCGGAACGTCCCTTTCCAAGGCGTACGGCGCGATCCGCCGCTTCTCAGAGGACGTCGACCTTACCTACGATATTCGGGCAATAGCCCCTGATCTCGTGAAAACAAGCGAGAGCAATCCTGTCCCTCAGACCCGAAGCCAGGGCAAAAAATGGAGCGACCAGGTCCGAGAGCGACTTCCAATTTGGGTGAAAGAAAAGGCGCTTCCCGTTATCAATCAGTGTCTGGAAAACGACAAGCTGAGTGCAAAGGCGGAAGCCGATGATGACAAAATCTTCGTCCGATACGCTCCCTTGGAGACGGGCAATGGCTATGTGAGCCCCGCCGTCATGCTTGAATTCGGCGCAAGATCCACCGGCGAGCCGAGCGAGCTTCACGACGTGGTTTGCGACGCGGCCCAGTATCTTGAAACTCTCGAGTTTCCCACTGCCCGGCCGAAAACCATGAAAGCGGAGCGCACCTTCTGGGAGAAGGCGACCGCCATCCATGTTTTTTGTGTCCAGGGCAAACTGCGAGGCGAGCGTTTTGCTCGCCACTGGTACGATCTGGTGAGGCTGGATGACGCGGGGATCGCGGACGCCGCATTAAAAGACCGAGAACTGGCTAACACGGTGGCAGAGCATAAAACATGGTTCTTCTCTGAAAAGGACCTTGCCGGTGCGATGATTGACTATCACAAGGTAGTCAATGGTGCATTGAAGCTCGTCCCTGAAGGGGAAGCGCGAGCCGTTTTGGAACAGGACTATCAACACATGGTCGACGACGGCCTCTTGCTGGATGAGCCAGAGATCTTTGATACGCTAATGCAACGGTGTGCGGACATCGAAAGCCGCGCGAACAGACCAGCCTTGAAAATCTAGAGATGGTCGGAGTTCATGCGCTGAGCTCGATCAGTTATCGTGCAGATCACCTAATTGGCTCCGCCGAGTGCGAATGTGATCGATGTCAATCAAATGCGCCTGCCGAATAGTCTCCGACGAGACGACGCCACGATCGGTGCCCTATCGGATCGCCGCCGGTTAGTTGGGAAAGATGTGGAGCATGCTCGGCAGGTTACCGACTCAGCCGTGCCTCGACCGGGCCGATCGCAGGCGCAAGCTTTAGAGCTGAGACAATCATAAATTGTAACGATTGTTGCGTTCCGGTCGCAGACTCTGCCCGCCTTCGGGCTCTAAGTTGGTGAAGCATATCAGGCGCGCGGGGCCTTCAGTCCGCGACATACGGTATCGCCGATCGTTTAATGGCAAGGCGCATCTAGATGGGTCGCCAAAATTGCCTCCACCGCCCAAACCTGCTGTGGCCCGAGGGCGGGACCGACGATGATTTCCTCGATGCCGCAGTTGTTGGGATGCGAGGTCGAATTGAATACATACCTGGGAACTGGGTTGTTTACCTGTTGCTAGCGAGGGGCGGGAATGATATGGAATGTATGATATATAGTAAGTATATCCGACAAATAAGATCAAAGCCGTGGCCAAGTCAATTTCGACACAACAGGCCCGTGCCATCGAACTCCTCAAGGCGCGCGGCATCGCGCGCCCCTCCGAGCTTGCCACGGCTGGCGTCACCGCCGCGACTATCGCGCGCATGAAGGAAAAGGGCCTCGTTGTCCAGCTCGGACGCGGCCTCTACCAACTGCCCGATGCGCCCATCGACACGCATCATTCCCTCGCAGAAGCCGCCAAGCGCGTGCCCAAAGGGGTCGTCGCGCTAACCTCGGCCCTCGCCTTCCATGAGCTGACCGACACCATTCCTTCGATGGTCTGGCTCGCCATCGGTCCCAAAGACCGCCAGCCCCGTCCAACCAATCCGCCCATGCAGTTCGTTCGCTTCAGCTCGGAACGCCTTCAGGAGGGTGTCGAGACCCATACGATCGAAGGTTGCGCGGTGAAGATCTTCAGCCCCGCCAAGACCGTCGTCGATCTTTTTCGCTACCGACGCAGCGCCGGGACACGCTATCGTCATAGTACCGGCCTCAACCTCGCGCTTGAAGGCATGCGTGAGGCCCTGCGAACCCCCAAGGCGAAGCCTTCGGAGATAGCGGATTTCGCGCGCAAGGCCGGGGTCTGGAAGGCCATGCAGCCTTATATGGACGCGATGATCGCCAATGGCTAACCCACCCAAGCATGTCGCGGCCTCGGTTCGTGCGCGGCTGCTCACGCTTTCCAAGGAGCGTAACCAGCCGTTCGACCTTCTCCTTACCCGCTATGTGCTTGAACGGCTGCTATATCGCCTTGGCTCGACGGATTACCGTAACCGCTTCGTCCTTAAGGGCGCGATGCTGCTTGCGACCTGGGTCGACAACCAGTTCCGGCCAACGCCCGACCTCGATCTTCTCGGCTCGGGCAATCCCGACCCCGACGCGCTGTTGGCAATCTTCAAGGAGATCGCCGCCGTCGACACAGCCGACGGCGTCATCTTCGACCGGCCAGCTTCACCGTCGACCGCATCCGCGACGAAAACGAATACGGCGGCGTCCGGATCAAGAGCAATGCAGCGGTCGATAACGCCCGCGTTCGCGTCGTGATCGACATCGCGTTCGGCGACGCCATCGAGCCCGGCGTGCAGGAGACCGACCTGCCGGTCCTGCTGGATTTCCCGGCGCCGAAGCTGCGTTCCTATCCGCGCGAGACCGTCATTGCCGAGAAGTTCCAGGCGATGGTCGCGCTTGGCCTCGCGAATAGCCGACTAAAGGACTTCTACGACGTCTGGGTGTTGATCCGCTCCTACAAGTTCGACGACGACGCCCTAGCCCGCGCCATCAAGGCGACGTTCACTTGCCGCAAGACCGAGATTCCGACCGCATTGCCGGACGCGTTCACCGCGGCCTTCACCGAGGACGCCGGCAAAAAGGATCAGTGGGCGGCGTTCACTAAGCAGGTCGCGGTCGACCCGGCCCGCTGAAGGATGTGGCAAAGACGCTCGCGGAGTTTCTGATGTCGCGCGCAGAGGAAGCTCGCACCCTGAAGGACGGGGCTAGGGAGACCTAGCTGGGTCGACCATGGTGCTGCTAATGACGCCGATCATCGTCATCGACACTAGCAGCACCAGCAGCACCAGCAGCGTGAGCATTGCCGTTCCCGTGATTACCGTGATCACCTTGATCGCCAGCAGCACCTGCTGGATGATCATGCCCATGCCGATCATCGGCATCACGCCAGCCGGTTAAAAAACCGCTGCCAATCGCGTGCTGAACTACCGGCTCCGCAACCGCCTGATCGCGATATCCACACCGTAATTCGGATAGCCAAAACGGCCAACGAGCCTGGTAGGCTGGATATCGAGAACAGATTCGCCGTAACCCTAATATCTCGAGGGATGCCTGACTGTGAGATTTCGGAATCTTGAAAAGTACCAGCGGGGCAAATCGGGTAGCACCATGCAGCTCGGAATTCCCTTGCCGCAAACGCCGGACGGCCGGGTGTATCGATACTCGCCCAACGAACACGCGCACCCGCGCCATTTCGTCATGGGCAGTCGAGTCGAGGGCTTCTCGTTGCCGGAGGCGATGACACCCCGCATGTCGCATCAACCGGGCGTTCCCGAAACGGTTTGCCCCTACAGCGGCGTTGTCGCGCCCGACAACGACTTCACGCATCCTGACGATCTCGCTGCCGCGAGAAAGATCGTGGAACATGCGGCGCGCGCAGACATGCAGGAAGCGATCCACGGGATGTTTGAAGATCTCGGGCGGAAGTTTTCGGGAAGCAAATCGATCAAGATCAAGGCTGGTCCCCGGCCCGTACACAAGCCGGTGCCCCGCTTCGTGCGCAGCGATTTGCTACGTGAATTGATCTGCGACGAGTGCGGCCGTGACTACGGCGTTTTCGCCATTTCGCTGTTCTGTCCCGATTGCGGCGCCCCGAACATCCATCTCCATTTCGCCCGCGAAGTGATGCTGGTGCGGGATCAGGTCAAACTGGCCCACGGCCTTGGCGAGGACCAGAGCGAGTTGGCCTATCGGCTCCTGGGCAACGCCCACGAGGACGTGCTGACCGCCTTCGAAGCGACGCTCAAGACGGTCTATCTTCACAAAGTGGCAATTCGACCAGCTGGTTCGCCGGACGCAAAAACGGTCGGCAACGCGTTTCAGAATATTGGCCGCGGGCAACAACGCTTCGCGGAGTTCGATTTCGATCCCTATGCCGTGCTCTCGCCGGCCGCGCTTGCGGTTTTGACACTGAATATTCAAAAGCGCCATGTCATCGGGCACAACCTTGGCGTTGCGGATGCAGCTTTCGCCGAGCACGCCGCTGATTCCCGGCTCGGCGAGACCGTGCCGCTCGTCGGCGACGAAATCCTGCAATTCGCTGAAATTGGTCAGATGGTCGTCAATGGTCTGGACGCCTGGCTGGCCAATGGCTCGCCGCCACCGGTGGAAAATTCGACGACGAAAGCCATCGTCGCGCCGCCTACAAGGGAGACTGCTGCAGTGAAAATTGGCGAGCTAGGACCGCTCGCGGTCAAGATCGGTCTGTGGATCGCCAAGGAATCGACCCACGGCTATAGCGATTTCATACCAGAGGACGAGTTGATTGCCGCGTTTCCTGATGCCTCGCTTGATGAGCTGGCTTTCGCCGTCGCTGAATTGTCGACGGATGACTTTATCAATACAACCTCGTTCGTCGCCAAACGGCTGCCGCGCATGACCAGCAATGCCAGCCTCTACATCACGTTCGATCCCTACGCCTTGGGGGGCGATCCTGCCGTCGACGTCGTGACTCTCGTCGATGCGGTTCTGGCCAAGAAGGGAACCGTCGGCGTTGAGGAACTGCACAAGGAAACGGGCTGGCCGCTCCGGCGCTTCAATCCGGCTTTCGCCTATCTCATTTCGCAGATTGAGGAGCGACGCGTCCTAAAGGGCGGCACGAACGAATATCCGGCCCGAGGCTTCTATCTCAACGATCAGGACCGGGTGGAGCTGCACCGTTTCGCTTCACGCATGCGGCCCTAAGCGGGCACCGGGCAGAGCGATCCGAATGGCCAATGCGCCGCTTAGGCTTTCGATGGCGGACAAAAAATGCCGGCTGACAAAGCGCGGACGCACGAAGAAACTCTCGCGTATGCCTCGATCTCCTCCGCGCTTTTTACGTAGGTCCTCCCGGTCACGCGGCCGCGCGACGTTGCGAGGCGGCCTGGAAACGCCTCTGCTCCCGATTGTGGCACTCAGGACGGCCTTGACCCAAAGAGCCAGGCCATCAGCCTTCAATCGAATGCGTTGCGAAAGATTGTAGTGCTGCTCGATGACTGGAGCGAGCCTCTCGCGCGCCTCCCGGCTGGAATCCGAGTTCGGTTGCTTGTGGGCAAGTATCGCGCTGGCGGCGCCGCCCAGTCTGCGGTCATCCAGGAACGTCGTCATCGTTGTCCTGCAATCGTGCGGGCTCCAGGGACGAATTCCAAAGCGCTCGAACAGGTTCGGCCTGACCTTCGCCGGGCGCGGTTTTGGTTCCGGACCTTTTCCAGGTCGCGGAGTTCGATGTCGCGCACCATCTTGTTGTTGATCGGTCCGAATTCATCAAGCCTGAGGTAGCGCTCGTACGCCTTGCGATAGCTGACCCTCAGCTTCAGCTGCTTCTGTTTCAGGGATTCGTCGGTCAATTGCTTCCATGTCCAGGACGGACGCCTTCGCCTTATCCTGGCAAGCCAGCAGTGGTCGAGCCTGGCCTCGACGTCACGATCGCGAAAATTGCTGCCGTCGCGAGCACGACAAATTGGAACGTATTTCCGACACTGGTGAGGCGGTCCGGATGGTTTGCGATCAAGCCATCCGAGATGCTCGTACCGAGCGCCTCGTTCAGCCATTGACCAAAGCCGATGTTGCCGCGCAGAAAAGGATGAGTTGCAGTTGCATAAGTCTCGGCGCAGGGGCAGCACGAAAATCGATGTCGGAGACGTTCAGGCTGAATCGACCCTATCGAAGGGAATCGGAATTTTGTTGGCATCTGCTGCGAGTGTGCCGGTCTCGTTGCCTTTGAGTGTAATTGTGTAAGCAGCTTGCCAGTCGATCAGGAAACGGCGATCGGTCCTGTGAAGAAGCTGTTCCCGGATGGCGTCGGCGAGTTCGCAGTGTATTGCGCCGATCAATCGGTCCCGAGGAAGTGCCTGCTGGCCGGTCAAGTCAGGCAGTTGAGTTCCGCAGGCCGCAAGTGAAAATGCTAGCAATAGCGAAAAGACTTTATCGCAATGCATGTATCAGCCCCCAATACTTCAGCTAGACGTTGAGTTGAATTAGGTAAAGAGCTTGCTTGGCATGGATGACGTCGCGGGCGGTATCGAACGAGTTCACGCGTTCTGCAGCCAATCGGACTGAAAAAGGGAGGCGGAGCGATCAGGTGTCGGATCCGCGAGAGTTGTTGGCCGGCCGCCGCTAGTCCCTCTTCCTGGGTTCGAAGGGCACAGCGATGCCGTTGGATCATGCAAGGTTCATCAGGAGGCGGCGGTTGTGGACTTCAATGGCATTTTTTCAATGCGGCGCCAGATCTCATCCGCGATCTCGCGAAGGACTGGATCTGAGATCCGCTCCTTATTGCCAGTGACGAACTGTCGTCGATTATCGAGCGTTGGAAAATGGTTGGCATAGACTAGCGCCTGGAAAACGGCGTCCAACTTGTCAAAATCGCGAGCCAAGCTCGCGCACCGATCGGCCCCTGTCTCAAACCTTTGAAAGTGACTGAACGAGGCGGCTAGGCCAGGTAAATGCTGATAGGTAGCTAGCGCGGCGATGCGATGCATCGTTGGTATCTCCTTTGACTTCGTCTCGCCGTCGGTAGGGCGGTAGTCGCCGATGTAGGCCTCTGCGATATCGTGATACAAAAGGATTCGGATGATCTGGGTTGTTTCTTTTGGATCGAGTTTCGGCGTCAGTCGTTCGCTCAGAAGGTCGACGAGAAGCATCGCACCATAGGCATGCGAAGCGACACTTTCCACAACCTGCTTTTCGGCCGTCATCTGGCGATCAACCCACCCGATCCGCGGTATTGCTTTCGTGGCAAATAGCTCAACCACCGCATCAAGGCTTGAGTAGAGTTCTCGCGAAAGTGCGTGTTCAACCATGATTAGAAAGGCTGAAAGCTCTGGGCCCAACGTCACGTTGCTGGCCATGAGCCTCTTTATGAGACCCGCCTCTTGTTCACGTTGTTCTGTTGATAATTTCGCGAGTTCATGACGATACCGAACCAGCGAAAAATACGTCAGAATGCAGATTCGATCGTATTCGCCCGTCGTTCCGCTGCTTATCGCGGCCTCTATCCGTCGTCCAAGCAACTGGCGAGTACGACGCCAATTACCTCCTCTGTCTTCATGGTCGAGCGCCACTGTGACGCCTGTGGCATTGTGATCACGGTAGTATTCGAGATGAAAGCTCCGGTTCAAGCGATCTTCATAGGGATCGCTGATGACGGCGGCGATGTAAGAGTCGGTTGCTTTCTTGTCGCCATTTAGCGAGCGGCTGATATAGAGCGAGCGTCTTGCGAGCCGCCAGAATTTGGTCTGTTCGCTCGGCGATATTGTGCCTGGATCCAGCAACACTTGAGCGGCTGTGTCGAAAGCTTTTTCGGCCCGAAGCCTGCCCCGTTCGGAGCGCGCACGTCCGAAAAGATACAAAGCATAGGAAAGTGAAGCGGGCTCAAGGGTGTCCGAGATCTTGTGCGCTGCGGAGAGCACTGCGTCCTCGACGCGCTGGTCGGCCATGAGATCCTTGACAGCGCTGTTGACGTCGTTGCCAAACACCAATGATAGAAAAAGCTCCTCGTTAATACCCGTAGACTTGAAGATCGCGCTGCTACTCTTGGGATTGTTGAATTCACCGAGGATATAGACGACAGCCTTGGCGATCAGTGCGGTTTGGACAATGCGTGGAAAAAGCGCGAAGTCGCTCTCGTATCGGTCATGCGCGGTCGCAAGCTCTGGAGATCCGGCACTTTTCACCAGGATCCGGCAGTAAGACCGCAGAGCTGCTACGCAAAGCAGATTGAACTGCCGGCTCGTGAAGCGGCCGTAGAGGTCGCCGTAGAGGTTTTGCATCGATTGGATCACAAAGGCCGAGCTGTTCTTGCCTTCGAACGCCATCTTCCCGGCATTGTGTAGATATATGGATACCACGAAATGATTGAGATAAAGAAACCCGAGCGTTCGAAGCGCAGCAATGATCGCCTCGGGTGACTCGCTCGTGCTCGTTCCGCTCGTTCGGACGATACCGCCAATAACCGCCGTTGCTAAAGCGTCATCGTTTACTGAGATCGCTTTCAAGTCGACCGTACGGTCGTGCTTTCTGTTGTGAAGGTAAGGCGTCGGAGGGTAATCATTTGAGTCCGCTTGGAGTTCATAATGATCAATTCCGAACGCGATCACCAGCGTTGGCTCGTTGCGCGCGAGCAGCTGGGAAAGCGCCTCGATGATCGGGCGCTCGCTGTCCGTTCCGATCAACCCATCCAGAAAAACGATAACGTTGTCCTTCGTGTCGATCAGGCCGGGAGCATCCCGATCGACACGTCTTCGAAGAACCGAAACGGCATCGGCCGATCCGGCTTCCTTGATTATTTTGCGGGCGTCGAGGAACACTGTTTTGGGTGCTTCGTGCGCATCATTAACTGAAAGCTGGAGGGCTCGCAGGAGTGCCGTCTTTCCGCCGCCGCCGCGCCCCTGGACCAGGAACGACCCGGCTCTGGGCTTTTCCAATATTTCGCTCAAGAGCTTCGAAAACCGAATTGGAAGAACGGTCTCACCATGATCTCTTTTCGAGACGGTAATGCGCATATTCGAAAAACGATCGTCGAAATCTGAAGTGGAGGGGGCGCCTAGTATTCGCTGTCCTGGATACTCTGGACTGTAGTCTTCCGGGACGCCACTAACTCCGCTCAGCTTTCGCTCGTCTCCAAAGAGACTAGGCTCAGCGATGAGTAATTTGACCGTATCCAGTGCATTCGACATCGCCCAGCGGCGGATAAGTCCGTTGCCGATCGCATCGTATTCCGGCTTCTGTGTTGTGGCCGGGTCACTGATAGCTCTGACTGCATAAAATGGCGGCGCCGGTGTCAATGTAAGTAGCCCATCCGCAATAAGCCCGCTTTCCATATCGGCGGCAACATAGTTGCGATCCGCGTTCTTCAATACGTGTTCTTTGAAGCGCGCTGATTTGATCAGCAGATTGCTGACTGCAAAAGGCCCGCTCACCACGGTCGGCGTCTTGGCGAGGTCCTTGACACCCTCCCATTCTTTCAGCTTCCGTCGCTCATTTGGGGTGAGGGTGTAACCCATTCGTTTGGCGAAATTGTCAATGCTGGGAAGCTTGTTCTTCTTCTTGAATGGGACAGAATTTACGACGTATCCGGCACTGATGCTCACGGGAGCCGGTTTGCCGCCGGGAAGTATTTCATACCCATTCTTTTCGTCGTCCTGCGCAGCCGCTCGGTAATCAATGACATTGATGTGAGTGGGGACGACGACGTCACCAACCCGAGCGTCCTTTATTCGGCCCGAAATGCCGACGTTCAACACCAGCTTGGGTGAGAATTTCTCCGAAAAGCGAAGCGCCGCATCCCGGATTCGCAGGCCGATTTCGCCCACGCTCACCAACGCGCCCCGCCGGGAGGTGCCGTTCGCGTCTTCGTATTCAAAGGAGTGATACTGAAAAATGCCCAGTCGAGGCGCCTCCTTCAGCTTATGAAACGGCAAATCGTGAAACGTCTCTGCTTCTTCCGTCAGCGCGATTAGAATCAGTACGTCTAGGGCTTCTGGTGAAGTCATGAAAAGGTCTCGACGGGAAATTGGGCAGGGGATCGCCGATTGAAGGCGCCACCTCGGCTATGAGTATTGAAAACTATTGGCGATGACTATTTGCAGCTTGAGAGCTTACGTGTGTTGATTGGTTCAATCAACTGGAACGACGCAATCGTCTTTCGAAAATTGGCGCAACTCTCTAGGGTTAGGAAGACCGCCGCACAGCCCATCATCCGATCTCACCTGGACAGGAGTGGTCGCCGCGTACCGGATGGCTCCACGTGCCGAAAATGCAGACCAACCCCACTGCCGATGGGTTACATTCTCTGCAATCCAGACATCCCTAATGCGGTGACACAGCTGCACGGCGGCCCATCGGCCACTTTCTTCCCTCTGAGGCCGAGAAGATTATTTCCCAGGTACGCCGAACTTGGCCGAGCTGGTGCAGCGGCGTCGCAATGTTCGGCGTGCTGCCAGGGGAGGGTGCGGAAAAAATGCGACCTCCTCACAAATTCGGGAAAATGGCGGCGCCGTGTCCTACTATTGCTTATGAGTGATCGCCGCCCATCTTTGGAAGTATCCTCCTGAGGGGCGCCGCACGCGGCCTATAGGAGTTTCTTAGATGATGAAGTCGCCCGAGCGGCGCTGTTCGATGTGAAGCAAACGACCGCCGCAAAAGCTCTCGGCTGCGCACAAGAAATGCTACGAGCTTTTGTGATCTTCGCCAGCATCCGCATGATCACCTTCCTCGTTAATGGCTGGGTACCTGCAAATTGCTAATGAGGGGGGCTGATTGGTCGTGCTCGACGCGATCTTTCAACAATCTCTGCTTCTTGGCTTGCACCCGGATCTGAGACGATCTTCAAAGGGAAGCGACCGACCGGCCTTGCGAATTCCATAGTAACATTCCCGCCTGCTTCTGCGACCAACGCCTTTAGGCGATCGAACTCGCCGCACCAGATCGTTTCCATGTCGTGGTCACGACTTGCATCGCGAGCTTCGGCCGAGCTGCCGATACCTACGGCACGCACCTGAAGGAGATCCGATCTGGGTCCGCCCAAGAGCTCTACTCCGTAGCCAGGATTGGCCGCCTTACGAATGACGATCTGGCCGTTCTGGACCCAGGCGGTCGCCATACCCTCGAATACCTCATATCCCAGGCCGGCAAGACCTTCGAGCACCGCACGCCTGCGCTCCTCGGCCGCCATCGCCTTGAATTCTTCCTCGATGAGCAGGTCTGCGCGCTTGACGAGTTCTTGCCCCTTGCTGGGCAATGGGGAGACGAGGGCTTCCTCGATTTCGGACACCAGCGAGATAGCCTCCGCTGAGTTCATAACGAAAAGCTCGGCGCGTCGCGCCCGAAGCTCGTCCGCTAGTCGCGCGCTGGCGCGGCCATCCTTCACGGCCGCGGCCAGGTCCAACAGAAGGCTATCTGCGATAAGCGATCTTCGAGCCGGCGGCTCTGCTTCCAAGAGCGCGACACGGTCCGAGAATGGGGAGGGATCGATGCCAAGCCCACGCAACTCGCCGAGAAGAGTATCGACGCGTCCCAAGGCGGGATCCTCCATCTCCTGAGCTTGCCCGGCAATCCATTCCTGCAGCGTGGCGCGGCGTTCGCCGGCGCCCAGGCGATTAGCAAGCTCGCGTTGGCGGTCTGTCGCGGTTTCCTGTGCCGCCTGAGAAGGAAGGAGCAGCAGCGCCTTTGCCATCGCCGCTTCCAGGCGCTCGGAAGATCTGTTCGAGCCACTGAGCTCGCTTCGAATGTCGGTGGGAATTTCGACTTGCAAGGCTTGTAGCCTCTGCAGCAGTGCCTCGGCCGCGGCTTTGGAGCGCCTCAAACCACGCTTCGAGCGGACCTCCATTTCGGCAGCCCTTTCGACCCGGCGTTCGGAGTCCGCCTGAAGGAAGGCGATCTCGGCGGCAACCTGCTTCTGGAGTTCGGTGAAACGATCTACCTCGAGCAGGCGATGAAGCGCGTCCCGCCGGGCTGTGACATTCTCGATGTCCTTCTGCTCGATCGTTCCGTTGCGCCTGCCGGCGGACGTCCAGCTTTCGATCGCGCAGTCAAGCCGCGCCAGGTTGCGACGACAGATGGCGATGATCTCTGCTCGGGTAACGATCCTGAATGCTTTGGGTCCGCTCATTGCAATCCTCCCCCTCGGAGCGCGTGCTCGACAGCGTTCTTGAGCCGGAGGCGTTCGGCGTCTCCACCATGAGTCCAAGCATACGACGAAACTCTATGGACATAAGGAACGGCTCTTTTCAACACATTGGGGCGCCAGATCTCGCGAGCACGCGCTCTTTGAAGCAATTGGTGTCGCGGCGCATCGCATTCCACGCCTATCGCGTAGAGGCCGGTCCGGGGATCGGTCACGGCAAAATCAAGGCTGAATGCGCCGCCATCGCGAGCCCGACTGGGCTTATAGCCATTCGCTTCCAGAAAGGCTTCGACGGACCTCGTGAAGCCGTCGTCCTCATGATGTCCAGCTTCGTGGTGGGGACGTGGTTCGGTTACCATCCGGTCCAGGAGCGTCTTTCCGGAGTCTGCAAGACCGTCGGATACCGTTCTGGCATATTCGAGGTATCCTTGGAGATAGTCGCGCGGCACCCTGGGACCACTCCGCCTCGTCAACAGGTCCGATATCTCCGATATCGGCATGGATGTGACGATGACCACCTTTTCTCTTGCACGTGTTACCGCGACATTCAGGCGGCGCTCGCCGCCGGCGTGGCCTAGCGCGCCGAAGCTCCTGCGAAAAACGCCGTGTTCGTTGCGGCCGAATGTCGTGGAGAAAACGATGATGTCACGTTCATCGCCTTGCACGTTCTCCACATTCTTGACGAAAAAGCCCATGTCCTCGCCATACTCGATACGTTCGCGCTCGCGCATCAATACCTCTCGGAACGCTGCGTCGTTTTCGGCGCGATCTTCCAAAGCATCTTCTATGGCGTCGGCCTGCTTGCGGTTGAATGTGACGACACCAACCGACGGTGGCGATGAATCCTCCCAAAGCTCCGATAGGTATTGTACGATTTCGCTGGCTTCCTTTTGGTTCGTCTGGGCCTTGTAAGTGCCGTCCGAGCGCACGACTTCGATCGGCTTGAGCCTGTGGATTGTCTCCAGGGGATGGCGAACCGGGACGCTAAGGCGGTTGGCGTAGAACGATGCGTTCGAGAATGATATCAGCTCTCGATATTTCGAACGATAGTGCACCTGCAGAGTACGGGTCCGAAGCACGGAGCGAGCGAGTTGGAGGAGATCGGGACAATCCTTGATCTCTCTGCGATTCCACGTCTCCGCGAAGGCTTCTCGTTCCTCCTCGCTGGCTCCTTCTTCTGGTTCTTCACCGTCGAATATTGCCGCTTCGTCGTTCTCGACCTTGCTGGCGAAGAAGGATGTCGGCGGCATCTGCTTTTCGTCGCCGCTGACGACGACGAGCCTGCTGCGAAACAGGGAGGGGAGCGCATACTCAACTGGCATCTGCGAAGCCTCGTCAAAGATGACGGTATCGAAGAGTCCCGCGCGAGGTTGCAGCACGCGGCTTGCGACATGTGGCGTCATGAGCCAGACCGGCCGGAGCGCGAAAAGACCGAGCGGAGCGGCCCGGTCGATGAATTCGCGCAATCTTAGCGCTCTTGGGCCACGCAGCTTGGTGATCGCGTCCCAATCGCTGGTCGGACGCACCTTTGCTGCATCGACACCTTGGACGAGAAGATCCCGGTTGTACTGCCGGATCTGCGCGTCGGCCTCCGCGAGCGATTTTACCTTCGAACTTAGCTCGTCGGCGTCGAACAAAACGTCAGGATTCGTGCCCTCCATATCGGTCTTCCACGCCAAACGGGCCTCGCGGCCTATAGTGCCGCGAATGCAGGCGTCGAGGTCTTCGGCAGCCAGTTCCGAAAGGCCGGACTCCCTGGACCTGAGTGCTGCGAAGATGGCAAGCTCTTTGTCGCCCAGTCGCGAAGAGCGAAGTCGATACTCCTGATAGCTGCTCAGCATCGGCAGAGCCTGCGCGATCTGGTCGATCGCGCTTGCATTAGAGCGACCATTCTCGATCGCCGAGCGTCGCGATCCGAGCCACAGTTCGTCGAAATAGGTCCTGAGCCGGTCCAATGCGGCACGGCTCTCCTCTCGCGTGTCATGCCTTCTGAGCGCGAGTTCAGCCCGCTGAAAGAACGTGCCGAGCTCCTCGGTCGTTCCGGCCGAGAGCGCTCTCTCGAGCTCAAGCCGGTCGGGGCACCGATCGATGAGCGAATTATGGCCTCCCAGACCATTGAGGAACGAGCCGAGGCGCTCGGCGAAATCGGCGAGCTTACCGGGCGACAAATCCAGATTGGGGGCACGGCCAAACAGGATCGTGAAATATTGCTCGAGTTCGTGCCGTGGCTGGCGTATGGCCAATTCGAGCTCGACCGCATAATACAACGAGCTGATGGCGTCGTTATCTTGTGGGAGCTGCAATGACGCAAGGAGTTGGCGTACACGGCGCGTGCGCAGCCAATGGAGCGGGTTGAGCCATTGTAGGGCGCTTGCCGGCAAGCGAACTTGGCCCGCGAGTTCCTCGGCAGAGCAGAGCTCTTCCTCATTGAAGGCGATGAGCTTGGAGCAAAAGTTCGGCTTGTAGGACGGGCCGTCGAGCGATGAGAGGATTTCTTTAATCGCTGATAGGCTCTTGAGAATGCGCGCAGCTTCCGATGTCCCATCCTCGACGTTCCGAAACAGCGGCCGCAATCGAGCAAGATTTGCGTAGACCGAATCGCTGATCGAGCGGAGCTCATCCGCTTCGGCGAGCCAGGACCGAAACTCCGCCGCATCCGATATTTTCAGACAGTTCGCCGTCTCAGCGTCGGTCTGCTCCCGCCGCGCGTCGGCTTGCAAAAATGCCTGCAGGTGCAAGGCCAATGCGGCCGCGGTTCCTCGATCCGGATTGAACGACTTCAGGGCCGACAGAGGATTGTCTTCAAATTTCGAGGGAAGCCAGAATTTCGCGAGCGGACCGCAATTCTCCTCGATCGTCGCCACGTCCGCTGGATGTAGATCTGCCAGCAAAGGGCGGAGTTCAGGAGCCTCAATCGGTTTCCGGCTCCCTTCCTCGATCTCGAGCAGTTCGCCGAGTAGCGTTCGATAGGACAATCCGGTTCGATCATCCACGGAATGAAGTGCAATCTGGCGACGGTCCAGCTCCGTCTCGAGCGTCTCGATGCGAGCGGCGAGGCGATCGCGCTCTCGCTTCCAGGCCGCAGACCCTCCGGGAGACAAGTTGTGCAAAGCCTGGACCTGCGAACGGATTGCGCCGACGATCGGCTCACGGTCGCGATGGGCATCGGTGATCATGACGAAGCGATCCGTCAGGCGTTCCTTATCCAAGCGCTTGCGGACCACCTCTAGAGCGGCTTGCTTCTGGCAGATCACGAGGAGCGATTTTCCCGTGCCGATCGCGTCCGCGACCATGTTGACGATGGTCTGGCTCTTGCCGGTTCCGGGAGGTCCTTCGATGACCAGGCCCGGGGCCTGACGCGCATCGAGGACGGCCGCTTCCTGCGAGGGATCACTATCCACAGTAAAGTACCGGTCGGCCTCTTTCACCGGTGGGGATGCCGAAGGCGTCGCCTGCTGTTCGTTCAGGCGCAGGGCGGCCTCCAGTGCCGTGGCCGTGGGCGGCAAGCCCCGGAGGGTCTCGAGATCCTTCATCACCGCCTGGCCCATGAAGGCCAGATGGAACAGCACGGCTGCTGGCACCAGCTGCCGTTCTTGCGCGCCGACTTCGACGTCCTTTCCGGGAAGAGCAGTCAATTCGTTGCCGATAGGCTTGGCCAATCGGCTGAAGGCGTCCATCACCGCCTGGACGGACAAGCTTGCATGGGTCAGGAGCTCGTTGGCCGCTTCCTGCCAACGTCTCGCCTCGGCAATTCCTACCATTCCTTCGAGAGCGGGATTGACGAGAACATGCTCGATCTCGGTATCGGGATTTCTCTCGCGCCCGTAACCTAGAGTGATATGACCGCGGTTTCCGACCTCCGGATTGACGCGCACCGGCCACAGCAGGACCGGTGCAATCCGCGGTTTCGCGTTCGGCCGATGATCGCGCATGATCAGGAACGGAAATCCCATGAACAGGCCATCGATGCCGGTATCGCGCCTGTAGAGCAATGCATGGGAATGCAAGGAGCGCAACCTTCGCTCAAGCCCGTCGTCGTCGGTGAAAGCCGCCGGATCGACGTTCACGCTTCGGTTCGTACGACCAAGCAGTTGGTCGAGAATCTCAGCTGCCGGCACTCTGGACGTATCGAGCTCGGTGAGATCGATCCTGGCCGATTTGCCGATCAGCATGCGTGTCAGCGGCCCGCGCAACACGCCGCCTGAAATCCGCTTGGCGAAGAAGTCCAAGATCGTCGACACATAGCCTTGCTTCGGAAGCGCTCTCCACGTCTCGGCGGGTACACAAAGAAGGGCGAGCGCGCGCCCTAAGGGCATCCGTCGGTCCAGGCGAAACTGGTCCGCCCACTCGTCGACGTCCTTGATGCCGCATCTGGCGAAGTTTTGAATGCGCTCGTCAATCGTCTGGTAGATCTCGCGACGTGGGCGGCCGAGAAGCGTTGTGGCCTCCTCTGCCGAAAAGTTGCCGAGCCCGGCCGTCGACGCTTCCTTTTCTGCTTCTTCGATGACCTCGGCGACCGAGCGGAACTGGTTCGAGGTCGCGCTGAGCAGGATGACGAGGTCTTCTTCCGCCGAAATGCGGCGCTCAGTGAGCGCTGCTACGCCGGCATGGTCGGTATCGGGGAAAAGCTTTCGCCGTTCTTCCCAGAGCGCGGCCAGGCGGGCCATAGAGGTCGACAGCAGGTGAACGCGCAGAGCATCCTCGTCGACCGCGATTTCGAGTTGGTCCAGTCGTTTACGAACGGCGTCCGAGCGGACCTTCAGGCGCCAGAGCCAATCGTCCGGATCAATCTTCCGCAGCAGGTCGGGTGCAGGACCCGTGATCAGGCTGTAACCGTCGCTCGGGTGGTCGAGCAGCCAACCCGGTGTGACGATATTGCCTCTGACGATCAAAGGCATCGACGGATTGAGGGTTTTAAGGGAGATGGAGAGCTTCAAATCCTCCTGAAGGTCCTCAGTCCGTAGAATTTGCCGAAGACCTGCCGCAACAGCCGCTTCGAAGCCGGCCTCCGAAATCCAGCTTGCAATGGCGCCTCTGAGGACAAGCGCCTTGGCTTGGTCCCAGTTCGCAGCTTCCGCGGCTGCCAATGCGAACATGTCTGCAGATCGATATTGTTTGCCGCCCAGCGAAATCGAGCTCCCGCCTTCCGTGTCGGCTGCTGTATCGGGCGCTGGCGCTGATACGCTTTCTCCGCGTAGCCACGCCTGAACTTCCTTCCACTGCCAACGCTGACGTCTGTCACGCGCCAACAGGCCGCGCAGCAACGTGTTGGTCCGCTCATCCAGACTTTCGGGGAGGTGTACGCCGTTGGTGAGAATGTGGATCAGAAAGGCCTGCTCATTGATGTCTGCGAAGCAGGCGCCTTGGGTGATCTTCTCCAACAAGATCATCCCCATGCTCCACCAGTCGGAAGCCGGGGCGACGCCGCCGGCGATCGCCTCGGGCGCCATATAGCGAGTGGTTTCAAGCGGAGACACGATATCGAGGTCGAATTCGGAGAGCCGTGCCGAGCCGAAGCCCCCAACGACGAGGTCAAGTGGCTCTTTTGACCGCACGAAGACCACGGAAGGGCGCAGATCCCTGTGTCGCAATCCGGCTTCGGTGAGAGCGTGAACGGCCTTGGCGAGCTCGCCGACCAACGTTGCAAGAGAGGCCGGATCGGCTGGATCGACGGGAAAATCCGCCAGAGTGCCGTCCTTGAATTCCTCCGCGACCTCGTAGGCGCGATCTTGCCAGCGACCGGTTGCGAAGAATTCCGGGACGTGATCTCGAGGAAGCTTTAAGAGCAAATCGTAGATCGCTTGGTCTGGTTCCGAGCCTATAGCGTAAAGCGTGAGTATTCCTCGCTGTCCGTCTGAGGCGCGCGTGGCGACGAAGCGCTCGCGAACTGTGCTGGACGAGGCGATCCGATCCTGCAGATGCCAACCGTCCACGACCGTTTCGTGGCCGGGCGCTGGCGCGGGCTGTGGCGTCGGAATGGGCTCGGTCGGTGAGGACGCCTCGTCCCCTCCGATCATCGGCTCGCCGCATAGGCTGCAGATCAGGTCGCCAGGAGAGCCCTGATGACCGTTTCGGCAGGTCGGGGCGCTCGGAAGAGGAATTACAGCAGGATTTGGTCTTGGTCTCGCCGATCCGGCCGGCGTTATATCGACCGCCGACAGGTCCCAGCCGCAGGTTTGGCCGTTCAACGTGCCTTCGCAAAAGATCTCGCTGACGGGGCGTTCGGTATTGCAGTTCGGGCAAAGTCTGATCATGAGCAAAATTCTAAACCGAAAGGAAACGTGTATCTTCCGAAATTCCCAGCGTCGATCCGCCGCCTTCGAGCATATTTCGCAGGCGCCGGAAGTCGCCGCGAGCCGGAATGCCCGCAAGCCAGACGTCGCCATTATCGTCGAACATGACGTCGAAGGTGCGGTCTCTTTCGTCGATCGGCCGGTCGAAACTCGCGAACCGAGCGCGGCCCAGGGGCGTCATGAGGTGCAGCTCCTGATTGTCGCTGCCACGAAGCGCGAGGGTTTGCTTGTCATCGATATCGAACGGCCCGGAAACGACCGCGTCGATAAGAGATGGCGATGTGGCCAGCGCTTCGCAGATCGCGGTCCACGGGTAGCCGGTAAAGACCAGGATGTCCGCCTTGGTTCGAGTTCTAAGTCGTGCCAGAAGATCGAACAAAGCCTCGCGCTGATCGAAGGGCTCGCCACCCGAAATCGTGATCCCGTCGGCGGTGGAAAGCCATGGCGAGACTGCCTCGACGACTTCCTCTATGGTCGTCGTTCCTCGTCCGTGCGCCCAGGTGTCCATGGAGATGCATCCTGGGCACCGGATCGAACAGCCTTGAAACCAGATCCCGATCCTTCGGCCGGGCCCCAACGTTGTGACCGGGAAATGGATGCGCGACAGATTGACCATCCTCATGGGGACTGCTCGCTCACGAGATCGATCGTGGTCGATGGCCCAGCTCGAATCTGTTCAATCCTGTATCTGTGTCCGGCTTGCGCTCCGCGATCGAAGAGACTGCGAGACAGCGGGTTGATAAGGTGAGATTCAACCTGATTGCGGATGCCGCGGCCGCCGTTTGAAAGATCAGAAAGGCACAGGCCGCGAAGGACTTCGCGGGCAGCTCCGGTCAAAGTCACGCCGTAGCCGAGCGATTTAACGTCCCTGAGCAGGTTGTCGACCATCTGATCGAATATATCGTTGGCAACCTCGGGCCGGATGAAGTCGAAAACGATGACGTTCTCTCCGATCCGGTTCAATATCTCGGGCCGGTTGAGTACCTGTTTGAAGTGCTTTTCGATCTCGCTTCGGACCTTTCTCCGCACGCCTTCGAAGGTCTCTTCGGGTGTGACGTTGGCAATCCTCTCACCAGATGGCCCCGGTACGTAGATGCCCAAATTCGAGGTGAAGACAATGAAGGCTTCGGAGAAATAGACACGATCGCCTCGTCCCGAGGTGAGGACGCCGTCGTCGAGGACTTGCAGGAACTTGTCTAGAATCCTCGGATGGGCCTTTTCGATCTCGTCGAACAGAACGACGCTGAACGGCTTTTCACGGATCGCGTTCGTGAGCTCGCCTCCGACGTCATACCCGATATAGCCGGGCGGTGCCCCGATCAGCCGCTGGTCCGAGTGCTCGGCACTGAACTCCGACATGTCGAAGCGGATATACGCAGATTCATCGCCGAAAAGCAGGCTGGTGATGGTCTTGGCGAGTTCCGTCTTGCCGACGCCGGTCGGCCCGGCAAGAAAGACGACACCTCTTGGCCGACCGCCGCGCGGCGATTGTCCGATCCCCGTCACCGCCCGCTTGACAATATCGAGCATATGCGTGACTGCGTGAGACTGTCCCTTGACGCGGCGTCTGACGAATTCTTCACCCGAATTGATCTTGTCGCGACTGATCTTGCGCCAGGGATCCTCAGTCACGCCCACTTTGAAGCGCCGGACGGCATCCCCGATCCGATCGAACTGCACGCCTTCGCTGCGGGCGAGCTGCGCGACCGCGCTGACGTCGAGCAACTGAAGCCCTTCAGTCTCGTCCACGAATCCTTGAGTACACTTTTCTAGGTCGGATTGATCCGCATTCTGCGCGCCAGGTAGACTTCGGACAAGGGAGCGGATCATGCTCCTTCTCGCAAGATGATCCGGTCGCCCGATGGGCACATGCCTGATTTTCGGGTTTCCGATCAGGAACCAATCGGGCAGGTCACCCTCCTTGTCGACGACCCAGACGACCGTATTGAAGAAGGGTAGCCGCTTATCACCCGCCGGACGCGCCCGCGCCGCATGAGACAGGATCAACGCCCGGGAGAAAAGCTGGTGCTCGGCAGGTGATAAGGCATCGTTTCGCGCGACCAGTCTTGAGGCAAAGTCGACGATGAGGGCGGAGGGCTGGCCTTCCGCCATGACGTGCCGTTCGAGCGTCGTCGACAACAGATCGATCCCGCCCGCCGCTGTGCCAGCAGTCGGCACTAGACCCAGTTGAGTGAGGTAGCTTCCGTCGGCCGGCTCGACGTTCCGAAATCCGTTCAGGAGATCGAACCATGCGATCCGCCCATAACCAGCTGCCTTTAAAACGTCCGGCAGGACCCTCGATAGCGGCGCTGCGGTGAACTCGCCCGGACTGACCTCGTAGATCTGAAGGTCCCGCGTATTGCCGGAGAGCACGAATTGGCTGCGCAGAGGCAAAAAGCGCAGCAAATCGCGGAGCCATCTGGCTTTTTCCACCGAACTGTCGTGCACCGAGAAGCCCCCTTGGACGCGTACCGCGCGACTATAAGCCGTCCTACTCGCCGATTTCGAGAGTATTTCTCAAGAATCCATAGGGAAATGGGATAAGACGACGAAGGACGAGAAGGGCGGCGTCGATCGAGATGAGGGTGTCCGCAGAGCATCGGGGAGTCCGCTCGGCCAAAGGCTTCAGCTCGTGTGCGACGGCAACCGCTATCTCTGGGAGATCGTCTTTCGGCCAGGCGGCGAGTTTTCGAAGGCAATCCGCACCCGTAAAAAGAGAAGCCCACCTTAGACGCCGTGAGCGATCGGAAGGCAGGTCGAACAGGATCTTTTGCGCTTCTTCACGCATAATTTAAGGACGGTGAAGCGACGCATTCGATGAATAACACAGCTTGCCCAAAGCCTGAATCCAGGGCGCTGGCGAGGGAGACACCCGGACGTGACGAGCGCGCCGCGCGTTCAGAAGCAGGTCGTCTTCATGGAAGCTCCGCCCAACCAGGGAGCTTCGGTCGCGGATTTGGTGGTCGCGGATTTGGTCCACCGGTCGCCCGCGAGCCGCATCGAACAGCTGTTGGGCTTCCACTTTTCGCGATCGGCAGGCCTTTCGATAATCTATGTGCTTCTTAAAGCGATTTTTTCCTGCTCATCGATCGCCGGATTGTGCTCGCTCCGAGAGGCCTGCCGAAGCGCGAGGTCGTAGCCCCGGGTGGCAAGTCCCAATCGACCGTGAATGACAATTGTACTGCCGAATTCTGGGAGCTCAGCGCAGCCACAAATCGGCCGAAACCTTTCGAAGGACGTGGGCCCGGCACCCCGGAGACGCCAGCGATCTAGGATGAGTCTGCTTCGTCGCGCCAACAGCTCCGTCTTGGCGTGACCGCAATCGACCCAGCACTATGCGCGTGACGCATTCGTTTCGGCGCCTGCCGATCTGAAGGGACATGGTCAGCTTGCACTTCTTTATTGGCGCTCGCGTTCAGGGGAGTGGAGGGAAGTGCCAACAACTAAGGTTGTAACTGCGGCACCTATTCGAGATTCAAGAATAAAAATCAAATCGGTACTTGCGGCTCCTAAGATCAAACGCTTCCCGCCCGCCCTCCATGATCGATGTTATAGTCTCGCTGACCGCAGGCGTCTCGATCGCCCCGTCGCAATCGAGCTGCACGCGAGGGGCGTTGTTGTTCGGGATTGACGAGGGCTCAGGCGACTTTAGTGCGACGATCTTATCGGCATCCCCGTTGACGACGATGTTGGCATTGTGCGTCGTGAATATGAGCTGGCGGGTCGATTTCGAGGTTCGTAACAGCTCAACGATTCGCATGATCACGCGGTTGTCAAGGTCGTCTTCCGGCTGATCGATGATCAGAGTCCCCGCGGATTGCTTGAGCAATAGCTCCAATAAAGCTGATGCCTGCTGACCAGGCGAAGCCATTTTGAAATCTATCGCTCTGCCCTCATCAACATAGGACATGTTGATGGCGTCATTCGGCGCCGCGGCCACTATTCCTGCAACTACGGGGTCCGCCAGACTTTGATAGATGCGTCTACGCTGACGATCCGTCAGTTGTCGGCTGCCGTTGAAAATGACTGCCTGTAGTGAGGAGAGCAGTCCATCGCTTGCCTCCGGCGGTGACCCGGCCATGATTTTGGTCTCATACAGGTCCAAGAACCGCTGTCGCAGTTTCGCCCAGCCTTTATTTTCGTCTGCCTCGAGGATAGCCTTAATCCAATCGGTGCAGCTTTCCTCAACTGATTGGGTGCCTGAACCCTCAAAGAGCTTATATAGGGCAGCGAGATATTGCGCCGGCATGCGATCTCTCTTTAGTCGGGCTCTCAACATATTACTTGATCTTCCCGCAACCTTGTCGGCCGCTGCCTTCAAGATCGCTCGCCGCCGTTCGATTAACCCGTCTAAACTCTCGAGCGCATCCCGGTAGTTTCTTTCGGCGTTAACATGGGTCTGGCCAGCGCTCCTCGCCTTTACCTGCGACGCCTCCGCGGTTTGAAGCTCGGTATTTAGGCGAGCGACCTCATCGACAAGATTGCTGTGTTTGCTCTGCTCCTCGACCGCGGCGGTGTACGTCAACAGGAAGGCATCTCGCTTAGCAGCGAAGCGTTCTTTGGCGTCATTTTGTTTAGTTGCAAGTAGCTTGAGAGCTGCCTGCGCTGACGAAAGCGAGGACGTCAGCATAGCTTTCGCCTCAACGACGGCTTGTTGCAATTCGCTAACTTCTTCGAAATCGGCGGCGCCCTCGTATGCTGCTACTTCGGCGGTCACAGCAATCGCCTCAAGCTCGTCGAGTTGTGCCCTTGCGTGCTCTGCTTGGCTGCCCACTGTTGCGATGTACTCGCCTGCACGTCCGTACTTCGGACGTTCCTCAATCGTGCGTAAGGCCGCCGCCGACAGGCCCTCATCCTCGAGCCGTTTCGTCAGCGCAGCAATGCGCGCCCTGAGATCCGCCACCTTCTCGGTTGTCTGTCTAAGGTCGACCCGGGATTTCCAAAGCGCCACCAGGTTAATAAGGGCCGCGCCGACGCTGCGTTGCGTGTTTTCAATGTCTCGGTCGATGGTCCGCCGCTGGTCTATCTCTTCGGCAGCGGCGATATTTGTAATCTGATCCGATGCAGTAGCCGGATCATTCATCGTGCTTGAGAGACCCTTCTGCCGGAATGCTCTTGATCGGAACCTCTCCCGCGTGACGCTCGTTGTCAGTTGAAGCGTCCGCTCCCCCACAGCAACCGTTATGATCTCACTATTCGAAAGGACTCTCCTCCATGTCTCTCGGACGCCTTCCCGTTCGAGGACGACCTCGACGTAACCGTCGCCCGCCAAGGTTTCGCTGATGAGCTTGGCTTCGCGGCTTTGCTCGGGATCAAGCTTTGCATTGAAATCCTTGTCAGTACGACCCAAACCGAAGCGCAGGTATTCTAGGAAGGCGCTTTTGCCGGAGCCTCGCCCGCCGATGATGGCATTGAAGCCGTCGTTGAAGCTGATTGTCACGGCTGCAGGACCGGTGAGACTGCTCTTCACTCGAAGTTCGACCAGGTATTCCGTGGGGCACGTCGGCGGTTCAAAGGCGATTCTGGCTTCGTCGGCAAGCAATGCTTGTCGGAGCGCTTCAATCGAGTGTTCGCCTAGTTTGATCCAGCAATCGTTAACCCCCAGGCGGCTCCAGTCGGCCGTTCGGTTGTCGCCCGTGGCTAGGATGGCGCGCCGTCGCTTCCCCCAATCGTGGATTTTGCCGCGTATTTTCTCAATGGTTGTTACATCCAAAGAGCTGTAGGCGCGCTCGATATAGACGCCGTCAATCGGGAGGCTGGCGAAGCGGGGATGGTGACCCCGCTCATTAAGATTCTTGTGATCCTCTTCCATACTGAAATGAGGCAAGATCACGCTGGTATCGCGTAAATGTTGCTGGCCTTGGACTGCCTCAACAAAGCCCGACACGGTTTGTCGAGCTGGCAGAATGTCGCAAGTTTTCGCGTCGGAAGCTGGCGCCATGAGAATGTTGCCGGCGGCGCCCAACGCAAGTTTCTGTGTGTCTATGGTTGCGCTTGGATCGAAAATGACAATGCATTGGGCGTTGTCGGAGCATGTGATCTCCACAGCCGGAAAGACAAGAACATTAGATTGCAGTCGTGCTGCTGCCTCCAACGCATACGCCGATAGGCAAATATCGTGATGATCTGAGATGGCCACGGCCTGCAGCCGGGCCGCTTCAGCTGCCCGTATAAACTTTTCGGCCCATGCCCGTCGTGCGAGCTCCGCCGCGTCCTCGCCACCTGGCAGATCGGGTGAACCGCTCCACGCCCTGTCGCGTGGCGTGTGGCATTGCAAATCGCACTTATGCCACGTCGTACCTGGATGAAGCCCCACTTCGTAAATCATTTCCTGCGTCTTTCTTCCGAACCAAACTTGCCTAGCATGTGGGCCAATGCAAACTCCCAGCGAATCAATCCATTGCACTAGGCCGCATCCTGCCCAAGCTGCGGCCGACACTCAATTTTCTGCGGCGAACATTGGCTAAAACGTTGGTCCATAAAAGTGAAAGGTCTGTCCGTAGCGTACAAAGTGCGCCTTCAATTCCGCGGTTGAAATCGCAGCGCGTCACTCTCGGTCGAATCGTGCCAATGGCATTACCTGCGCTCGACGTGATTAGATGGACTGTTCTGAATAGCTCAGCCGGCGAGCTGCGGATCGACATTCAAACAATCTGTGCGAGGTCGAACCCTATCGATCGATAGGGCCCCACGTGGCTCTTAGCGTCTTCAGGCTTTATCGTTTCGCCGATAATTTTGAGGAGCTAATTTCGATTTGAAGCGCCAAAAAAGACAGCCCTCACCTGTGGCGCAGTTATCAGCTGTTCGAACATTAGCGGCACACTCGCCTGGAGTGACAAAGGCCATGAGGTCATGGCTTTGAGGCGCGCGGTTATCCGGGGCGCACTGGCGCTCATCAACGGACTGTGCGAGCTTAACGGTATTCTCTCGATTGGACGGGCGAGAAGATCCTGCATGATGGTTTGTGATGTGTCCACGATTTGAGCAGCTGCTCGGCGCCTGATGGTGTGGGATCGCCTTTCAAGGCCGGTGGGCCGGGGTGAGGAGTTGTCACATCGCGATCGACCGGAAAGCATGCCGACGCTGAAGGAAGTGCACAGGGCGCGGGCGTGGAGTGAGAAACCAACCAGACCTTGGGAAGGTAATGACCTGCCACTGCGTATTTCCTCCAGATGGAGTTAGAGTCCGGCCTGAAGAAGGACGGACAGATGAAGCGAGCAAGGTTCACGGAAGAGCGGATTATCGCGGTGCTGAAGGAGCATGAGGCCGGGGCAAAGACGGCTGACCTGGCTCGCAAGCATGGAATCTCCGAGGCGACGATCTACAATTGGAAGGCCAAATTCGGCGGCATGGATGTTTCCGAGGCCAAGCGGTTAAGGGCGCTGGAAGAGGAGAACGGGAAGCTGAAGAAGCTCCTGGCCGAGCAGATGCTCGATGCGGCCGCCCTTCGCGAGCTTCTTTCAAAAAAATGGTAGGGCCCGCCGCCAAGCGCGCTGCGGTCGCGCATCTGCAGGCCGTCATGAGCCTGTCGGAACGGCGGGCCTG
>NZ_AJQE01000280.1 GCF_000261685.1 Bradyrhizobium genomosp. I (2014) | reverse complement strand
ATGATCCGCTACGACTCCAGCCGCCGGCCAGACACGGCTCTGCGCAGCCGGTTGCGCGATCTCGCCAACGAGCGGCGGCGTTTCGGCTACCGCCGGCTGTTCGTCTTGCTGCGGCGGGAGGGCGAGCCATCTGGGATCAACCGGATCTACCGGCTTTATCGGGAGGAAGGGCTCACCGTCCGCAAGCGACGAGCCCGCCGCAAGGCGGTGGGGACGCGGGCCCCGATCCTGGTGGAGGCTAAGCCCAATGCACGCTGGTCGCTAGACTTCGTCCACGACCAGTTCGCCAACGGCCGGCGCTTTCGCATTCTCAACATCGTCGACGACGTGACCAAGGAGTGTCTGGGGGCCATTCTGGATACGTCGATCTCAGGACGGCGCGTCGCCCGCGAACTGACGGCGATCGTCGAACGACGTGGCAAGCCGGCAATGTCGTGTCCGACCATGGCACCGAGTTCACCTGCAACGTCATGCTGGCCTGGAGCAAGGACACGGTCATCGACTGGCACTTCATCGAGCCGGGAAAGCCGATGCAGAACGGCTTCATCGAGAGCTTCAATGGCCGGATGCGCGATGAGCTACTCAATGAGACCCTGTTCTTCGATCTCGGCGACGCTCGCACCAAAATCGCCGCCTGGGTCGCCGACTACAATATCCAGCGGCCTCACTCGTCGCTGAACTACCTCACCCCCGCGGCCTATGCCGCCCACCTCACCGCAACGGACGACCGGCTACGCAACCCCGACCAGCTCCGCCGATCGTCCGTTGCTCCACCCGCGCCACTTGGCGTACAAAACCCCGAGACTCTAACCGCCGCCGGATGAAAGTTCGGTGGCAGGTCAGTAACCGTGAAGAAGGGTGAAGCGGAAGCGGCCATTTCGCACTTGGTTGATAAGTGGGTGGAGCAGGCAAAGGAGCCGTGGCCGCCCGATGGCCTGCATCACTACAGCTTCGGCACGTTCTGGACTTGGCGCCAAGACAACTACCATCAGTATACGCAATTTCGGGCCGTACCGAACGCTCGCTATGTCGCAGAGATGTGGTTCGATAGGCTTACGAAGCAGACATGGCGCAATTAGCCGGTGCCTAAGAGCGAAAAAGGCCGGTGTTCAAGGACGTTGATCCGATCGCCTGCCTGCTGCCAATTCACAGATCTAACCGTTCAGTCCCTGAGCCCAATTGCTCAGGTAGACACGGCTTCGCGCCGCATGCCGGACACAAAGTTAGGGGCAAGGCGCGAAAAATAGCATCAGCATCAGGCTCGCAAATCCCGCCTGCTTTAGGTCAACCCTTCACAGTCAGCGCGAGCCTCGCTCCGAAGCCTCCAGCCAAAGCGTCGAGTGGGGCGCATTCGGCTGAAGCTTCGAACGCTTCTTCGGCTGTCGAGGCGGACATCTCTGTGACGGGCTCGGTCCAGCCTGCGGGGCAGCTCCTGTCGGTCCCGAAACAGGGCCGACGACTAATCTGGGTGGGGCAGTCCTCGAGGTTCGCGGCGGAACGGCTGTGCTCGAAGGACCCGGTGGGATTCCGAATGGCGGCACGGGGCGATGTGGTCCCCGGCATCGGGCGTATCGACTCTATCGTGCGCTGAGGCCAGCCGACTTCGTCCGGCCGCAATCTCGTTTCGCAGGAGAGCTGGATCGACGGCTCGGCAGCCTACGACCGGCACGTCAAGAACAGTCTCGAACGTTCAGTCGCGCAGTTGCCGAGACATATCCGACATCTGGCACTGCTGGTGTGCTGATGGCGCCGCCACGAACGAGACGAGCCGAGATCGCATGTCGCCAGTGGCTGGATAAGCAGGTTGCAGATCGACGAGCTCGACCGGCGTGAGTCGCAAAGCGAGCTGCGGGCACGGCTTTATTGCGCTCTAAACGAATGAGTGAAGAAAAAGTGCGCAAGGTTGCGGATGGAGGTAGGTTACGTTCTCAATTCTCAACGCGGTACCCGACAGGGGATCTCTCGTCAATTTGTTGCGGGCCGCCCGCTATCTCAGGTTTTTGAAAAGGATCTTTGTTGCGGCGATGCGCATCTTGCATGATGGCTCGGTCGCGTGGGCGCATTGTTGCGCAGCTGGTGCATTCTTTCATCGTCTTCTCTGAAATCCCGCACTTTTGGTGCGTGTGTGATCATGTTCACGCGCCTTAAGGTTATTAAGCAAGGAACAGGGCGATCTCAGGAAGATGGATCCTGGCTCATGATCTTAGATCGGACGCTGCCTTCAGCCTCGTGCTGCCAATAGGAGGCGAAAATAGCCTGCCAGAATTTGCGGCTAGCAATGTGAGAGCGCGAAGTCGCTGCATTGTCTCGCGGTCGCACGGTATTCCTGCGGGGGCCGCGCTCTGTCTCTATTTTGTGCGGTCAACTGCGCTAAAACAAGCCGAGCTCCGTCAGGAAAATCTACGCCTCCGGACAGAGCCAAGAACGTAGGTCACAGCCCTGAAGACCTGCATTCGGCGCGACGAGCGCAGATTTCGCAAATCGAGGGATTGAGTCCGTTGTTTAGCTGCAATGGGAGTTGCAGCCTTCGCACTTTGCGCGGCTTTCCTGCTCGGCAAGAAGAACAACACAATAAACCAGCCGACGAAAGACGATCCGCATTGGACAACTCCAAGTCGCGAGGAAGTGATTGCAGATCGTTCAGGTAGCTGTAGATGCGATGTACAGCTTAAGATAGAGTAGGCTTACCGAAGCGAGGCGTCCTGTCACATCCGCTTCGCGAGCGCAGGCCGCTAACGAGTTCGTTTCTTGTCGTGCGGATGGGGCCATGCCAGTCGCATGCGGTGACGATGCAATCGTTGTTCGAGGATTTTCCAAGAACGAGTTCGCAGACGAGGCGAACGTTACTCGAGATCGAAAAGAAAGCTGGTTTCGTTTCATGGACTGGACATAGACGGGCTCTATAATTTGTACTGTTGATCAGGCTGCAGATCGATCTGTTCGCGTTATACGCGAGTTGATTCGAACCGCACTGGCTGTGCCCGCACCGCAAAGGGAGTCAGATCCTAAGATGATGGTGGTCTGTATGAATCAGTCGGCGAATTGTGCGGTGTGGGTCACCCATCAGACAATTCGGATGCGTGTCTCAAGACGGCCTTGTCGCGTTCGTTGCCACGCGTCACCACCAATCGCGGAGCTTTGTTTAGACATTCACAGAGAGAGGCACCGTCATGAGTGGCACAATGATCATTGATAACGTCATCCCGCGTGCAGACATCGTCGAACATGCGGACCGGCTTGGTGTCGAAATCAAGAACATTACGCTGTCGGACGATTTGTCTGACGAGGTCATCATAGCCATTAACCGGCTGCTGCTAGAGCGTAAGGTCATCCTCTTCCGTGATCAGGGACATCTCGATGATGCCCAGCAACAGCGTTTGGTGCTCCGGCTCGGCTCGCTGATACCGAATCCCACAATGCTGGACGCAAGGGGGGACCTAACAAACCGGAAGACGCTCCCTGATCGCGCCTGCGGCCATGTCGACCAGATGAACGATGATGACGTCTTCAGTGCCCGCCGCCCAACAATTTCACTGCTGCGGGAGGCGGCGCTCCCGCGTTTTGGCGCGGACATCGCTTGGTCGAACACGGCGGCCGCTTATCTTGATCTTCCCGATCCCCTGCGCATGCTCGCCGATAACCTCTGGGCTGTGCGCTGCGCCGCATTCGATCACATTGCGACGGAGGGGGCCACGGAAGCCGACAAGAGAGCATTGGACGACGTATCCACTGGAACGATCTACGAAACGACACATCCGATCGTTCGTGTTCATCCCGAGACTGGCGAACGGATGCTCTCGCTTGGCCGTTCTGTGCAGAACTTTGTCGGCCTGCAGCGCTATCCCAGCCAAAAACTGTTCGGACTGCTGCAATCCTATCTCACCGCGCCGCAGAACACCCTGTGCTGGAACTGGAAATCAGGCGACGTCGCAATCTGGGACAATCGCGCGACTGAGGCGTACCCCATGAACAAAATTGGCAGTCCTCATTTGGCCATGGACCAGCGTGCGATTGACGCCGGCGTACCGCACATGAGGAGGCTGAAATCACGGGCCGCTGAGGCTGCCTAGCAGTGTCGGCACGTCGGGTTTTCGTAAGACGCTGGCGGTTCAAGGCTAAGTTGTGGCTCTGCGATGTCGAGCGGAGCCGGGCCTTCGAGCTTATCCCTCCAGGACCGGCTAACCGGCGCCGGCAACCTGCATCTTTTCTTGTCCATAAGAATTGCTGAGAAGCGCGAGCAGGCGGTGTCATTCTCGGGTGAGAGCCGGGTAGAATGCGAGCCGGCTCTTGGCTATCGGGGCCGGGCATTGAAAAGCTGGAGCGGATCGAGCTCGGCGAAGCGCTATCCAGCCTAAAAAGCGGGCATGCTCACTGCGGAAATAAATCATGAATGTGGGCCCAGGCACGTCAGGGTCCTGATTCGATGAAGGCCTTTCAAGAGTGTCCTTCGCAATTGGGGATGGCGCTCACGCTCGCTTGTGAGGAGGCGGGGTCGCGTGTTTGTTCGGACAGAAAGGCGTGGACGCGCTTGTCGCATACCTTGGGCATGCTGGGCGGTTCGCTGGAGCCGGTCGCGATCAAAGCGGTTTCTATCCACGATGACTGACGTAGTTGGCACATTCTTCAGGGGTGAACATGTTCAGTGTGCGTCCCATGAGATCCGAGAGGCGTCGACGGTTCGGGGGCTCGCCGCAACAGTTCTTTGGCTTGGCGAATTCATCTCGATCGGCTTGAGATCGGGCTGTAGGCGGCAGGAATAGTAGGCGCGCGCCTGCGCCTCCGATGAGGACGGCCTGTTCGTTCTTCTGGCCTGTGAGGATCACCGAAGGTGCTCGTCTTTTTTAACGGGGCCGCTCTGGGCGTTCGTTAAGCCGAATCGTGCTGGCGCAACATCCGATGGAGCAGGAGATCGGATTCGGCCGCCACAGATTCGAAGGGAGCACGGGCGCCGCTCCGGCGCGTTTCGCTCCCGTGGTTAGCTGCAAACATGGCTCTCTCCATAATTACGTCCTGTTCCGACACGGGCGTGCCGGCTTGCGTCCTCTGGACATTGGCTTGGGTGGCACCGCACCCTTCGCCGGCTCAGCGAACAATTCGGACAAGTGAATACCCAGGGTCGCGGCGATACGATCCAGGAGATCAATGGTCGGGTTCTCTTTCTTCTGCTCAATGCGCCCCATATACGAGCGGTCGATCCCGGCATCATAGGCCAATTGCTCTTGCGGAATGCCGCGCTCTACGCGGATACGGCGCACATTCCAGGCCACAAGCGCACGAGCGTTCATGCGCAAAGGCAGCCATTCCGACGATTATGAAACCACTGGTTATAGCCAGAGTATTACGATAAGCTCACACCTACGCCGTTGGCTGTCCTCGTCCAATTGCTTCAAGGAAGAAGGTCACGGTGAGATGTAGACGCCGTAATGATTGTCGTCTGCGAATGTCGTCGATCATCGCAAGTGTTCTCGCGGTGCGATAGCCCGCTACTCGCCGGAGAGCAGTAATGGCCGCTCAGAGGTACTGCGGCTTTTCCGGGCACCGCGACCAGATAGGACAACCGTTCAAGTGGAGCTCGAAAAGAGAAAAGAATTCTCTCTAGGGGCTGGGGTCCGGCCACGGCGGCCTTTCACCAGTGCGCGCGGGCCGGTCACCACGGGCAACCCTCTTCTTAGGCAGGGAAGAGCAAGAACAGCCTAGCCACATGGGAAATCTGCGGTCAGTTCCGGTATGTACCGCGATGAAAGAGGAAATGCGCAGGATGGAGCCACCAGGTCATTGTGAGCGGATATGCGATCGCGGTCTTGGTGCGAAAATGAGTTTGGCGCTGCGACGATTCGGGCGGTACCACAGCGCCCCCAAGTTAGTTATCGTTGCTCGGATTTCGATAGAATTTTCAGTTCGGTAGGAGTTCAGTCAGTGCCGGCCGACCCGAAAATCGCAGAATTGGCGCCCAGCGCGCACGAGGTCACGTCATATGACAAGGAGCACGCCGTCACCTACATGCGACTTCTCGATGCCGACGCTGACAAGGCAGATTGGCGCGAAATCGCACGCGTTGTGCTTGGGCTTGACCCGACAGTTGAACCCGATCGTGCGCGACGCACGTTCGAAAGTCATCTGACGCGGGCCAAGTGGCTAGCGGGCCGCGGCTATCGTGATCTGCTGCGGGGCGGTTGGCCAAAGCAATGAACGCGGCGGATGTCAGGATCCGCGGAATTCCTAGCAATCGCAAAAGATGATTATTCCATCGATTAAGTGCGCGCGGGGCTCTCACGCGGAACGCACGTAACCGGAAAGAGCCACAATCTTCAGCTGCATTGCGCCGCGTGTGAAATCCCGCGGGAAAATGGTGCGATGCCGGGTACTGACTGGAGATCTGAGGAAGCATACAGCGACCTGAAGAAGGCAGAAGCTGCCGACGTGGCCTGGGAGTGGCTGCGCCGGGATCCCGATTACCAAGAGGATTATAGGCGGTTGTCTCGCCGCCAACGATCCAGCGCAACAACGAGCCACTTGCGACGGAAGTGGGGGCTTTCGTTTTCCAGCTGATCCGCAAAAGACATTCGACAAGCAAGCAGTCTTCTGGGCACCCGAAGTGCTGTCGACCGTACTGCCTATGCGGGCGGCCAATTGCGTGGCGCCCAAAAGCTACCAGCTCGATTTCACCAATCTGCCTGGCAGCGAGGTTCGTCGCGCGCCGGATGGCTGGCATGCCATCGTGCCGCTCGGAGGCGCGAAGCATCGCCTTTGGCTGAAGAGCCTTCCGGCGAGCGGGTCTACTGTCGTGCTCGACCTGCCGCTCGACGCTAATTTCGAGCTTCGCTTGCAGGCCGCACGTCGATTTTGGCTCGCCCTTGAGCATCGGCCGCTCGGAACGCCTCCTCTTGCTTTGCCAGCTTTGAAGCGGCGTCGGCTTATCCTCGCGCTGCGCGCACTGGATGGATGGCAGCAAGGAAATAGCTATCGCCAAATCGCGCAAGGTCTGTTTGGAAGCCATCGTATTGGCGAGCGGGGCTGGAAAACAGACGACTTGCGCAGCCGAACCATTCGGCTTGTTAAGCTGGGGCGGCGTCTGATGCGCCTTCGCTGCCGCGCATTGCTCGACAAAGGCAAGGATGACAATTCATGAGCTCTCGGGCGTTAAATGGCATGGCCTCGATTCCGTGCAACCAATTCATTTGCTGGCGTCGCTCGATCGGCGATAAGATGAGGTCTTTGCGTTCCGATCTCTCGCGCCGTCCTTTGTTTTCAGGACTGCTGCAAAAGAAACGTAATCTTCGTCGGACGAAGACACCGGCGATCTTGTTCGGATTGTCTCTGAAGTTGAGTGCCCTGGACGTGAATGGGGCGGTACATCGATCTCCCGCAGAGTCATTGAAGAGACCTCGAGAGGCATTTCAGGTAGCCTGCGCTAGCGTCGCCCTCTTGCAAAGACGAGCGACCCACCGGCAAAAAGAACGAGCGATTTCGGGGTGCTCGCTGCGATCCACCGCAAAGGCGCGATATTGCATGCCACTTGGAGCGCGTGAGCCGGGGATGATTTGCAAGGCGCCCCCTCGCACTAAATCACTGACGATGATTTCCGGTGCGACAAGAAGGCATTTTCCTGTCATGACTGCCGGCAGAGCGAGATAATTATGATCGTACCGCGCGCCCGCTCGTATGTCGTTTGAGGACAGGTTCATGGCCCTCAGCCATGTTGGCAGGATGTCGGGTCGTGATGTGATGTTCAGTATCGGGATTGAGCGAACGATCGAGAGCTCTCTGCCCGCGACCAGGTTTGGCGGCCCGACGCATACCAGCTCCTCATTGTAGATCTCCCAACTGTCGGCGGGTTCGATGACGGAAAGGTCACGTGTAATCAATATGTCGAAGTCGTCCGAAGATGAAGGCAGCGATAGCGAGCTGATGACGTCCACGATAACGCCGCCAGCTTCAGCAGAGAACGCTTGCAGATTTGGAATCAGAAGCGAGGAAGCAAAAGTCGATAGCGATGTGCGGACGA
>NZ_AJQE01000279.1 GCF_000261685.1 Bradyrhizobium genomosp. I (2014) | reverse complement strand
CCCCCCCCCGCCGCATTCTCTTGGCGGTGAAGCCCACTGTCTCGAGCGGTTCAGAGACTGCGTTAGCAAATAGTCTTCCGAACTCAGTCAAATCACTGCGCCGGCCGCGCCGCGCGATGAGGTCCGCACCGAGATAGTCCCGCAGGACGGATAAATAGCGGCTGACCGAGCTCTGCGTCGTTCCCAAGCTGCTGGCGGCGCGCGTGACGCTGCCTTCGCGTGCGACGGTCACAAAGGCGCGGATGGCATTTAAAGGAACCTCGTCGTCTTGAGCCGCCATTGTCCGCTCCGGCGCCAGATTGAACATTCATCACATTATTCGATGTCCATCGCGGGATTGCCGCGAATCAGGGGGCGGCCGCGCACAAAATCCGCCTCGGAGCGCATTGATGCTTGGCCACCGCACAAGATCGGCCTCAATGGCTCGGTGTTGTCAGGGGGGCTAGGTCCTTTTGCGGCGTGCCGGCTTCGGCTTGCGACCTTTACGTAAGGTAGCAGGTGGCGGCGCCCCCTTGGATGGCCGAACAAACAGCTCGGAGACAGCAACGCCGAGCGTCTTGGCAAGGCGATCGAGAAGATCAATTGTGGGGTTTGCCTGTTGGCGCTCAAGTCCGCTCATATAGGAGCGATCAATACCTGCATCGTAGGCCAATTGCTCTTGCGGAATACCGCGCTCGACGCGGATCCGGCGCACATTGTATGCCACAAGCGCACGAGCTCTCATGCGCGAAGGCAGCCATTTCGATGGTCATCAAACCACTGGCTATAACCGACATAAAAACATCACAAAACTGCGCGGGTTTTGCCGGCGCTGACCCGAGCGCCGTCGTTCCGCCGGCTCGGCGGCCGTTCGATTCCGCTGCCCATTTGCGCTATCAGCCTCGAGCCAAACGCAATAGATGCTGACTGACAGGGCCCGATAGTCTTCCATTCAACGAAATGGAGTGGTAGCCCGACGAACGTGCCGCCCCAACCCGTCGAGATTGCAGCGACAGCCGTTCAGGCGAGATTAGAGTCGGCCTGCAGCACTGCATCAGCGCAGGAAGCGCGTTTCAGCTGCCTCAATCTCGTCCATTCTCTGCAGTCTGAAGGGGTCCTCTATCGTTAAAATATCCTTGTGGACGTTCTGGACGCCGCCATCAGCGATGATACGGCGGAAGGTGTCCCTCAAGGCTGTGCTTGAGGCCCGGATCCGAAATTGCCATAACTCATCATCTGGACGTTCCGCAGCAAGGCTCGTAACCTTGGGAAATGTCTTGTCCTCGATGACAACGGAGCTGGCGCCGGTCCTTTCATACTCGCCAATGGCATGGATGACATTGATCGCATTGCCATAGCCTGTGTCGATGTCGGCCACATCGCATAGTGCAGGGTTTTCCGTCTACTTATTTCGATACCTGTCATCCGGCTGTGACACGATGGGTCTTGAAGGCCCGCAGCTTGCCAAAGATTTTCAAGCCGGCAAGGAAGTGCTGCGTGCCGCCAGCGGGTGGTGCCAGCCGGCCTCCCGGTCAGCAACCTGGAGGTGAACGCCTGTATAAGCCTTAGCTCCATCGTCGTCCGTGAAGAATGCAGATCGGCCTGAAGGATAGGCAGAAGTTGTCTCGATAAAGTATTCGATTTTGCAGGAAAGCCGGGTGTTGGGCCGCGCTTTCTTGCGTTTTGGGATTTTGCTTTCGAGCGATTCGTGATTCCCTGACGACGGGTCATCGGCATTGGGGAAGGCGATGAGCAAACCGCGGGATGATCGCCAGAAAGACCTGTTGCTTCCGGCCCTCGATCAAATCATCGACATGGGCCACCCGCTGGTGCGGTTGGCGGCGCTGATCGACTGGAAGTTTCTGGATGACCGCTTTGGTTCGGTGTGCCAAACCGGTCCGGGGCAGCCTGGCCTGCCGACGCGGCTTGTCGCCGGCCTGTTCATCCTGAAGCACATGCACAATCTCTCGGATGAGGTGCTGTGCGCCCGCTGGATCGAGAACCCCTATTACCAATACTTCTGCGGCGAGTTGAGCTTCTGCCACCGGCTGCCGTTCGATCGATCGTCGATGACGCGCTGGCGCCAGCGACTCGGTGAGGAGCAGCTCGTCGCGCTGATCCAGGAAAGTCTGTCGGTGGCGCACAAGACTGGCGCCATCGGTCCCAAGGACCTGGAGCGAGTGGCGGTCGATACCACGGTGCAGCCAAAGGCCGTTGCGCATCCGACCGACGCGCGGCTGATGCATCGGGCCATCACCAAGCTCGTCGGGCTCGCCAAGCGCAACCGTGTGCCGCTGCGCCAGAGCTATCTGCGCCTGGCGAAGCGCGCCGCCATCATGGTCGGCCGCTATACCCACGCTCATCAGTTCAAGCGCGCCCGGCCGCCAACTCAAGTTCCTGCGGACGCGACTTGGCCGCATCATCCGCGACATCCGCCGCAAGATTGATGGCGATGCGGCGCTGGAAGCTCGCTTCGGCCCGCTGCTCGCTCTGGCGCAGCGGGTGCGCACCCAGGATCAGCATCAGCGCAGCCCCAAGGTCTATGCGTTACATGCCCCGGAGGTCGAGTGCATCGGCAAGGGGAAAGCCCGTGCGCCTTACGAGTTCGGCTGCAAGGTCAGTATCGCCACCCCCGTGACGTCCCCGAAGGGCGGACAGTTCGTGCTCCATGCCAAGGCGCTGCACGGCAATCCCTTCGACGGGCACACGCTCGGCCCCGTTGTCGCCGACATGGAGAAGCTCACCGGCGTGGAGGCTCGCCGCATCCATGTCGACAAAGGGTACCGCGGCCACAACCACCCGCACCGGCTCAGGGTCTGGATCTCGGGGCAGGTCCGCCGCGTCACGGCTTCCATCCGTCGCGAGATGAAGCGTCGAGCGGCTGTCGAGCCCGTCATCGGCCACGTCAAGGCCGAGCACCGGATGGACCGAAACTATCTCAAAGGCCGCGTCGGCGACCGCATCAACGCCGTCCTCGCCGCAGCCGGCTACAACTTCGGCCTGCTCCTGCGGTGGCTCGCAGAACTCTTGCGTGCCATCATCCGGAACTTCGCCGAAACTGTCCCGGCTCAAAAGATCGCTTAAATCAGCGGTCGTCCGCGTTCTTCACGGAGGACTCCATCGAGGCGATCGGCGGCGTCTGTTTCGATACGAGGGAAACGGTTTTCGAATTGAAGGGGGCATCATGGACGCCTGGTACACGCGGCTGGACAGCAAACTAATCGAAGTACCAGTTTTTGGTGCAGGAACCGCTTGGAGCGATGGCGAGCACTCACAGTTTCAGAGCCTCCCTGATCCGCGGCACCGTCCGCAGGTTCAGGCGAATGGTTCCATCGTCATCGCCCAGAACACGTGTCCCGGTCAACGGGCTTCGGCTCGTTCGAGTCGAATCTAAATCGTCGCTCGCCTCTAATCCTGTTTGCTAGGGGACAGGGATTACCAAGTTTCCGTTCGGCGGCTCACAACATCAAATCAGTTATCTGGCGGCGCGAAGTGCGCAATTCTTGTCCAAATTCCGACACCGGCACAAAGCCCGTCGGGTTCAAAACACTGGTCGCCGTGAACTGCCGTTGAGCTGTTCATGCGCAATTAGGCGCTTAATGCGCGCAGACGATGCTGGCACGGACGTTGCTACTAAGGGTGCAGCAGTACTGAAAGTGCTGAGCCCACCCAGATGCGAGTCGAGCGATGCTCTCCTTCCTTGAACCGATGTGGCCTGCTCGTGAGAGGACGAGCTTGTTCCTTGTAACTTTGTGTGTCGGCGTGCTTAGCGCTGCGACACCGACATTCGCTACGGCTCTCGTTCGGCAGCCCGTCTACACCACGGCACCCCACTTCTCGGTCGCGGTCGCGATCGGAGATCAGCGAGCACAAAACGTCGCGCAGTCCCTGACAATAACTTTGGAGCGTAACATGACGCTGGGCTTAGAATCCCCAGCTCCCCCGATCAAGGTGGAGAACTGGCTGCGTGGTCAACCCCTCACGAGCTTCCAGCCCGGGAAAGTGTACATCGTCGAATTTTGGGCAACTTGGTGCGCATCGTGTGTGGCGGCGCTGTCCGATCTGGTACAGCTGCAAGAGAAATACAGAGATAGCGGAGTTGAGGTCCTCGGAATAGCAGCTGGTGAGCGCGCTCAAACAGCGGAAAAGGCCCGAAGCAAGTTGGACGCATGGTTGACCGAAAAGTTGCCGAATCTCAACTATCGGGTCGGGCTCGACTACACACGCGAAATGGACGAGCTTTGGATGGATTCCAGCTTTTCTATCGGGATTTCCACTTCGTTCGTCGTCGACCGTGATGGCCACATCGCCTTTATCGGTTCCCCGACGCAACTCGAAGAGGTTTTGCCGAAGATTCTGACTGGCAGCTGGCGCATCAGCGATGAAGCGAAAGCCGCCGATGCTGAGCGGATCGCCAAGGGCGAACGCACAATGCCGATCTTCGTCAAACTGACGCCGGCGATGAAGGCGCAGGATTGGGCGAAGGCGCTTTCGGTGGTCGAAGAAGCCGTCGCTGTTCTGCCGGATGACGTGAACTTCCGCGTGCTCCAGGCGGATCTGTTGCTTCACAAAATGCGCGACTTGCAGGCCGGCCTGCCGGTGATGCGCCAATTGGTTCGTGACGCGATCAACAAAAAATCCGCGCTGTGGATGGCCGGGGCGATGCGCCAACTCTTTGATCCGGCGAATGACAACTCTCATTTGCCGCAGGCCGAGCGCTTTGCGATGGGCAATGAGTTATCCGGACACATTCTGGCAATAAATGCTCCGCAACGCGGCGACGCCCCTAAGTTCCTGTCCTATCCGGCGGTCGCTCAGTACTATTACGAGAGCGGCAACAAGGATCGCGCGAGCGAGTTGATCGAGGTGACGCTGAAGTCGCTGGACGGCCCCGCACCTATCCCGGACAACCTGAAACAGGAGGTTATGTCGGAATCGGTCCAAACGCTCGCCAACTACAAGGGTCAGAAGGCTTGCTATGGGTCTGTTTGTGCGACTCCGCAACCCGGAGTCTCGCAAAGTACCAAAGCGCAAGCGCCCGAGGAGAGAAGATGAAAAAGGGCGACGATCTGAGCTGCTCACTGGTTAATTCGTCCATTTATCCGGCGGGCCATCGGCAATTAACGATCAGCGAGCAGGGCGGTGGATCGTTTGTGGCACGTTGGAGGTTCGGATTGCTATGACCTCCATCCGGATCGACGCGGAGGTGATCTTCCAGGTGAAGTCGCGCCGCGATCCGATAACGCAAAGTCTCTGGCGGCCATATGCTGAACACTTCCTTCATCGAAATGCACCTTTGCGTACAGCCATGGCCGAGGCCGGAGCTAGGTGGACACCCCCATGCTTCTGCAGGCGGGCAAAGATGAGTGACGCCGATCCCGCCTACCTGGCCCACACAAGCTCGGATCGCGCAAGCCTGGCTGATGTCTCAGATCGATGCTCTCAGCTACGAGGAGCTCGCAAAGCGTGAGGCGCTTCGGCTAAGCGCTTATGCCAAGAGTGGGTGAAATGGGTAGAAGATTTCGGCCGCAGCCCCCAGACTCCGGGCATTTATCGCATCCCTCGTACGGCGCGCCAAGCATTGGGCACATCGGGTCTGGATCGACCGTTTTTTACACCGCGTGCGCCACAAACCCCTAGCGCCATGACCAGTCAAGATGACAAACGACCCGCCGCAATCGGCTTGGTTCTCCCGTTTGCGTTGGAGCACTGGCTGAAGCAGCCAGTCCGTGCCGCGATCATCCTCGTTGGCTTCTTAGGGGCGACGGTCGCCGACCTGTTCATGCCGGTCTATTCCGGCCGTCTGGTGGATGCATTGACGTCGGGCCCCTCCGACCAAGCGGCGCGACATGCGGCACTGATTGCGTTCGCTGGTATCCTCGCCCTTGGTCTGCTCTCGATTATGTTGCGGTTTACGGGCTTGCAGGCGATCGTGCCGTTCACGCTGAAGACCATGTCGGATGTGGCCCGTGGGGCCTTCATGCGCGTGCAGCGCTTCTCAACCGACTGGCACGCTAACTCGTTCGCCGGCTCGACCGTGCGCAAGATCACCCGCGGCATGTGGGCGCTCGACCTGCTTAACAATTCGATCCTGATGGCGTTGTTGCCGTCGCTCGCGGTGCTCGTGGGCTCGACGATCCTGCTCGGCCTGCATTGGCCCGAGCTCGGCGCCGTGATCGGCCTCGGCGCAGTGATCTATGTTGCCATCACGACGGCATTGACGATCGGCTACATCGCGCCTGCGGCGCGGGTCTCCAACGCCTGGGACAGCAAAGTCAGCGGCACGCTAGCGGACGCGCTCACTTGCAATACTGTGGCGAAATCTTTCGGTGCTGAGGCGCGTGAGGATGCGCGGCTTGACGGTGTCGTCAGACGCTGGCGGGCGAGGGTGCAGCGCACCTGGCTGCGGTCCAACGGCACGAGTACGGTGCAGCTCGTGATGCTCTTGTGCTTTCGTGCTTCGGTGATCGGCGGCGCCATCCTGCTGTGGATAGCGGGGCGCGCCTCTCCGGGCGACGTCACCTATGTGTTGACAAGCTATTACATCATCCACGCCTATTTGCGTGACGTCGGGATGCACATCAACAATCTGCAACGCTCTGTGAACGACATGGAGGAACTGGTTACCATCTATGGCGAGCCGATCGGCATTGTCGATGCGCCAGACGCCAAACCGATCGACATTCACGGTGGAACGATCACGTTCGAGGACGTCACCTTCCTCTATGACCGCGATCGCGTGCCGCTCTACGACGGATTGTCGATCAACATCCGCGCCGGCGAGCGGGTCGGTCTGGTCGGCCGCTCCGGCTCCGGCAAGACCACGTTCGTCAAGCTGCTTCAGCGGCTCTACGACGTCTCCGGCGGCCGGATCCTGATCGACGGGCAGGACATCGCGCTGGCCACGCAACGATCGTTGCGCAGCCAGATCGCGATCGTGGAGCAGGAGCCGATCCTGTTTCACCGCTCGCTGGCTGAAAACATCGCCTATGGCCGACCCGGCGCCAGCATGGCGGCGATCAAACAGGCGGCGAGGCTCGCCAATGCGCATGACTTCATCATACGATCGCCGAAGGGCTACGGCACACTGGTGGGTGAGCGCGGCGTAAATCTGTCGGGCGGCGAGCGGCAGCGCGTTGCGCTGGCGCGCGCGTTCCTTGCTGATGCGCCAGTGTTGATCCTGGACGAGGCGACGTCGAGCCTGGATTCGGAATCGGAAGCGCTGATCCAAGAGGCGATGGAACGGCTGATGAAGGACCGCACCTCGATCGTAATCGCGCACCGCCTGTCGACGGTGCGCGGCCTCGACCGCATCCTGGTGTTCGATCGCGGCGAGATCGTCGAGCAGGGCACGCATCCGGCACTCATCGTGCAACCCGGTGGCATCTATCGCAGTTTGTTCGAGCGGCAGGCCATCGAGTTCGGTCCGCTCTCGGCGGAAGGGGAGCCTAAAACACCGCTGGCCGCATCTCCGTAGCCCTAGAGCTATTTGGCCGTGCTGGAGGGACATGAGCATAGCCTGATAATCCCACATCCCTTTTGCAATGTGGTGACGGAGGCGCGCGTGAGCGTTAATGCAAAGGCGCATGAGGAGTTCTTCCGGACGTGGCTCGCAGATATGGTTGAGCCGGGCCGGCCGTTCGGCTTAAGCGAGGTCCGACGGCGACGGCAGCGGGATCACGGAGGGACGGCGGACGCTGCCGCAGGATGCGCGGGTGCGCGGCCAGGCGCGGCGGCTTGATGTGACCCTGGCTAGCCTCTGCCACCTGGTGTGGGGTAGGTGGTCGCGCGCAGCAGCGGCCGTGAGCAGGTGGTGTTCGCACGGTGCTGTTCGGCCGCATGCATGGCGGCGCCGGTGCCGCCGCACGATGGGCCTGTTCATCAACATTATGCCGCTTGGGCTCGATCTTGACCGCACCGCCGTCGAGGCAAGCCTGCACATCAGGACATGCTCGCCTGCCCGAGTTGGTCGCGCATGAGCATGCCCCACTGGCACTAGGAGTTCTTCAGTCAAGTTCGCATCTGGTTTCTGCCGAAGGCGCAGAGGACCCTAACGACTTCCGCCCAACGTGGTCAGAACAGGTAAGGGGGCGCTAGAAGTCGAATGTCGGCGGGTTTTGCCTATGGCAGAGAACCGCCGCGTCCGGAGGAAAGCCTTACGCGCTTTGCTCATTCGAGTGAGTTTTCAAATCCATGTCGAACATCTGGTGGGGACAGCTGCATCCTCTTCGGCAGGCGGACTAAGAACGATCGCACACCAAGAATCTCGAAGCGCCGGCGCCAATCGATTGTCTCAGCGGGATTAAATCCAGAATTACGCGAGAGCATGGGCGCCTGACCGACCGCATTCACAAATGCCGCCGCTTTTATCAGAAAAAGAAACATCGCGACGATTTTCGACACGTGAATGCTTGATGTCGCGCGCGGTGCAAAACTGTCCCCTCGACGTCACGAGGAATTGCCATCGCATGTTTAGTCTAGCGCATGAAAACTCGCGCGCTTGTGGCACTGCACGGGGACCTTGCACAAGCTCTCGGACTGGCGCTGATCGCGGCCACCCATGCACTCGATCATGCCATTCTAGAGTCTCCTGCTACACATAGTGGTCGGCACCAGTAACGCCAAGCGGGTCCGCAAAAGAGGGGTCCCTAGATAGCCACACCGTGTCTGATGTACGACGATGTGTAAAGATACGGACAGAGTGCTTCGGGTGACCACGCTGTAATTTAAACAGTTTCTTCTTTGGCACGACTGATGCTTTTGGGTTAGCCGCCGACGCGCCGGCCGATGGTATCCCCTGGAGCAAGCGCGATCTGTCGATTGATAGCCAAAAGCATGGAGCATCCTCTAGATGACTTCGATGATGACCTCATTCCTCATCCAGACCGAAATGCAATGTAGCTTGCAAAAAGCCGTCCCGATCCCGCAGCTGACGAACGATATTGATAATGATGCCGCGTCCAATCGGCCGCACGATCGGTCTTTCCTTTCGAAAATTCGACAGCGACTGCTGTCAATGCTGCCGACGTCCTCACCTCGAACGGTCGTTTGCGTTCTAGCACTGGTGCTGATGCGCGCCTTCTTAATAGATGGCGCCTCAGCCGAGACTCTTGCGAAGTCCATGCCCCTCACCAGCTTTACGCTTGGCAACGGCCTGCAGGTGGTCGTAATCCCTGACCATCGGACACCGGTGGTGACGCAGATGATCTGGTACAAAGTGGGCTCCGCAGATGAGGAGCCGGGCAAATCCGGGCTCGCCCATTTTCTCGAACACCTGATGTTTAAGGGCACGGAGAAGCACCCGCTCGGCGAATTCTCCCAAAACGTGTTTCGGGTCGGCGGCAACGATAACGCCTCGACCTCGGTCGACGGCACCAACTACTACCAGCGCGTGCCGAAGGAGCAGTTGCCGACCATGATGGAGTTCGAGGCCGATCGCATGACCGGCCTGATCCTCAAGAATGAGGACGTGCTGCCGGAACGCGACGTCGTGCTCGAAGAGTACAACATGCGGGTCGCCAACAGCCCCGGAGCGCGGTTGAACGAACAGATCGAGAGAGCGCTCTATCTCAATCACCCCTATGGACGGCCGATCATCGGTTGGCGGCAAGAGATCGAGAAGCTCGATCGCGAGGACGCGCTGGCCTTCTACCGCCGCTTCTACGCGCCGAACAACGCGATCCTGGTGATCGCCGGCGACGTGGAAGCCGCCGACATCCGTCCGCTGGTCGAGCGCAATTTCGGCGCCATTCCGGCCCAGCCCGCGATACCGGCGCGCCGCGTGCGCCCGCAGGAGCCCGAGCCCGCCGCCCCGCGCACCGTCACGCTGGCCGACCCGCTCGTGGAGCAGCCGAGCCTGTGCCGCTACTATCTGGCACCTTCCGCAACGACGGCCGCAGCCGGCGAGAGCGCAGCCCTCGACGTGCTGGCGCAGCTGATGGGCAGCGGCAGCAATTCCTATCTCTACCGCGCCCTCGTGGTCGACAAGCCGCTCGCGGTCTCCGCCAGCGCCAGCTATTCGAGCATCTCGCTCGACCCGACCCAGTTCTCGATCTCGGCCGCGCCGAAGCCCGGCGTCAGCTTTGCCGAGGTCGAGCAGGTGATCGACGGCGTCATCGCAGACATCGCGCAGAACCCGATCCGCGCCGAGGACCTGGAGCGGGTGAAGACCCAGCTCATTGCGGAAGCGATCTACGCCCAGGACGATCAGGCCGTGCTGGCGAGCTGGTATGGCGGCGCCCTGACCACAGGCCTGTCGATCGAGGACATCAGGAGTTGGCCGGACCGCATCCGCGCGGTCACCGCCGAACAGGTGCGCGCCGTCGCGCAGAAATGGCTCGAGAAGAAGCGTTCGGTGACGGGCTATCTGATCAAGGACACCAGTGCCGCCAAGCGCGAGGAGAAGCGTTCGTGACCTATCCCTTCCTTCGACGCGTTGCATTCTCGCTTGCCACCGGCGCGGCGCTCGCGCTGGCTACGGTCTCGCCGTCACAGGCGGCCGCAAAAATCCAGCACCTCACTTCGCCGGGCGGCATCGAAGCCTGGTTCGTACAGGATGCGACGGTGCCGCTGATCGCCATGGAATATTCCTTTGCCGGCGGCTCGGCGCAGGACCCCAGGGACAAGTCCGGCGTCGCCAATCTGGTCGGTGACCTCCTCGACGAAGGCTCCGGCGATCTCGACTCCAAGACTTTCCATGAGCGGCTCGACCGCCGCGCCATCGAGCTCTCCTTCAGCGCCACCCGCGATACCTTCCGCGGCAGCCTGTGGATGCTGCGCGACAACAAGGACGAAGCCTTCGACCTGCTCAGGAGCGCGCTGACCTCGCCGCATTTCGACACCGCCGACGTCGAGCGCATCCGCTCACAGGTGATCTCGGGCCTGCGCCGCGAGACCACCAATCCGTCGTCGCTGGCGAGCCGCAAATTCCTGGAGGTCGCGTTCGGCGACCATCCCTATGGCCGGCAGACCAATGGCACGCTGGACAGCGTGCCGACCCTCACGGTCGCCGATCTGAAGGATTATGTCGGCCGCGTGCTCGCCAAGGATGGGCTGAAGATCGCGGTGGTCGGCGACGTCGATCCCGAGACCCTCGGCAAGCTGCTCGACCACACTTTTGGCAGCCTGCCCGCAAAAGCCAAACTCACGCCGGTTCCCGACATCGAGGCGGCCAAGCCGCCACAGCGCGCCTTCGTTCCACTGGACGTGCCGCAGACCGTCATCACCTTCGGTGGCCCCGGCGTGAAGCGCAGCGATCCCAACTTCATGGCGGCCGATGTCGTCAACCACATCCTCGGCGGCGGCGGCTTGTCCTCCCGGCTCTATCGCGAGGTGCGCGAGAAGCGTGGCCTCGCCTATTCGGTGTTCGAATCGCTGCTCTGGATGGAGCATTCGGCGGTCTTCATCGGCAACACCGGCACCCGCGCCGACCGTGCCGGCGACACCATCGATGCCATCGAGAAGGAGGTGCGCCGCATCGCCGAGGAGGGCCCGACGCAGAAGGAGCTCGACGAGGCCAAGTCCTACCTCAAGGGCTCGCAGATGCTGGCGCTGGATACCTCCTCGAAGCTCGCGCAGGCGCTGCTGCAATACCAGCAGGACAAGCTGCCGATCGACTATATCGAGAAGCGCAACGCCATCGTCGATGCGGTGACACTGGACGATGCCAAGGCCGCCGCCAAGCGGCTCTGGGGCCAAGGCCTGCTGACGGTCGTCGTCGGCCGCACCCCGCAGGCCGCCGCGCAACCCGCGGCCACGGCGCCGAAGTCGAACTGAACTGCCGTAGTAGCGATAGCGCTCTTCGCTAACACACGGCACGCTGCGCTCCCTCTCTGTTGTGGTTTACTCGATTCACACATCGCTTCGGTCTTTCAGTGATGCATCATGAGGTTGGTGCCGCGCTTCATGGCTTCGAACTCGAGCCATCCCTGACGCATGACGAGCGGACCCGCGGGCAGACCGTCAGTCAGCACGGCGTTGAGGATGTCGACCATCTGCCGATTGCCGTCGTCAGTGCTGGCAAGCCTGCGCCGGATCCGCTCAAGTGCGGCCGGCAGCTCCCAGTCCTTGAAGGGAGCGCCATTGCGCAAAGCGCCGGGTTTTGCGAGCCAGCACCGGCACATAGTGCCAGGGATCGGAGATCCTCTCGCCGCGTCCGAAGGATCGTGGATGCTCCGCAAGGATTCTTCCATCCAGGCGGATCACGATGCGATCGGTATAGCCTGGCCCTCGACCGGGCGTCCGACTGCGCTGCCTGCGACTGAGTACTTGTTGTTGTCGAAGCGCACCAGGCTGGTCTTCGAGACCGATGCCGTCACCGCATGGCGATGAGCTTTGGCGTAGACGATGCATTTGTCGAGCAGCCAGGCGTTTAGCTCGTCCAGGTTTTTGAACCGCAGCCGCGGCGTGAAGAAGCGTTCTCGGACCAGCCCGACCTGGTTCTCGACCTGTCCCTTCTCCCGCCCGACGCCGGCGTGCAGGCAACCGGGTCGATCAGATAGTGGCTGCACATCTGCAGAAAGTGGCGATTGTAGCGACGATCCTTGCCGACAAAGATCGTTTCCACCGCGGTCTTCATGTTGTCGTAGATGGCGCGGCTGCATGTGCCCTTGAATAGGGCGAACGAACGCCCGGTCGTGGGCATCGAACACCATCTCCTGCGCCTCCCGCGGATAGGCCCGCACGAGCAGTATGCGGCTGTGACAGAGCCGGACATGGGCAGCCTTCACCATCACCGTGGTGCCGCTCAGCAGAACCACCACGTGGCTCGAGTCGAACTGGTAGGCTTCGCCGGGTGCAAAGCTCAGCGGGACATAAGCAGCCGCGGTCGATTGCCCGCGCTCCTTACTCCACCGCCTGGCGTAACGCCGCACCGCATCGTAACCGCCGTCATAGCCGCGGTCGCGCAGGTCTTCGAAGATCCGGATCAACGTCGCTGTTCACGCGCCGGTTTGGCCGCGTTCGCCGCCAGCAGTCTATCGAGCTCCGATGCCCACCGCCCCAGCTTTGGTCGTGTATTCGAATTGCAAATGGAGGCTTTCCTCGAACTTGAGATGCTTACGACAGCATTCGTAGTCACTTACGTACGCTTGCATCAAGGCGGTAGCCGCAGCGGCATTTCGCGCGACAGCATCCCAGAAAAGCTGCGCAGCTCGCTGAACGAGTTGAACGGCACCACGCACCGATGTGCCGGACCCGGCCAACGCGCCCAATGTTTGCTTTTCACGTTACGGATATTCGTCGTGTCGCCATCCGGCTCCATCTGGAGGAGTTCCTTGAAGTCGACCGACTTACCTTGGCTTCCAGCTTCGCAGCGCGCTTTCTGGTCGCCTCCATTTGCGCATGCTGCGAGAACGGCATACCCAGCGCGCGGTTGCGAGCTCGCGACCGTCGGCGCCGGTCCGGACAATCGGCGCTTTGTAGTCCGGAGAGACTCCGGGCATCGGTACGAGATTGCCGACCTAGCGGTTGACCACGCGGATTAAGGCGCTGATCGCCGCCTCGTTGAGGTGATGAGGCACATCTTCACCTTTCTCGAGCAGCGTGACGTGACCGCTGCGCAAGCTGTAGCAGGGTCGCCGAAGGGCGGCGGCGCACTTGCTGCAGCGGAGTCGGCTGGCCAGTTCTTGTCGAACGATGTGCGCCGGTGGCGCAGCGCGGCGGGGTCGACGTCGCGCCTGGTCTTGGCGAGCACTCGATCTCAAGCTAAGGAATCAGCGAGAGCGATCATGAGGAAGCTACATCCGTGGCTTGTGATCTGAAATCCGACCGCCCTTCGGTGGTCGTGTTGCTCATAGTGAGGCAAGATAGCCAGCCGGAATTTGCGGCTTGCAGCCTGAGAACGCAAAGACGCCTTCGGAGCAATATTCCTGGCCATGGGCGCTCTGTTTCGATTGTGTGTGCTCAACTACCGCGAAGCCAAACGGCATGCACGCCGTAAGGAAAATCTACGTCTCCGGGTAGAACGAAAGACACGGCATCACAGGCACGAGCGCTGCATTCGTCCCGAGTGCAAATTTCGAAAATTGAGGGATTAAGTCCGTTGTTAAGCTGCATCGGAAGTTGCAGCCTTCTTATTTTGCGCTTCTCCCGCTAGTCCAAGGCATGACGGCAAGTGATCACCTGATGAAGCGTCGCGCATTGATCCACTCCAAGTCGCGAAAATATGATTAGGGAGCCCGTTGAAGTAGTTTGTATTATATTATACACGTTTAGGTGGTTTCCGTTCGAGGCGGTGGGTCCTATCCGCTTCGCGAGTGCATGCCGCGAACCAGTTCTAATCTTCATCGTGCGCATGAGGCCTTGCGGGATGAATGAGGTACGACACAGTCGTTGTTCGAGGATTTTCCAAGCATGAGGCTGGGAGGAGGCGAACGTTGCGCGAGCTCAAAAAGAAAGCTGGTTTCGTTTCATGGACTGGACATGGATTGCGTCTATGATCTGCACTGTTGATCAGGGTGTAAATCGATCTGGTGGTCTCATATCCGAGTTGGTCTCATATGCGAGTGTCCTAAAATGAGAACGTTATATCAGAATTCACCCGCCTATTGAGCGGCGCGATGACCATGCTCAGACAATTCGGGTCGGTAGCATCGAGCTTGTTTTGCCAGGTTTGTCGCCAGATGCGACCACCACTGAGCTTGTATAGACATCCACAGAAAGAGGCGCCGTCATGAGTGGAACAATGACTGTTGAAAATGTCATTTCGCGAGCAGACATCGTCAAGCACGCGGGCCGGCTTGGTGCCGAAATCAAGAACATTGCACTGTCGAACGATTTGCCTGACGATGTCATCGTCGCGTTCAACCGGCTTCTGCTAGAGCATAAGGTCATCTTCTTCCGTGATCAGGGACATCTCGACGACGCACAGCAGCAGCGTTTTATGCTCCGGCTCGGTTCGCTGATACCGAATCCCACAATGGCGGACACAATGGGCGGTTTAACGATCCCGCAGGAGCTGTCTGATCGCGCCTGCAGTCATCTCAGCGAGATGAACGATGATCGGGTCCCCGCAGCCATTTCGGTGCTGCGGCTCGCAGCGGTCCCGCCTTTTGGCGGCGACATTGCTTGGTCGAGCAGGGCGGCCGCTTATCTTGATCTTCCCGATCCCCTGCGAATGCTCGCAGATAACCTCTGGGCTGTGAGCTTCGTCGCATCTGATCTCACTGCGACAGAGAGGGCCACCGAAGCCAACAAGCGGCCCTGGTGGGGCGTATCCAATGGAACGATCTACGAAACGACACATCCCATTGTTCGTGTTCATCCCGAGACCGGCGAACGCATGCTTTCGCTCGGTCGTTCCGTGAACAACTTCGTCGGCCTGCAGCGCTATCCCAGCCAAAGACTGTTTGAACGGCTGCAATCCTATCTCATTGCGCCCCAGAACACCCTGTGCTGGAACTGGAAATCAGGCGACGTCGTAATCTGGGACAATCGCGCGACTGAGCCGTACCCTGTCAGCAAACCCAGCAGCCCTCACTGGATGATGGACCAGCTTGCGATCGACGCCCGCGCACCGCACGAGAAGAGGCCAAAATCAAGGGCGGCAAAGGCGGCCTGACATTGTCGACACCTCCAGGATCACGTCAACGCCTGGAGACCCAAGACTAAGCTGCGGCCCTGCAATGTCGAGCGGAACGGCCGGTCTTATGCGCGAGGACCGGCTAACGGGCACAGCTGCCACCTGCTAGGCTTCTTCCAGGCCCAACAGCATTAATCTTCAGGCATCGTCTCTGCTTGCCAATCAAACCGATGACGCTGCATTTTTGAGGATCTGATGTATCCGTTCGGCGAGTAGCATCCCCTTCATCCTATCGGGATAGTCAGGCCCGGCTATCTCACACCCAATTCAGAGCATATTCGCCACCATCTCGCGACGCGTCGGATGGCCTTGATTCACAGCACCCGGCGTCGGCTGAAACTATCCCGCTCGCGATCGTGCCGGCGTCTTACGTGCCGCATAAACAAACCGTCAGTCGAGCCTTTCCAGCAGCCCCTAAATTGCGCCACTGCATGGGCGCCACACCTTCCCGATCTTCGTCCAGCGGAAAGGTCCCATCCTCGAGGCGCACACCAGCTTGATCCTCCAACCGAAAGCTCTGGAGGACGGATCTGCTCTCATGCTCTTGCGCATCAGGATAGCAAAGTCCCTCCATACCCTCGTGGACTCCCGGTTGGGGCGCTGCCATCACCCGAACCGCACCCGTCGACCCCAAAAAGGCTCTTCGCAAACCTCGGGTTCAAGCGGCGTCAGTACGTTTACGCGAGCGGCGCAACCTCATTTCGAAGATGATTGGCCTTATAACAAATCGCTCCGAGGAGCGCTAAGCGGAACCCTGCTTGGTGCCACATCGGCTGGAGCAGGAGACGGAAGCGCCGGCTGTAGATCGATGAAGCACGTGGGCCGCTTCGGTTCGGATCCAAGCCGAAGCATGGCTCGCTCAACGATTACGTCTTGTCTCGGCCAAGCCTTGCCGGCTTGCGCCCTCTGGACATCGGCTTGGGGGCATTGCACCTTTAGCCGGCGGTGTGAATAATTCAGACAAGTGAATGCCCAAAGTCGCGGCGATGCGTTCCAGGAGATCAATAGTCGGGTTCTCTTTCTTCTGCTCAATGCGCCCCATGTATGAGCGGTCGATGCCGGCATCATAGGCCAATTGGTCTTGCGGAATGCCGCGCTCTACGCGGATCCGGCGCACATTCCAGGCCACAAGCGCACGAGCGTTCATGCGCAGAGGCAGCCATTCCGATGATTATGAAACCACTGGTTATAGCCAGACTATTACGATAAGCTCGCACTAGCCGTGGCGTGCTTGGAGGCATCAGGCAACGGTGAGACGCAGGCCAGCTAGCGCGCGCCCGTCTTCTAGTTGACCATCACATGCATTCTCGTGGGGCAATAGCTTGCCATTAGCGGCAGAGAAGAAATAGCGCTCAGAGGTATCTGCGGCGTTTTCCCGAGACCGCGACTAGATAGGATGAACGTTCAAGTGTGGGTCGAAACCGAAACGAATATTCTCCAGTTGGCCGGTTCTGGTTATTGCCTTTCACGAGAGCGAGCGGGCCCGTCACCACGGACCACCACGCCTTCCGCCAGGAACAGCAAGGACAACCCAGTTGCAGCGCACATGTGCGATGGCGTGCAGTATGGACTGCGATGAAAAGAGAAAGCGCAGGATGGAGCCACCAGGTCAATGTGAGCCGATGTGCGATTGCCGTCTCAGCGCGAAAAGGAGGTCGGCATGCGACCATTGAGCAGGTACCAATACGAACTCAGATTAGTTATCGTTGCTCTGATTTCGGTAGATTTTTCAGCTGGGTAGGAGTTTCAGGAAGTGCCGGGCGAGCCGAAGATCGCAGAATTGGCGCCCAGCGTCGACGAGCTCACGTCATATGACAGGGAGCACGCTGTTGCCTACATGCGACTGCTTGATGCGGACGCAGACAAGGCAGATTGGCGCGAGATCGCGCGAATTGTGCTTGGGCTTGACCCCACCGTTGAACCGGAGCGAGCGCGGCGCACATTCGAAAGTCATCTGACTCGGGCCAAGTGGCTAGCGGGCCACGGTTATCGCGATCTGCTACGTAGCGGTTGGCCAAAACAATGATTGGCGCGGATGTCAGGGTCGCGGGAATGCGTCGCGATCGCAAAAGTTGATCATTCCATCGCTTAAGTGCGTTCAAGGCGTGCACACGGTAAGCAAGCAACCGGAAAGCGCCACAATCATCGGATGCATTTCGCCGCGTCTGAAGATTGTGCGGGAAAGGTGCGATGCCGGATACTGACTGGAGATCTGAGGAAGCGTACAGCGGCCTGAAGAAGGCGGATGCTGCCGACCTGGCCTGGGAGTGGCTGCGCCGGGATTGCGACTACCAAGAGGATTATAAGCGGCTATCCCGCCGCGAACATTCAAGCGCAGCGGCGGGCGAGTTCCGACGCAAGTGGGGGCTCTCGTTTTCCGGCTGATCCGCAAAAGACCTTCGACAAGCAAGCAGTCTTCTGGGCACCCGAGGTGCTGCCGACCGTACTGGCTGTACGGGCGGCCAACAGCGTTGCGTCCAAAACCTATCAGCTCGATTTCGACAATCTGCCGGGCAGAGAGCTTCGCCGTGCGCCGGATGGTTGGCATGCGATCGTGCCGCTCGGGGGCACGAAGCATCGCCTTTGGCTAAGAGAGCTTCCGGAGAGCGGATATGCTGTCGTCGTTGATCTGCCGCTCGATGCCGATTTCGAGCTTCGCCTGGGCGCCGCACGTCGATTTTGGCTTGCCTTTCAGCGTCGGGCGCTTGGAGATGCCCCACTTGCTTTGCCCGCTTTGAAGCGGCGTCGGCTGATCCTGGCGTTGCGCGCAGTGGACGGCTGGCAGCAAGGAAATAGCTATCGCCAAATCGCGCAAGGCCTGTTTGGACGCAATCGTATTGCTGAGCGCGCCTGGAAAACAGACGATTTGCGTAGCCGAACCATTCGACTTGTTAAGCTGGGGCAACGGCTCATGCGCCTACGCTGGCGCGCATTGCTCGCCAACCGCAGGGGCAGGGGTGACAAGTAGTGGGTTGCGGCGCGATAAATGGCCTGTCTTCCGTGCTGCCAGCCAATTCTTCTGCTGCCTGGCACGATGGTGGATTGGATAAAAGCTTTGCGCTCCGATATCTCATTGTTGCTGTCTTGATTGCTGCAACAGAGGGGCGCCACTTCCTTGGGTTTTGCGGACTATGCTTGAATAGTTGTCTTAAACTGAGCGCTCTCGACCTGAGCGCATTGATCTCTCCTGCATCGGATTGAGGGACCGCTAAACCTCAGGCCGCCTGCGCAGGTGCTACCTTCTTGCAAAGACGAGCCAGCCATCGACAAAAAGAATGTGCGATCTCGGGGTGCGCGCTGCGGTCTACGGCATAGGCGCGATATCGCATGCCACTTGGAGTGCGGGTGCCAGGGATGATCTGCAAAGCGCCCCCTCTGACCAGATCTCCGACGATGATTTCCGGCGCGACAAGAAGGCATTTTCCCGTCATGACGGCCGTCAGAGCAAGATAGTTGTGATCATACCTGGCGCCCACTCGTATGTCGCTCGAAGACAAATTCATGGCCCTCAGCCATGTCGGCAGGATGTCGGGACGGGATGTGACGTTCAGTATCGGAGTTGAGCGAACGATCGAGAGCTCTCTGCCTCCGACCAGATTTGGCGGGCCAACGCACACCAGCTCCTCTTTGTAAATCTCCCAACTGTCGGCGGGTTCGATGACGGAAAGATCCCGTGTAATCAAAATATCGAAATCATCCGAAGATGTCGGATGCGCCAGCGAGCTGATGATGTCCACGATAACGCCACCCGCTTCAGAAGAGAAAGCCTGCAGATTCGGAATAAGGATAGAGAAAGCAAAGGTGGATAGTGACGTGCGGACCACGATCCGATTCGTTCCTGCGCCTGCACGGCGTCGCATTCTCTTCGCGGTGAAGCTGACGGTTTCGAGCGGTTCAGACACTGCGTTTGCAAATAGCCTTCCAAATTCGGTCAAATCGCTGCGCCGTCCACGCCGCTCGATGAGGTCAGCCCCTAGATAATCCCGCAGCACAGCCAAATAACGGCTGACCGAACTTTGCGTTGTTCCCAAAGTGGTGGCCGCGCGCGTGACGCTGCCTTCGCGGGCGACCGTCACAAAAGCCCGGATGGCATTAAGAGGAACTTCATCGTCTCGAGCCGCCATTGTCTGCTCCGGCGCCAGAATCAAAGCCCATCACAATATTCGATGCCCATAGCCGGATCGCTGCGTATCAGCGTCCGCCACGCATAAAATCCTCTTGTGAGCGCGATACCTGCGCCGGTAGCGCACGACATCAGTGTCTCAGACAGTGTTTGTCAGGGACTAAGTCCTTTTCCCGCGTGCCGGCTTCGGCTTGCGACCTTTAGGTAAGGTTGCAGGTGGCGGCGCGCCCTTGGGTGGCCGAACAAACAGCTCCGAGACAGCTACGCCGAGCGTCTCGGCAAGGCGATCGAGAAGATCGATTGTCGGGTTTGCCTGTTGACGCTCAAGTCCGCTCATGTAGGAGCGATCAACTCCTGCATCGTAGGCCAATTGCTCTTGCGGAATACCGCGCTGGACGCGGATCCGGCGCACATTGTAAGCCACAAGCGCACGAGCTCTCATGCGCGAAAGCAGCCATTTCGACGGTCATCAAACCACTGGCTATAACCTACATAAAAATATCACCGGATTTGAAAGGTATGCGAGCCACCGTATCGCCTTTCCTGGACGCTATGGGAGCGGGCCGCATATGCGCCGGTATGTCGACCGTCTTTCAATTCGCGGCGGCGCCAGTTTTCTGGGCTGGCCGAAGCTCACCCGAACTGCTGCCTCGGCAGCGGTTCGATTCCGCTGCCCAACTCGCACGAACGGCCTCGAGCCAAGCAAAGATGCTGACCGAGCGAGGCGATGCTCCTCCATTCATCGCAATGGAGGTGCAGCTCCGGTGAAATGAGCCGGCGCGCTGACTATCGCGATCGCAGCGACAGCCGTTCAGCCATCTTCATAGTGGTCTTTTTCCCTGGATCAGCGCAGACGGCGCGTTTCAGGGACCCAAATCTCGTTCATTATTTGGACTCAGAGAATTTCGTCTACCGGTACAACATCTTTGTGGACGTTCCGCATGCTGCCATCAGCGATGAGACGGACTCTTAGGCTCTTGAATCCGCTCAAGAGGCGCGACGGCGAGCTCTCTAAGCTGAGGCTCAAGGAATGCGCGCCGGTCGGGTCATCAAGTATAACGACCAGTTCAAATCAAACGCGGTACGGCAAGTCGTAACCTATTTTGGCAAGAGTGGCGTCCAGAGAGCAAAGTCTCGCAGTGTCGAGTTGGAACGCGCAGGCGATAGCGCAAGGGCAAGCGGCGAGACGTCGCGAATTGGATCCGCCAATGAAGTCGAATAGATGCCGCGCGTATCTTTACCCATGACGTATGAGCCTGAACGAACCGCTATTCGGCGCGCTTGAGACTAGCTGAGAGGTTTCGGCTTGGGCGTTGTCCGGGCCATTCGAACGCCGCGGGCCGGCATACCCCAGGGTCACTCAGCTGAGAGACTTCGATGTTGCCCAGCGGGCCCAAGAACAACGAGGGTGTCTGGAAAGAGTTGTTCCAGAACACGGAGAGCAGCGCAGACGCAACTGGCGCCATGGAAAGAATCCGATGCTGCTCCTGCTAGCCGCTATGCTAGCGCACTAGCGGGTGGCTCGGCGATCGGGTAGTGAAACCCTGAAAGCGCTGTTCCTGGCAGATGCCGCAAGCGTCTGTGTCGCTGGCCGGCTTTGCTCCCGGGAGGTGGCAAGCCCCTCGCCATGCTACTAAGTGGTATTGCCGAGAGGTCCCGCGGGGCACCTACTATACTTGTGGGCAAACCTTCAAAGACGCTGTCCCTGCCGTACCAGCGACGTCAGGGGTCACCGGCGACGTGACTCGGCGCTCAATCCCTGCAAAGCGCTGTCCCTGCCACGCGCCGGTAACTTTGGCACCACCTTGCCCCATTCCGTATGAACGCTGATACCTCGCCCGTCTAGAGTGCCGCCAAGTTGTAGGCATAGTACGACTGCCAATCACCTACTTGAATTGGTTGGATCGTCCGCTGCTTTCTACGCTGATCCGCTACCTCGCGGAGAAATTGGAGATGCCCAGCATACTAAACCGCTCCGCCGCATGAAAAAGACTTCCACGCTGCCGCTCATGACAGAGCCCAGGAATGTTGGCGGTGTTAGACGAAGGGCAGGGAAGAGATCGCTTGAAAGACCACACGCGCGGTGCGCCACGGTCGTTTCTCCGACGCCGAAAGCAGCGCGGGCGCGGCTCGGCGCCGGTCGGTTCGGGACTGGACCGGCGCTGTCCCTGCCGCGCCTGCGCTGCAGATTGGGGTAGCAGGAACGTGACTCGGCGCTGTCCCATTCTGGTAATGGCGCTGTCTCTACCACGCCTCGCTAGCAACTACCGGCTCTGTACTCACGCTAGCTTTCAAAGAGCTGACGAAAACTGTGCGGCAATTCACAAACGAACAGCAGCTGTTGTGGCCGATTTCGGACCATGCTCACTGATGGTCGCTGACCGCCCCATCAGCGCGCGCAGCCCAAAATGAAAACCGATCGCTCCCAAGCCTGGCACAAAGCATTTTCTCTGCGGTATAGGCGGGGCAAGGGCAGACTTCGACGAACCCGATCATCGCGATTAGAAAATTGGTCTTTAGAGCATGCGTGTGCGCACAACATGATAATGCATTGGTAGCCTGTTCAGTTGAAGGATCGTCCTCAGAGAGTGGGTGTTGCGCGCTAAGTTCGTATTCGCTTGGCCTCAAAATTCGAAGGCCACATGAGGCTGCGCAACGTGGTGTCAACCGTAACCGGGCCAGTGCTCTGGGCGGGCAGCTTTGCCGTATACCCTGGCTATATCGTGTGTCAATCGGTTTAGGTGGTCGGCCGACGAGTTGTTCAAATGACGAATATGCATTTGTTGATCGCATCCCCACAGCGGCAGGAAGTCGCAGTGGATCACCGTCTCCAAATAACGGCCAGTCGCGAGGAGCGGTTCATCAGACGCGAAAAAAGGTCAGATTGTGAACCGGCCATCGATAAGTTGAGGCGATATCACATAGCTCCGAGCCCGCGCCGCCAGAGCCTACGCCGTTTTTCCGAGGTGCAGCCAACGCCATCGACTCCGATCGGGGTGATGCGCCCAGCATCGTGTCGGCGAACTAATGCTCGCCACGGGCGGAGCGCAGTCACTTGAACGGGAATCGAGGACCTGAATCACATGCCCCCTCCGGTCAGATGACTGCTCACACTCATGTGGAACGTAAGCGGCAAGCTGCGGCCGTCACACGGCGTGGTTCCATGGCATAAGCGCGTCGATTTCGCTGCTCGGCCAGCCGTTGGCATACGCTGAAGCGTTAGGCTGAGCCAGGCGAACGGATCGACGTTATTCATCTTTGCCGTCTGTAGCAGTGTTGCGATGGTCGCCCAGGTTCGTCCGCCTCCATCGCTGCCCGCGAAGAGGCTGTTCTTTCTCGTAATTGTCTGTGGCCTGATGGCGCGCTCGACGATGTTGGAGTCGAGCTCAATGCGGCCGTCGGTGAGGAAGCGTTCGAAGAGGGAGCGGCGTGAGACGGCATAGCGGATTGCCTCGGCCAGTTTTGATTTGCCGGAGATCCGCCGCAAGGTGTGCTGCCAGAGATCGAAGAGATCTGCGACGACCGCCGCGGAGGCTTGCTGGCGCGCGGCAACGCGTGCGTCAGGACTTTGGCCGCGCACGGTCTTCTCAACCTGCCAGAGCTTTGCCATCCGTTCGACCGTCGTCGTTGCCACTTTCGAGCTTCCTGCAACATGCAGCTCATAGAACTTGCGCCTGCTGTGTGACCAGCAGCCGGCCAAGGTGATGCCATCATTGCCGCGATCGGGTCGCGCCAACTTGTTATAGGCGGCGTATCCATCAACCTGCAGGATGCCGCGATAATCATTGAGATGCCGGGCCGCACATTCGCCGGAGCGGCTGTCTTCAAGGC
>NZ_AJQE01000278.1 GCF_000261685.1 Bradyrhizobium genomosp. I (2014) | reverse complement strand
GCGGCCCGCTGCCGCCAAAGGTTCGATCATCTCGCCAGTTTTGGGCTGCAGCCGAGGCCGCCTCTCCCGACCCGGATCCGCCGGCTGCATTTGAATGAGCTCGGGCGCCCGGACAAGTGCATGCACCATGGCGAAAGCCAACGTTCTAGCCGCGGCGCTTTTTGGAGGTGAGCCCTGTTTCTTCGGCTTCAGGTGCAGGCCACTTGGGCAGTGTGACCTTGGGTTGTCGGAAAACTCATCACGGCGTTCGATTCGCGCGCCATCAGAACCGACCCGGCCGACCCCAAAGAGCGCGGATCCTGAGCCCTTCAGCCTCTCTCCTGCGCCGTTCGGCGTGGATCGGTCGCATTTCGAAGGAAATCACCGACCTTGTTCGTATAACAACGCCCTGAGACGCGGGCCGGGAGCCCGCATCGTGTGATTTGCAGCAGCTCGCACGTGTTCGGCCGTGAAGCCGCGCTGGGCGACGACAATAGAGGCGAACAGATGGGTGACAAGCAGAACGCACACCAAGAGACGTACTTCTTCTTTGTCGGCGGCAAGAAGTATGAGACCGACCAGCCGGCGCTGACAGGGCTGCAAATTAAGGCGCGCGTTGCCGACTGGGACTCCTCTCATGATCTCGTTCTCGAGGGGCACGGAAACGATCCCGATCGCATTATCGGAGATGACGAACGAGTGTCGTTAGACAAGGACAAAGGTCCGCTTCGCTTCTCGTCGGCCCCGAAGGCGAACTTCGGCTGATGGGCGGCCCCGCTGAAGTCCAGATCGAGGATCTGCGCAGGCGCTGGCCGGATGTGCGTACGCAAACACTGCCGAGCGGTGCAATCCTGGTGACGATCAGTTCGATCTCGCTGCCGCTCGGCTGGAGCCGGGCTGCGACTTCGATCCGCTTTCTGGTTCCGACCGGCTACCCCTTTGCCGCACCCGACTGCTTCTGGGCGGACACCGATCTGATGCTCGAGGGTGGACGCATGCCGTGCAATGCCGGCAACAACAACATTATCCCGGAGACCGCGCAGCCTGGACTCTGGTTCTCTTGGCATGTCCAAGCATGGAATCCCAACCGCGACACGCTCTCAAGCTGGATGAACACCATCGCCGATCGCCTGAGGCGACTGCAATGAGCGGACTGCGTTTTTCCTGGCCGGCGTATCGCCGGGCCTCGGCCGACCTGCTGGCCTCAGCGCCATTCGAGAGCTGCGGGGTGGCCTATTCGGTGCACGATCCGCACACCGATACATGGTTGGTGGACGACGTAGAGACCGTGGCCGATTCGGCTTACGAGCATCGCGATGAGGTGTCGGCAACGCTTCGATCTGCATTCATCGTCGAAGTCGCCAACCGTGCCCGCGCGCTGGGACGAAGCGTCGTGCTGGTGCATACGCATCCGTCCGAACCGAGCCATCCACGATTTTCCGCAGTCGACGATGCGGGCGAGGTCGCATTGGCCGGCTATCTGCGTCGCCGCGCGCCTCAAGGCGAACACCTGGCGCTCGTATTGAGTCCGGCGGGCTGCCGAGCCCGGCGGGTCGGCACGGCCCAGGAGGTGCCGGTCTGGCAGGTAGGCGAGCGACTGGTCCTGCTGTCGTCCGACAAATCCACCGAAGGCGGCAATGTCCGATACGATCGCCAGGTGCGCGCCTTCGGTGCCGATGGTCAGCGGGCAATCTCGTCACTGAAGGTGGGGGTCGTCGGGGTCGGTGGCACTGGGTCAGTGCTGCTCCAACAGCTTACTCGCCTCGGCGTTCGCGATTTCGTGCTGATCGATCCTGACGTGGTCGAAACCACGAACCTCAACCGCTTGGCCGGAGCCGGTCCCGGTGACGTGGGCACGAGCAAGATCGCTGTCGCAGAAAGGGAGATACTCGCGTGTTCCCCGGCCTCGCGGGTGCGGGGACTGAGAGCCGATGTAGTCGACGCGAACATCGCGGCGGAGCTTGTCGGCCTCGACTTCGTCTTCGTCTGCACTGATTCCCATGCGAGCAGGACAGTGGTCTGCCACATCGCCTACCAATACCTGGTGCCCACAATCGACATGGGCACGAGCATTACCGTCCGGGAGAGCGCAGTCACCCACATCACCGGGCGCGTGCAAATGTTGGCTCCTGAGTTGCCATGTCTCACATGCACGGGCGCGCTAGACGCAAATCAGATCCGACGCGAGATGATGAGCCCGGAACGCCGCGCGTCCGATCCCTATCTGGTGGGGGACTACGAGCCTCAACCGGCCGTCATGTCAATCAACACGACGATGGCGTCGCTGGCGGCCACCATGTTCATGGCTGCCGCGACCTCGATGCCCGGCCATGCTCGATTCCAGCTTTACGACGGTGTCAGAGGCGCGGTGCGACCGACGCAAGCAAGAAGAGTCGAGGATTGCATCGTCTGTTCGCGCCGCGGCGCTCTCGCCAAAGGGCCCTCGTGGCCCCTTCCGGTACGGCCGAGGGCGAACAATGGCTGAGGCGCGACCCGAAGTGCTGTGGTTCGGTACGCCGCCGCCGCCCGAAACCAAGCGAGAGTTCGTGCAACGGAACCTGCACCTGCTGTGCTGCGCCTCGGCGGATGGCGTGGATACCTCAAACGCCTGCGCCGCCGTGTTTCAGTTCGGCTCTGACATGCCGGAACACGTAGTGAGGGCCGCCGACGTCCATGTGAGAACCCTTATCGACAGCGGTTTGCGGGTCGATCTCATCGCAGACGACGACGAGACCATGGGGCGCGTGCAGGCGTCTACGAAATCCGTCCTGAATGTCGCCGGGGTCGCGGTCCGCACAGATACCGCGGCGCATTCCTTAGCGGAGAGGATCGCAAGGCATGACGCCGGTCAGAGGCCGCGCGCAGACCTCAAGATCGAAGTCGCGGGCGACCGCGAACCCTTGCGCGAGGCCGACAAGATACTCTTTAAGCGCGCCTTCGCGCACTGCAGTCGGATCGTGCTGGAGGAACTCACGGGAGGCCTGTCACAAGCTCGCGTATTCGCCGTTCACATGACCGTTCATACGTCCAATGCTGGAGCATGGCCGCAGCCTGATTTCGCCAAACTGGATCGGCGCAACAAGATCGACCAAGAATACCGGAACTATCGCGAATACGCGGATCGATATATTCCTTTCGGCCTGAGACCGAATATTCACGATCCGGTATTCGGCGCGGAACGCGGTCTGTTGGTCGGAAGTTTCGTCGACAGATCCGAATCCTTATGGAATTTAGCGCGCCGAAATCTCGCGGCTCGGGCCGTGACGTCGCTGATCGAAGAGACCCTTGGCGGCTGGCGTGATCAAGCATACGGCAAGGATCCGGACGAGGGCTCAGTTGTCCAAGCTATGATAGACGCCGGTATACTGCGTCCTTGCGAGCTGAAGTCGCGCTATGTTGAAGATGCTTTCCACTTTGGTATTACGGCGAAGCCGGACATCATTCTTGATCAGTTAGGCAAACTGCGCCAGCGCTACCGCAGTGCGCCGGCGCATGGCGATCTCCATGGGGAAAACGTACGCGTGCGCAACGACCATGCGATTGTGATCGACCTTGCGTCGGTTGTCCGCTCCGCTCCCCTGACGGCGGATCTGGCGGCGTTGGAGACCTGGCTTGCCTTTCAAATGCCACCGGAGTGCAACCCTCAGGTATATGAAGATGCCATCTCTGCCATCTGGGCGGCTGAGATTGATCGTCTTTACGCTCCGTCATCGTTCTTGCATCCTCCCGGGCCCTGTGATCCTGCCAGCAAATTCTGCTGGATGTCCAGCGTGGTGCGACAGCTCAGGCGGATGGGAATCGCAGTACAATCGTGTTCCACTGAATATCAGGCCGCGGTCGCCGTTCAACTCCTCAGGCGCTGTCAATGGGATGACGGTCCTGCTGCCGACCGCTTTAGGCGTACAAAAGGATACGCCGTCGCCGCCCAATTGGCGCGCGACCTGGCGAGCAAGACATGAGCATGGTTGCGAGGAAGGTGAACCTGCTCGGTTTTGCGGAGCACCGCGATGAGGGAGAAAGAATGCTTGCCGCTCCCGGCGATGCGGTGGTCATCCAGCGAGGCGCGCTACGCTCGGTCCTCATGCGCTGTCCGGACGGATGCGGTGAAACGCTCGTTGTCAATCTCGATCCACGCGTAGGAAAGTCTTGGAGATTGGATATGCGGACCGACAAGCCAACCCTCTATCCATCGGTTTGGCGAGACGGAGGATGCGGTAGTCATTTTATAATCTGGCGCGGCCAGCTCCTCTGGTGTGACCGCTTTGAAGAAGGTAACGTCGAGCCCAACTTCGACCTCGTCGCGCTCGGGCGGCGCGTTCTGAAGTCGCTGCGAAGACGCGAACTGCGTAGCGCCGAGGAGATCGCTGCTGACCTCGACGAGATTACATGGGAAGTGTCAAGGGCAGGACAGATGCTCGTGCGACGCAAATTGGCTCTTTGTGGATCTGGTAGACAGAGGGATTGGTTCGCGCTGGCGTAGGCTAGAACCAGAATTCCCGGCCTGAGTTTACTTGCCGGGCGTTGCCCTTCGAGTGCCAGCCGTCTTCGAAAGGGACATGATCCATGCGCTGCGCACCCAAACGATGAAGCGCGCTAGGGCGGTGCTGCGCCGTGGAAAATTTGATGATCAATATACAAGATACGACAGCCCTTGGGTGGTCGAGCGGCCGAACTCGTTGGGGCTAAGGCAGCAGGATCTTGCATTGGTCGCCAACGTTGGCGTGCGTTTCATAGCAAACATTGAGAGCTTGAGAGTGTAGCCAGTGGCACTTAGACTGCTCAAAGTGCTCGGCATATCGCTTAAGTCAACATGGCGCCTACTGCCCTATTTGCTTCATCATCCTCCGGACGATGATAGCAGCACGTTCGATCACGATGACCCAGCACCTCGATAAGAATCTGAGAAAATGCTCTCCGCGTTCGCGGCGTTGGTTAAATCCGCCCGCGGTTGCAGGCTTTCCAGAACACCGAGTTCACGAACTGTCGATGTCGCGCCCAGTGGCTTTCTGACTTCGTTGCGCCCATCCAGCGATCCTGTTCGACCAGAACGCGAGACCGGGTGTCCAGCGTGCCCGCAAATCGGAGGAGCGCATCGCGCGGCTGAACGACGAGGCGTAAGCGTTGCGACACCATAAATTCGTGCGAAGACGGCATCTTGATTGAGCTTAGCCAGCTACTCGCCCGCTGACGAGCGCGCGCAAAGGCGCGGTTTTGCCTCTGAGAGGAGAACCTTTGGGTCGACTTCGTCCTCTAGCTCGATAATGGCCGCAAGAGCTTTCGCTAGCGGCGTTCCTGCTAGCCGTTGATGCAAGCTCGCTAGGTGGCGATTGCCGCTGGTCAGCTTTTCTCCTTCAGAATCGAAACGGTGCTTGCAGTGTACGTTGTTCTCTGCCCCTGCGACTGCAGCTCATTCTTCGTTGGCCGCCCGCCGGAACTCGCGTGCTCCGTCGTCCCTGTCCCCGGAGCTGGGCTCAACTCTAAAAAAATAGCATGCGTTCCGCGCGCCTTGCTCCAAGCTGGATTTGGTCTGCTGGACGACGGGCACTGCGCGTCGACTTTTTGTTCTCTGAATGTGTTGCGTCTCAATCGGCTTGATCGAAGGAGGTGAACGTATTTGGCCGCTTGCCTTCGAAAGGGTCGTCATCATTTGCGCAGCTGAATTGCCCGACGAGGGCAGCTCGTCCGTGTTGCTCAGGTCGTCTGGACTGGCTCATTGTGCCGCGCCGCTTGATGTGCGCGAATGATCGTACTTGTTGCGTCTCCGTCCATTTCGGGTGAACTTTGCAGGGGCCGGACCTCGGAGCCAAGCAAGAAAATGAAATCATGACTGCGATGGTGCATATGCGTCAACTGCGGCCGCTACGGTAAAGCCCGGATCGCCTTTTGTGCGCGGCTCGTTTTGCAGGAGTTAGCCGGGACCGGCATACGCTGTAAGCCTGCTCGTAACCCCATCTTGCTGGAGACGCGAAGCGCTGTCCCCGGCGGCTCGACTTGGCGCGGTGATGTTGCTATCGATTCGTACGGAGTTATTTAACGGCGCACGTCTCCGCTAGATTGGTCAAACGTTCGAGCTACAGTTTCGTTCGTTGGCGCATAGTCGGGAGCCGCCCGAATTTGTTAGTGCCGCCGGCAGATCATTAAGCCGACCACATCGGAGGCATCCTCCTCACTGTGTATGAACAGGGGCATGTCATGGAAGCGGATCGTATCACCACGCACGGCCACAACCTGATAGACCGAATGTTGTGAGGCGCGGTAGTTTGATGCAAGGAGCTTCTTCTGGTTTCTACCTGGTATTCGGATGCGCGCTGGTGCGTTACGGAGGGCCACGCCAGAAGGCCTATGACGGCCGTCTATATCGTGCCGTCGGGATGGCGGAGCGGGGGGGCGATGTTGGCGCGCCGATCTGCGACATCCAGATGATTGACGTACTCGATGGACCTCGTCAATGCGCGCTCGCGCCATTCAAAGGGTGCCGAGCAGGACGGTGACCTCGCCACAGCGCCCGAGTCTTCCTAGCGTCAAATCGATGAAGCCAAACGTCGTCTTGCCTTAATCCGACATCTCGTCGCCTCATCTACCACGACCGCCTTGAAGTCCTGGTTGGATGCGCAATCCGGCCATTTTGCTCGACTGGTCAGCTTCCGGAAAGCTGGACCTGCCATCGTGGCGTAGTGGAGATATCTCGGGGCTGATGTACGACTGCATCGAACGTAAACATCGCCAAAGGGAGCTACGAGATGGTTCGAATCCATGACGCGCTCGACAACGCAACGTTGGATTCCGGCAGCACATCAGGCGCGACCGAGCAAGATGAAACCTTAGGCCAAGCGGCCTTCGACCTGCACCTGGACGAGATACCGTTGGAGCAGATGCAAGAAGGAGGTGTAGGTCCTTCCCATACTGTTGCCTCGGGCGACGTGGAGCATCGCTCAGTAAGCCAGCAACCCGACATGAAGCTGGTCGTCATTTCGAACCGCGGCGCGCCGTTCGACCCCAATAATCCCCATACCGGCGGACTTGCCGCAGCCCTCGAGCCGGTCGTCGAACGTTCCGGCGCGGTCTGGATGTTCTCCTCGGAGAATCGCGGCGACGGGACTGAGCGGCCCCTGCCACTCGTGAAGGCTGGCGAAGGCCATGTGGCCGAACTCGATCTGCCGGCCGCGCACCATCGCGGCTACTATCGAGATTATTCGAATTCAACCTTGTGGCCGGTATTACACTCCCTGTCCGACCGGATGTCGCGCGCGGAAGAGGGATACGACAGCTATCGACAGATGAACAACTTCATCGCGCGTGCGGCGTTCGACTTGCGGGATCGGGACGCATTCTGGGTGCATGATTATTCATTTGCTCCCGCTCGGGGGCGATCTGCACAATCTCGGCATCGAGCGGCCGACCGGCTTCTTTCTGCACACGCCATGGCCGACGCCCGACATGATAGAGCGCGTACCCAATCATCGCGAACTGATGAAGTCGATGCTGGAATACGATCTGCTCGGCTTTCAGACAAACCGGGATCTGGACAATTTCTTGGCCTGCCTGCGAACCTATTTCGGGCTGGAGAGCAAGGATGGCGTCGTGACCACGGAGCGTGGCCAGACGCGAGTTCAAAAATTTCCAATCGGTATCGATCCCAGGCAATTCGCAGAGTATCTTGCGGCAGAGCTCTCGCCCGCAGAGCAAGAAAAAATATCGTCATTATTGCAAAACTTCGAGGGCGCCAAGTTTGCGATCGGCGTAGACCGGCTCGACTACACGAAAGGCATCGACAAACGCGTCGAAGCGTTTGACCAGCTCTTGGCGGGCGAGCCGGGCAGCATCTCGCTGTTGCAGATCGCGCCGTCCTCGCGCGCCGACGTCGACGAGTATCGAAAGTACAAAGAGGACGTGGAGAATGCGATCAACCATGTCAATGCCGAGCATGGCACAGAGGAGTGGAGGCCGATCCACTACACGAATGACCCGTTCAGCCAGGCTGCACTCGCGCGACTTTACCGCGCGGCACATGTAGGTGTCGTCACGCCGCTGCGGGACGGCATGAATCTGGTAGCGAAAGAATATGTTGCTGCCCAAGATCCGAAGGATCCCGGCGTTCTGGTACTATCGAAGTTTGCTGGGGCGGCTGAAGACTTCAACGAGGACGAGGCCCTGCTGGTAGATCCAAACCATCCCGAAGAAATCGCAGACGCTATTTCGAAAGCGGCCAATATGCCGCTTGAGGAGCGTGTCAGGCGCTGGCGGTCGATGATGGATAAGATTGAATCCTATACCATCCACGACTGGTCGGCGGACTACCTCCGGGAGCTGGACAAGAGCCGCATCACCGTTCCGGCTGATCAGTTCCACCACCTCGGTCTCGGCTGGACCAACGAGGCTCAAATGCCCCTGTATCAAAATTATGCCGCGGCGCTCACCGCCTATAACGAGACCGATCCCGCCGATGCAGCTTTGAAGGAGGCTGCCTATGCAGACGTGATGTCGGCCTTTGTGGCTTTAGCGGCTCCACTGAAGCATACACAGGACAGACTCTGGGATCTGCCGGCGCCGACAGCTTCACGCGATGGTCATCGCGGACAAGAGGTCGGAGCCCGCGAGGACTGACCGGGCGAAAAGCATAGCACGGCGGATGACAGGCTTCTGTAGCAGGACGAGGAGCAATCCAGGCTTTGGCGCTGACGCGGTTCTTGTGGGCGGCGTAGGGCCCATGAATCAAGACATCATGCGAGTGGTCCATGATCAGAAGGGGACGATACAGTCAACTCATATTCTATCTCTAAACGACGCTGATGCGAGTGGTGGTGGCGCCGGTCGGCGCGCTGCTGCCGTTGATCGTTCCGCCCCGGAAAGCGGCGCATGCTCTGGGCCGCAACAGCACCGTTACGGAACGGTTCGCAGTGAGGGTTGCACTAGCCTTGAACCAGCCCGGCTGATCCGGCAGCAGCGGGCATTCTCGGATCGAAAATCTCGCCCTTGATCTCGTTTGTGTAATAGGGGGTTCGATGAAGACCACGGCTCGTGCGTGGGTTGCCGCCGGGTGGATCAGGATCGTTTAAAAGCTGGGCCGTAGCTCCCTCAATTGCTGCTGATGCCCAGCTTCATTTCGCCGTTTTACCCGAAGAACCTGATCTGGTGCTTGTACGTGTTGTTGATTGTCGGCTGAATCTTAAGACGTGTTGCAACGTAGGCCGTTTCTGGAGCGCTTTTACTCTCCTCGTCTCGAGCGCAAGCCTCTCGGCAATCAGTCAACGAACCGATCGTTCGGCGTGACTAGTGGGTTTCGCGAGGAAAAGGCTCGTCCAAATCGGCAACGCTTGCAGTCAGCGAGTCGGAGGTCGCCATCCATACCACCCTTGGCGATGCCGGCTTAGCTGCTGATCAATGCACTGCTCTTCGTGGGGATGATGCCCGTCGACAAGTCTGCCCGGTGACCCAGCGAGAAGGAGCAATCTCATATGCGGAGGAAAGCTGCTTCGCTGTGTCCCGGGTCTTTGCCACTGAAGATCAAAAATGCTGGCGCTGTCTGGCAGGCTCTCCGCCGAGACGCTGTGATGTCGCTCGGCGTACCAATGTCGGCAACCGAACATGGTCGTGCAGCCACTAACGGCTGAAACTTGCGACTCTTCAGCCGGCACGCAGCTTGCAATGAACGGCCCGTGACATAGCGCAAGCCGCGCTATGTCACGGGCTTGTGTGCTTTCCGCCGCTTCTGCTTGACCCGCAGGGCCCGCGAGCCTGACCGCTCGACCTCAGCCGGAGCAAATCCATGAATACATTACTCTTCTCCGCCACGCTGCTTTCGATTGCCTGCATCACCTCCACGGCGCTTTCACAGGAGCGAACGGATGCGGCGGTGACTGATGACCCATTCCTTTGGCTCGAGGAGATCGAAGGGCCAAGCGCAGTGGCTTGGGCTCGCGCCGAGAACGAGAAGACGCTCGGGGTGCTCCAGTCAGATCCTCGCTATGGGCACTTCTACGGACAGGCGCTCTCCATCCTGCAGGCCAAGGATCGGATCGCATATGTTTCATTGAAACGGCGCGGCTTGGAGAATTTCTGGCAAGATGAGAACCAGGTGCGCGGCGTCTGGCGACGCACCACGCTCGAGAGCTATCGTAGCAAAGACCCACAGTGGGAAACCATTCTCGACGTGGACGCCTTGGCGGTCGCCGAGAACAGGAATTGGATCTTTCAAGGTAGCAGCTGCCTTCCGCCTGAAGAGCGCCTCTGCCTGATTAGTTTTTCCGATGGCGGCAAGGATGCCGCGTCCATACGAGAATTCGACTGCGACGCCAAGACCTTCGTTGCGGATGGCTTTTATCTCCCAGAGGGCAAGCAGCACGTCAGCTGGGTCGATCGTGACACACTCCTTGTTGCACGTGACTGGGGCGAGGGGACTTTGACGCAAGCCGGCTACCCCTTTGTGGTGAAGGAGCTCAAACGCGCTCAGGCGCTCAGTGAGGCTCGCGAGATCTTTCGTGGCGAGCCCACCGACGTTTCGATGTCCCCCTTCGTGCTTCGTGACAGCGAGGGCAACATTCATGAGACCGGCGCGATCCGCGCAATCAGCTCTTTCGAGTCCGAGTATGTGGTCTTCCGCCCCAATGGGCCCGTCAAGCTCAATCTGCCGAAGAAGGCCGCGATGATCGGTCTAGTGGGTGGTCACCTGCTTGTAAGGCTTGATGAAGATTGGAGGCCGCCAGGCGATATCAGCTTCGCCGCCGGATCGCTGATTTCGTATGATCTGGCCGAATGGAAACAGGATCCGATGCGTGCCAAAGCCTCGCTCGTCTTCCAACCTGGGCCCCGCCAGGCCCTGAGCGGGTTAGGCGCCACAAAGAATTTGTTGATCCTGACGATCCTTGAGAACGTTCAGAGCAGAGCGTTCGCTTATAAGTACGATCACGGAGCTTGGTCCGCGGCGCCCATCCCGCTGCCGGAACATGCAAATGTCAGCCTGTTAGCCACCTCCGATGAAACGGACCGAGCCATGTTCGCGGTCTCGAGCTATCTCAGACCAACCTCAGTCTGGTATTTTGATGTCGAAAGCAAAAGCCTTGAGGAGTTGAAGACGACACCGGCTGCCTTCGATGCGTCCAATCATATCGTGGAGCAGCTCGAAGCCACTTCGCGTGATGGCACGTCAATTCCCTATTTTCTGGTGCGGCCGAAGAACGCAAGATTTGACGGGACGATCCCGACACTTCTTTATGGCTATGGCGGTTTCCAGGCTTCGCTTCTGCCCTCTTATCTGGGACCGGTGGGACGGCTCTGGCTCGAACAGGGCAATGCCTATGTCGTGGCGAACCTGCGTGGGGGCGGCGAGTTTGGCCCACAATGGCATCAAGCGGCCCAGACGGCAACGAAGCAGACGACATGGGATGATTTCATTGCCGTTGCCGAGGACCTGATCCGCCGGAAGATCACAAGTCCGAGCCGGCTCGGAATCATTGGCGGCAGCCAGGGCGGCCTGCTCGTTGGCGCCGCAATCACCCAACGTCCCGAACTCTTCAACGCGGCCATCATCAAGGTGCCGCTGTTTGACATGCTTCGATACACCAAACTGGGCGCAGGCGCCTCCTGGATCGGCGAGTACGGTGACCCTGCCATTGCCGAGCAGCGTGCGTGGATCGAAGGCTACTCGCCCTACCAGAAGCTGATGGCGGGCAAGACTTATCCCGCTCCCCTAATTCTTACCTCCACCAAAGACGACCGCGTGCATCCAGCGCACGGCCGCAAAGCTGCCGCGAAGCTCGCCGCGCTGGGCCAGCCTTACTTCTATTACGAGAACATCGACGGGGGGCACAGCGCCGCCGCCAACCTCAGGGAATATGCGCGTCAACTGGCCCTTGAATACACCTATGCATCGAGGCGGCTTTGTTCTGAGTAAAATTCGGTCAGCGGGCTGAGACCATTGGTTATCTCAACGTATTCACGGTGCTCAGCTGAATTCATCGAACCCAAGGCGAGAGAGCTGATGAGCCGCCGGCAGACGCGATGAAGGTCGTCAGATGCGCAAGTTACCGGTTTGAACAGCCTCCACCGCTGGCGAGCGGGTTTCCTGGCGTTCAACCACAACATGACGAGCGGGCGGTAAGTTGCCAGATGCGCTTCCTTGAGGATTGTCTCGCAGACCCCTGTTCGTCCGACATGGCCGGCGTGCGGCTAATATCTAAACGCGAACAGCTAAAGCGCAGCTCTGGGACTGTCTTCGTGCTTGAGAAAGCATGTCACGTAGCTCAATGCAGGCATGGCGCGGATTGATTATCCTGATCCCAGGCTGCGCGAAGGAGTTCACGGCCGCCCTGTCGTTCAACGACGATCAATCCCATTCGCTTTAGCTCGGCTCCGGATGAGCGCGGCGTGTTCGAGGCTCTGCAACTCTTCTGTAAGCCGCTAGCGCGCGACGAGTGAAGCGAAGGTCAAAACGTCATCCGGATCCTGAAGCCTTGAATCGAAGTGTGGTCGACGTCACGGCGCTTTCTGTCGTTTGCACAATGCGGCCGCAGATAGACCATGCGATAAAAAAACGAGCATGTGACCAGCGCAGCGACGCTGGCGTCTTGCCGACCATCTTGATGGCCGGCAGACTCTTCGCTAGATCACAACGGTTCACTATGGAGATGCCGCCGTGGCAATGGGTATTGTGAAGTGGTTCAACTCGACCAAAGGTTATGGGTTCATCAGGCCTGAGGACGGAGGTCCCGATGTCTTCGTGCACATCGGTGCCGTCGAAAGGGCCGGTTACACCACTCTCGAAGAGGGGGCTCGGGTAAGTTATCAGCTCAAGGCCGGGCGTTCGGGCAAGATGTCAGCTGAGGATCTTCGGGTTGGCTGATCCGACTCGCCTCCGGAAACCGCTCTCTGCAAAGCGTGTTCTCGCACCTGTCCGGCGATGCCTTGTCGGGGCGCGCCGTGCGTTTGGCTTTTCGACGGTCTCTTCCAGTCATGAGCTGTCTCGCAAACCGCATGACAGCGTTGATCTCCCGAGGCCGTCCACCGATCACTGCCGTCAGAGTTACAAGAGTTGCGAGCGGATCGCAGTGTGGGCGTGGCAAGATATTCCTGCGCCCCGAACCGTACGCTCGTGACCAACGCGCCGGGGAAGTGCACGCCGCCGGGCCGGTGCTCCCCTGTCCAGCTCATGAAGGTGCTCGCACAACCGGGTTCGTCCGTTATGGACCATACTGGCCGGCTGCGCTGAGGCAACAGCACGCCCGCAGCAGCTTCTCCGGCGGGATCGACGGCCGCCCAGTCGGCGAATAGAGCGCGGCAAACTCGCGCTCCAGCGTCGACAGCGCCTCGTTCACGATCGTCCGGATCGCTTGCAGCGGATGGTCACGCCGCACCCGAGCCTCGAGATCGACGTAGCTGAACAGCTCGCCCGTTCGATTGTCGCCGCCGCGCACGCATCATTTCCGAATCTCGTCGGAGCCAATGAATCACGGTCGCTGGTCGGCGGCGAGCACGTTTTTCAACTGCCTGCTAGAGGCGTACCTCGCACAAAGACTTTCGAGGATGAACGTTACGCGCGTGAATTGTATTGGGATTGGTCAAACCATCCACTTCGATAGACAGATTGGAGTAAGCGCCAAAGTCACCGCTGCGCGGCCAGTTGCTCCACCAGCTTGTCGCGTGGCCCTGCCGAGCCCGCCCTTGGACGCCTCCGGCTCGGCCTCTCGTGGCTGGAAATGGGGCTCCTCATCCTCGGATGAACCCGCGCGCCACCGTACGCCACCCTCGTAGCCGAGCGACACGGACGCGCCGCCCGCCGCCATATGTGCCGGGTCGAGACCCGTTGTCCCTTCAAGGCGTCCATCTCCGCCTCCAATTGGTTCAAGCGAGCCAGCATCGCCTTGAAGGCGCCAGGGCGGCCCCTTAGAACGCGTGCGGCTTCGATCCAAATGCATAGCACGCTGCGGAAATGCCGTTTGAGGCTTCGTTCTTAATTGTGGGACTGCAATAACTCGATCGTTGAGCGATATCATCTCGGACATGCTGCAGTCGCGGTTTCTGCAGGTGCTGCGTCACGCATGAAGGCAACAGCCAGCCCGATGCCGATGAGACCAATCAGGATCGATGCCGCAGCCAGAGACGGGACGCCGCTAGTCTCGACAAGGATGCCGCCGAGAAAAGCGCTAATGGCGATCCCCGCGAAGGTGGTCGAGCTGTTCATCGCCAGTACCAGCTTCGACCTATCTCCGGCCAGACCGAGAAGACGGTGCTGGATCGGGACGAGATACATGTAGCTCACGTTACCCCAAAAGAAGGCGATGAGCACGGTGAGGGCACCATGCTGTCTGAACGCAACCAAACCTACGAGCAGGATGAGTTGCGCGCCTACAACCGCAATGAGAACTTTATACGGGCCAAAACGGTCAGTCAGAACGCCGCACGCAACGTTTCCCGTCACGGCTCCGAAGCCGTAGGCAAAGAGTGCGGCTGAGAGCAGCGGCACCCCGGCAAGCAGAGAACCGATGATGAATACGCTCACATAGGAGTAAACGATGAACTCGGAAACGACGACGAATAACGTCACGGAAAGGATACCGTAGGTGGCCTTGGAGAGGCCTTTTGAGATCGGGCTGTTTCCGCGCTCCGGCGCCTTGGTAGCTATTCCGGACATCATCGGAGCGAAGATTATCAATGCGAGAAGCCCGGCAATGACGACGAAACCGAATGAGAAGCGCCAGCCGATAGCATCCGCGATCCAGCTTGTGGCAGGAACGCCGGCAACCTGTGAAACAGTCATGCCGCCAAAGATGAGAGACAACGCGAACCCTTTGCGGGCTGGCGGCAGGAGTTCCACGGCCAGCGCGGTAGCCGACGGGGTGAACATCGCCGCGCCGTAGGCCGAAATGACGCGGCCTGCAGCAAGGGTGAGGAAGTTCGGAGCGATCGCGCAGATCAGGTTACCGATGATGAAGATCGAAACGGACAGAATCTGAACATTATGGCCGCTCATGGCCTTGAACATCCAGGCATTCAGCGGCGCGAAGACTGTCATTCGGCCCTTTAATTGCGGATTGTTGTCAATCACCTTTTAAACTTTCCGACGGCACGACGGTAGCGCTCGCGCTGTCGGAGCTGGTCAGGGTTGCGGAGACGGCGCGAGCGCGGCTGATGCGTACTTTGCCGGCCAGGCATTGGATCGCCCGGGCTGGTTATGTCTTCACTGGGGTCACGGTCCTTTCCGAGGTCGCGCAGCGCCTCATGATGATGTCCGGGTCGGACGCCTCAACGTTTGCAGCGGAGTACGGTCGAGCCGCCACCAGCCGAATGAACGAGGTCGCCTCAACACCGTCCCAGCGGGACATCGCCAGTCCGGCAGACCGGACCAGGAACTTGCGAGCAAATATCAGACTGGCTGCGGCTGCCCCCAGTCGAAGGATGTGCCATGATGCAGTGAAGGATGACTGCGATCTTTCGGGCGACAGCGACCTTTGCCTTCCTCATACCGATCCGCTTGGCGAGCTTCATGCCCCAGGCCTTGAGGGAAGACCACTTCTTTGTCCGATAGAGAAGTACGGTGGCGGCCTCAAACAAGTAGGTTCGGAGAAGCCGGTCGCCCCATCGAGATATCTTGCCGTTGATGTCAGTTTCGCCAGATTGGTTGCGCCGAGGTGTAAGGCCGAGGTAGGCGCCGACTGTCAACGCCGACAATGGGTCATCGATCGTATGGCGGAAAGTCAAGGCGGTCACCACGCCGACACCGGGAACGGTCATTAGGCGGCGCGTCGTCTCGTCCGCCTTCGCCAACTGGCGAACTTCGTCGTCGAACTTGTTCTGCTGCTGACAGATATGCTCATGGATCAACAGGAGCGGCGAGATCACGCTAAGGAGTGGATGATTATCGCCCAATAGCTCGCTGACCAGGTTGCGGAACTGCTGGCCGATTGCGCGCGGGAACAGCAAGCCGTATTCTTTGATCAAGCTCCGGACCTGGTTCTCGATGTCTCGGCGCATGGACACGAGCCGGGATCTCGCGACGAGTATCGCGCGGATCTTCTGACTTTCCTCGCTCTTGACCTTGACTTCTCGATACCAACCAACCCGCACCAGTTCGGCCAGACCTCGAGCATCATTCTGATCGCTCTTGTTCATGCGTACGGACAAAGCCGCGTGGGCATGCCGCGCGTCGATGCAAACCACTAGGAGATCGACCCTACGAAGTTCATGCCATAGCCAGCTCGCCATCGCCCCGGTCTCAAATCCGATGCGCTCCGCTTGTGGCGCCCGCTTGCGAAGCAATGCCGCGGGCGCCCCGGGGGCGGACTTTGCCTTTCCTTCGAACAAGATCTGACCCACTTCGTCGACCACACATACCGACGTTTCTTTTTGCGAGACATCCAGCCCAACATATTGCTTCATGGCCCCCTCCGATTCGTGAGATTGCGGGAAGGCTTGAAGATAGCGGACCTTTTTGAGCCGCGGGCGCCGACCGCAATTACGTCATCGTCTGCAAAATTGGCTCTGACGCAGTTTTGGTGCAGCTGGGTTTATTCTGCGCCGATTAGTCTGGCTTGAAGCAGATCGATTTTGCCACGGCCGTACATTTGGCGTCTGACGAGCTTGAGGCGCGTGATCTGCCCCTCAGTCTGTCCGTTGGACCAGGGCGAGGTGATCGCCGCCCGAACCGCCGCTTCATCGTTCGTTACGCCGCGGGCGAACGATGCAACAAGACTGGCGCGAGCGCGCTCGATCCATGGGACGAGGCCCGCCTCGGTCTTGCGTCGGATCATCAGGTGGAATTCGGCGATGATCTCGCGTGCCTCGACCAGGGGTGGCACGCCAGCTTCTACCGCAGCGACGGTCACCGTCTCTGCCTTCGATAGCGTATCCCGTCCGACGGTCATGAGACGAGCGATCGTTCTGGCCGATGGAATCCGATGAAGGGTTTCGACATCAGTCTTTTCGGCCCGCCGTCTACGAGTCGTCCACTCGCCGACAACACGAAGGGAGCCTCGGAAACCGCGCGCCCGTAAGCGGCGCCAAAGTTCAGCGCCGTTTCGGCAACCGGCTGCCCATTGGTCGTCGAGCCATGGCAGGTGCTGATCGAGAGAGCTCTCCCGGGTCCGGAAGACATCATGGCGTTCGCCGCGGATCACCTGTCGCACCAGCCCCCTGCTGTGGCCCGTCTGGCGCACTATCTGCTTGATCGGCGTCCCACCTTTCGACAGGCTCAAGATGGTCGCGTTAGCCTCCTCGCGCCGGAGATAGCCCTCATATTGGAGACGCTCCGCAGCTGTTAGCAGCTCGGGATTGATCGTAGTTGCTCCAATTGCGCTGCGGATCTGGCGCATCGATTTTCGGACGGCATCGAGGTAGGCCCGGCTGGCGTTCTCCATCAAATGCCAACGATCTGCGACCTGTACCGCGTGCGGCAGGGCCTTTGCTGCGGCTTCGCCATATCCTCCGCCGCGGTCGCGGGCGACGATCGCGATCGTGGGATGGGCGGCGAGCCAGGCTTGGGCGGTCGAGGGCTCACGGTCCGGCAGCAGGGTGACCACCCGGCGCCTTTCCAGGTTGCAGATGATGCTGGCGTATCGGTGATTGCGCCGCCAGGCCCAATCATCAATGCCGATAATCCTGAGCGGGTCAGCCGGCGGACGGCTACGGCGTCGAACCACGCGAAGGAGCGTATCCTTGCTCACCGGCAGCATCAGCCGTTTTGCGAAGCCTGCCGCCGGTCGTCCGCCAAGAGCCAGACCGAGGTGATGGACAATGGAGTCCAGCCTCGCCGTGCGTCGCGCTGATGGAGCCGGCACCCCTTCGTCGAAGCGCTCAGTAAAGATTTGGCGCCCGCACAGGACGGCGTCGCAGCGGAAGCGGCGGGCGACCACCAGGAGCTGTACGATCCGCCCCGAAAGCGGGAGGTCAGTCACGCGTCGCCGATACCGGCTATGGACACGCCGAGAAACTGTTCCGCACAAGGGACACAGACCGACGCTTCCGGACGCCCGGATCTCAATCACGGCCTTATCACCTTCGTAGTACGCACTCTCTACAACAAACCCACGCGGCACCAGACTGGAGCGGTGGAGTGCTTGCTGCATGGCGTTGATTCTCCTCCAATCAAAGCGCCACGCATCCCCCAAACTGCATCAAAAGTGAGTCAGAGCCAAATTTACAGGCCGATTGACACTTTGCTGTCCCGACGAATGGCCGAG
>NZ_AJQE01000277.1 GCF_000261685.1 Bradyrhizobium genomosp. I (2014) | reverse complement strand
CTTCGCTGCGCTCGCAATGACGGAGTGGAGGCAGTTGAGCGCGCCTCGCGGCATCGAGCTGCGAGGCTGTACCAACGCCTACCCCTCCCCCTCGTCGCTCGCCAGCACGCCTTTCACCGCCCTCGCCCAGCCCGCAAGCTTCCGCTCGCGCGTGGCCTGGCTCATGTTCGGCTTGAAGCGATGCTCGAGGCGCCAATTGTCGGCGAATTTGGTCGGCTCGGGATAGACGCCTGCATTGAGGCCGGCGAGGTAGGCGGCGCCCAGCGCCGTGGTCTCCTGGATCACGGGGCGATCGACCGGGGCGTCCAGCAGATCAGCGAGGCGCTGCATGGTCCAGTCGGAGGCGGTCATGCCGCCGTCGACGCGGAGCACGACGCTGGCGGTTTCCGAACTCGGCCAGTCCGCGCGCATCGCGGCCCAGAGGTCGTAAGTCTGGTAGCAGACGCTTTCCAGCGCAGCATGGGCGAACTCGGCGGGGCCGGTGTTGCGGGTGAGGCCGAACAGCGCGCCGCGCACGCGCGGATTCCAGTAGGGCGCGCCCATGCCGACGAAAGCCGGCACGAGATAGACGCTCTGCATGGAGTCGGACTGATCGGCAAGCGGGCCGGTTTCGGCGGCGTGCTTGATGATGCCGACACCGTCGCGCAGCCACTGCACGGCGCTGCCCGCGACGAAGATCGAGCCTTCCAGCGCGTAGGTGCGCTTGCCGTCGAGCTGATAGGCGACGGTGGTGAGCAGCTTGTTCTTCGACACCACCGGCGTGGTGCCGGTGTTGAGCAGCGCAAAACAGCCGGTGCCGTAGGTGGACTTCATCATGCCCGGGCGGAAGCAGGCCTGGCCGATGGTCGCGGCCTGCTGGTCGCCGGCGATACCAGAGATCGCGATGGCGCCGCCGAACAGGTCGGGCGTGCTCTCGCCGAAACGGGCGGAGGAGTCCTTCACCTCGGGCAGCATCGAGCGTGGCACGCCGATGATCTCCAGCAGCTCGTCGTCCCACTGTCCGGTGTGAATGTTGAACAGCAGCGTGCGCGAGGCGTTGGTGGCGTCGGTGGCGTGCACCTTGCCGCCGGTGAGGCGCCAGAGCAGGTAGCAATCGACGGTGCCGAACATCAATTCGCCGCGCGCGGCGCGTGCCCGCGCGCCGGGGACGTGGTCGAGAATCCAGGCAACCTTGGTGCCGGAGAAATAGGGATCGATGATCAGGCCGGTCTTCTGCGAGATGACGGGCTCGCGGCCTTCTGCTTTGAGTTTCGCGCAGATGTCGGCGGTGCGGCGGTCCTGCCAGACGATGGCGCGGTGCACGGCCTGGCCGGTGGCGCGGTCCCACACCACCGTGGTCTCGCGCTGGTTGGTGATGCCGATCGCGGCGATGTCCTTTGCGCCGATGCCGGCCTGCTCGATCGCCTCGCGGCAGACCATCACGGTCGAGGTCCAGATGTCCTCCGGCTCGTGCTCGACCCAGCCGGAAGCCGGAAAGTGCTGCGGGAATTCCTGCTGCGCCTTCGCCGCGATGGAAATGTCGCTGCGAAACACGATTGCGCGCGAAGAGGTGGTGCCCTGGTCGATGGCAAGGACGAAAGACATGGCGGCTACCTTGGCGTTGAGCTTGGCGTTTCCCTGGAGGGAGTCATTGTGTCGCACCAAAAGGAGCGGATTGAGGCGGCAAGGTCAAGGCGGCTCTGCTCTTACCCTCCCCTGGAGGGGGAGGGTCGGATCACATGGGCGAAGCGGAATGTGATCCGGGGTGGGGTGAAGGTCTCTCCTCATCGAACAGTGCCCGAGCGGAGAGATAACCCCACCCCGCCCGCGCTTCGCGCGATCGACCCTCCCCCTCCAGGGGAGGGTAAGAAAGAACGCGGCTCGATTCAGGCTGAGGTTTTTCGCTTGCGCCGGTGCTCGAAGTGCATGGCTTCCGCCTCACGCGAACCGTAAAGCTCCACATAGATGCGTTCGAGCACAGCCGTTAGATCACCCGTGATCTCCGAATTCCAGAATCGGACAACGCGATAGCCTTCGCGCTCGAGCCAGCGTTGGCGTTTGGCATCATGCTCGGCCGCATCGTCTTCATTGTGATGCCCGCCATCGAGCTCGATGATGAGGCGCTTGGCTGGCAAGAAGAAGTCGACGACATAGGGGCCGATCGGCGCTTGCCGGCGGAAGTGCGAGCCTTCGAGCGGGAGCTCCTTGAGGGCACGCCACAGCATGCGTTCGTGCGGCGTCGTGTTCGCTCTCAGCTTCTTTGCGGCGGCGCGTCGGATCGATGTTGAGACCATTGCTGCGGCTCACCCCACCCCGCTCGCGCGTTTGCGCGAGCGACCCTCCCCCTCCAGGGGAGGGTAAGAGAAGCGTGCTCGCGACACAATTGCAAGTCGTTAGAGGCCTACACCGCCGCCGTGGTGACGCCGCCGTCGATGACGATGGTCTGGCCGGTCATGAAGCTCGAGGCATCGGAGGCGAGATACGCCACGGCACCTGCGATCTCGTCGGGTTCGCCGATGCGGCGGAGCGGCGTGGTGGCGGTGCGGCGCTTGAGGTTGGCTTCGTCTTCCCACAGCGCGCGGGCGAAATCGGTCTTGACGAGGCCGGGCGCGATGCAGTTGACGCGGACGCCTTTCGGGCCCCATTCGCCGGCGAGCGAGCGGCACAGCGCGAAGTCGGCCGCTTTCGAGATGCCGTAGGCACCGATCACGGTGGAGCCGCGCAAGCCTCCGATCGAGGAGATGATGACGACGGAGCCATTGCCGCGCTCGGCCATCTGCGGAATCGCGAGCGCGGAGAGCCAGATGTTACTCTTGACGTTCGAGCCCATGATCTTGTCGAAGGCTTCATCGGTAATGTCGAGCAGCGGACCGTAGTAGGGATTGACGGCGGCGTTGCAGACGAGGATGTCGATCTTGCCGTAATGCTTCGTGGCACCCGAGATCAGCGCCTCGACCTCGGCCTTGCGCGCGATGTTGCAGGGGATGACGGTTGCCTCGCCGCCGGCCGCATTGATGCCGTCGGCGACCTCCTTGCAGGCCTCGGCCTTGCGCGAGGAGACCACGACCTTGGCGCCGAGCTTCGCCAGCAGTTCGGCGGAGGAGCGGCCGATGCCACGGCTGGAGCCGGTGACCACGGCGACCTTGCCGGTGAGATCGAACGGGGTGCTTTTCATGGGTGTTGCCTCGGTGCTTCAACGACCTCCGTCATTGCGAGGAGCGAAGCGACGAAGCAATCCAGACCGTCTCCGCGGACGGATTCTGGATTGCTTCGCTTCGCTCGCAATGACGAAGGAGAGACCTAGACCAGCCCGCCCGCGTCGGCGACGCGGCGCTGGTGGTAGTCGGTGTCGCCGAACGTGTTCTCGATCATGGTGAGACGCTTGAAGTAGTGGCCGATCTTCGCCTCCATGGTCATGCCGATGCCGCCATGGAGCTGAATCGATTGCTGGCCGACGAATTTCAGCGACTTGCCGATCTGCACCTTGGCGGCGGCGATGGCGTTGGAGCGCTCCCTGGCATCCTCGAAATCGTTCGCCATGGTCGCGAACATCGACATCGAGCGCGCCTGCTCGGCGGCGACGAACATGTCGGAGGCGCGGTGCTGCAGCGACTGGAACGAGCCGATCGCGACGCCGAACTGCTTGCGCGTCTTGATGTACTCGACCGTGGTCTTGAGCGATTCGTCCATCAGGCCGACCGCCTCGGCGCAGAGCGCGACGCGGGCTTCATCCACCACGCGCTCGATCAGCGCGAGCGAATCCTCGGGATTGCCGATCACGGCATCCGCGCCCACTTCGACACCGGTGAAGGTGATGTCGGCGGCGTGGAGGCCGTCCTGGGTCGGGTAGGACTTCTTCGCGACGCCCTTGGCATTTGCGGGGACCAGGAACACGCCGATGCCGCTTCGGTCGCGACGGTCGCCCCTGGTGCGCGCGGTGACGACGAGCGTGTCGGCATTCTCGCCGTTGAGCACGACGAACTTCTCGCCGTCGATCACCCAGCCGTCGCCCTTCTTCTTCGCGGTCGTGGTGACGTCGAACAGATCGTAGCGCGAGTTCTTCTCGAGCTGGGCGAACGCGAGCGTCTTGCTGCCGTCGATGATCCCCGGCACGTGCGCGGCCTTCTGCGCGTCGGTGCCGGCATGGCGCAGGAAGCCGCCGCCGATCACGACCGTGGCGAGATAGGGCTCCAGCACCAGCGCCTTGCCTAGCGCTTCCATCACGATCATGGTCTCGACGCCGCCGCAGCCGAAGCCGCCATCGGCCTCGCTGAAAGGAAGGCCCAGCAGGCCCTGCTCGGCGAGCTTGAGCCAGACGGCTTTGCTCCAGCCGCCCTTCTCCTTCATGTACTTCTTGCGCTGCTCGAAATCGTAGGAATCGGTCAGCAGGCCGTCGATGCTTTCCTTGAGAAGCCGCTGCTCCTCGTTCAGGTCAAAATCCATTGTCTTTATTCTCCAGGTATCGATTTCGTCATGCCCGGGCTCGTCCCGGGCATCTACGTTCTTCGTGCCGCTAGGCGTGGATGGCCGGGTCAAGCCCGGCCATGACGGCGAGTGCGTGGTGGCGGCGCGCCATCAAAGCCCCAGCACCGCCTTGGCGATGATGTTGCGCTGGATCTCGTTGGAGCCGCCGTAGATCGAGACCTTGCGGTTGTTGAAGTAGCTCGGCGCGATCTGGGCGGTCCAGTCCATGGCTTCGTTCGAGCCGTCGTCGCCGTGCACATCGTAGGGCGCGGCGAACGGGCCGATCACTTCCATGAGCAGCTCGGTGGTGGTCTGCTGGATCTCGGAACCCTTGATCTTCAGCACCGAGGAGGCCGGATTGGGCTTGCCCTTGCCGTGCTTGCCTTCATCGGCGACGACGCGCAGCTGCGTCAGCTCGAGCGCCTTGAGCTCGATCTCGCAGGCGGCGAGCTTCTCGCGGAACGCGGCGTCCTGGATGATCGGCTTGCCTGAAGATTCGACCTTGCCGGCGAGATCGCGGATGCGGCGCAGCCGCTCCTTGGAGACGCCGACGCGGGCGATGCCGGTGCGCTCGTTGCCGAGCAGGAACTTGGCATAGTCCCAGCCCTTGTTCTCCTCGCCGATCAGGTTCTCGATCGGAACCTCCACGTCGTCGAAGAAGACCTCGTTGACCTCATGGCCGCCGTCGATGGTCTGGATCGGGCGCACGGTGACGCCCTTCGACTTCATCGAGAACACGATGAAGGAGATGCCCATCTGCTTCTTGGCGTTGTTGTCGGTGCGGCAGAGGCAGAAGATCATGTCGGCGTGCTGGGCCAGCGTGGTCCAGGTCTTCTGGCCGTTGATGATCCACTTGTCGCCCCGGCGCTCGGCCTTGGTCTTGAGCGAGGCGAGGTCCGAGCCGGAGCCGGGCTCGGAGAAGCCCTGGCACCACCAGTCGTCGACATTGGCGATACGCGGAAGATATTTCTTCTTCTGCTCCTCGCTGCCGAAGGTGTAGATGACCGGGCCGACCATGCTGACGCCGAAGGCGAGCGGCTGCGGCGCCGGATGCGCCTGAAGCTCCTCGTTGAAGATGTAATGCTGCACGGCGGTCCAACCCGTGCCGCCATATTGCTTGGGCCAGTGGCTGACGCCCCAGCCCTTCTTGTTGAGGATGCGCCACCAATTCACCATCTCGTCCTTCGAGAGGTGACGGCCCTCGACCAGCTTGCGCCGCGTATCCGGCGGCACGTTGTCGCGGAAGAACTGCCGCACTTCCTCGCGAAACGCCTGCTCTTCCCTAGTGAATGCGAGATCCATCGGATCCTCCTTTGAGCGAATTTCCCATTCCGTCATTCCGGGGCGCGCGAAGCGCGAACCCGGAATCTAGAAGTTGTGGCTCGAGGTTCCGGGTTCATTCGCTTGATGCGAATGCCCCGGAACGACGGAGCCCGTTACTGCAACACCTCGAACAGCCCGGCCGCGCCCATGCCGCCGCCGACGCACATGGTGACGACCGCGTACTTGGCCTTGCGGCGACGGCCTTCGATCAGGGCGTGGCCGGTGAGGCGCGCGCCCGACATGCCGTAGGGATGGCCGACCGCAATCGCGCCGCCGTCGACGTTGATCTTGTCGGGGTCGATGCCGAGCTTGTCGCGGCAATACAGCACCTGCACGGCGAAGGCTTCGTTCAGCTCCCACAGCCCGATGTCGTCGACGGTGAGGCCGTGGCGCTTGAGCAGGCGCGGCACGGCGAAGACCGGGCCGATGCCCATCTCGTCCGGCTCGCAGCCGGCGGAGACGAAGCCGCGGAAGATGCCGAGCGGCTTGAGACCGCGCTTGGCGGCTTCCTTGTCGCTCATGATCACCGAGGCGCTGGCGCCGTCGGAAAGCTGGCTGGCGTTGCCGGCGGTGATGGTGAAACCGTGGCCGCGCACGGCCTTCAAGCCAGCGAGGCCTTCGATCGTGGTCTCGGGGCGCGGGCCCTCGTCCTGCGACAGCGTGACCTCCTTCATCGAGACAGTGCCGGTCGCCTTGTCGGTGACCGCCATCTGCGTCGTGATCGGCGCGATCTCGTCCTTGAACTTGCCGCCCTGTTGCGCGGCTGCCGTGCGGCGCTGGCTCTCCAGCGAATATTCGTCCTGGCGTTCGCGCGAGATGCCGTAGCGCTTGGCGACGACCTCGGCGGTGTCGATCATGGGCATGTAGACCTCGCCCTTGATCTTCAGCAGCGCCGGGTCCTGGGCGTGGAAGCCGTTCATCTTGTCGTTCTGCACGAGGCTGATTGACTCACCGCCGCCGCCGACCGCGATCTCGACGCCGTCGAAGATCACCGAGCGCGCGGCGAGCGCGATCGCCTGCAGGCCCGAGGCACATTGCCGGTCGATGGTGGTGCCGGCGACGGTGACGGGAAGGCCGGCGCGGAGCAGCGCCTTGCGCGCGATATTGCCGCCGGTCGCGCCCTGCTGAAGGGCTGCGCCCATCACGACGTCCTCGATCTCTTTCGGGTCGACCTTGGCGCGCGCGACGGCCTCGCGAATCGCGTGGCCGAGCAAGGTTGCGCCCTCGGTGGCGTTGAGCGCACCGCGATAGGCCTTGCCGATCGGGGTGCGGGCGGTGGAAACGATAACGGCGTCGGTCAAGAGCGACCTCCTGATGCGGTTTTGGTGGATTGTGACGGTTTCTGCTGCTGGCGCAATTCGTGTCGCGACAATTTCCCGACCGGCGTGCGCGGCAGATCGTCGACGAACTCGACCGCAGCCGGCAATTCGTGCTTGCCGACCTTGCCCGCCAACTGCGCGCGCAGTTCGTCGAGCGAGAACGGTCTTGCGTCGGGTTTCAGCTTGATGAAGGCCTTTGCGGCCTCGCCCCGGTACTGGTCGGGAATGCCGAGCACGATCACCTCGTGCACACCTGGAATGGTGTAGATCGCCTGCTCGATCATCTGCGGATAGACGTTGAAGCCGCCGGAGATGATCATGTCCTTCTTGCGGTCGACCAGGAAGAAATAGCCGTCCGCATCGACATAGCCGATGTCGCCGGTGAGAAAGCGGCCGTCGACGAAGGCGTCCGCTGATCCCTCCGGCTTGTTCCAGTATCCCTTGGTGACGTTCGGGCCCCTGATGCGGATCTCGCCGACTTCGCCCGGCGGCAGCACGCGTCTTGGATCATCCAGAGCAACGACGTCGAGCTCGATACCAGGCAGCATCAGGCCGATCGAGCCGGGCTTGTCCGGACCCGCAGGCGGATGGCCGGTGCCGGGCGAGCAGGTCTCGGTCATGCCCCAGCCGCTCTTGAGCTTCTTGCCGACCTTGCGCTCGAAGAAGCTCGCGATCTCGACCGGCAGCGGCGCGCCGCCGGAGCCGATGGTCGCGAGCGAGGAGAAATCGCGCTTGTCGAGATCCGGCAGCGCCGCGATCGCGATCCACATCGTCGGCACGCCCGGAAAGTATGTCGCGCGCTTGATTTCGATGTCGCGCATCACCGCTTCGACATCGAAACGCTGGTGCAGCGAGATCAGATGGCCGCGGCTGAGCGAGGACAAAAGCACGACGGTGAGTGCGTAGATGTGGAACAGCGGCAGCACACAGATCACGCGCTCGATTGTCTCGCCACGCGCAGCGCGCCCCGGCTTGCCCCAGACGTCGTAGATCGACACCGCCGCGGTGAGGTTGCCGTGCGTGAGCATCGCGCCCTTGGGCAGGCCGGTGGTGCCGCCGGTATATTGCAGCAGCGCGACGTCGTCCACGGTCACGGACGGCCATTGCGCAGGCGCGGTGGCGCCCTCGACGAAGGCCTTGAAGGTCACGATGCGGGGATCATCGGGAATCGCCGCCTGCGGCGTGCCGACCTTGCCCCAATGATCGTCCTCGCAGACGACCAGGCGGTCGATCAGCCCCTTCTCCAGGAATTTCAGAGCGGTCGGCAGCAGCGCCTGGAGGTTGGAGGTGACGAGGACGCGCGAGCCGGAGTCGGAGACCTTGTGCGTCAGCGCGATCTCGCCGTCGAGCGGGGACAGATGCGCAACGCGGCTACCCGCCTTCAGCGCGCCGAAGAAATTGATGGGATGGTCCGGCGTGTTGCCGAGAAACAGCGCGACCGACGCGCCCCCCTGCCGCAGCCGGCCCGCAGGAACGCCGCGGCGGCGCGCTCGGCCTGAGCTGCGAGCTCGGTATAGGTGATCGCGCGATCGCGGAATTCCAACGCGGTGCGCGGGCCGTAATCGGCGGCAGCCTTCGACAGCAGGTCGGGGAGCGTGCCCTGGATGATGGCGTCGTCCCAACGCACGCCCTCGGGGTAAAACTGTTCGCCGGGATGGGTCATAGGCGATCGATACTCTGCAAAGCGATAATGGCCGGGTCGTGTGAGGCGGGCATCGGCGGACGGGCTCCCCTCCCCCTTGCGGGGAGGGGTTGGGGAAGGGGGTAGCCACAAACGCTGACCTCGCCCGGGGCTACCCCCCTCCCTGCCCCTCCCCCGCAAGGGGGGAGGGGACGGAGAGAGCGTCGCCCGGAACTACTCATCGCAGCCACCGACCCCAATCCGATCACGCCGCTTTCGACGCCGCCGCGAGCGAGGCGAACGTCTTGCCTTCCGCCGCGAGCTTCTTCAGCAGCGGCGCGGGCTCGAGGCTCGGGTCATTGGTCTCCTTGGCGTAGAACGAGAGGCGATCGGCGATGTGCTTGAGGCCGACGGTGTCGGCCCAGAACATCGGGCCGCCGCGGTAGATCGGCCAGCCATAGCCGTAGAGCCAGACCACGTCGATGTCGCTAGGACGCGCCGCGATGCCTTCCTCGAGGATCTTCGCGCCCTCATTGATCATCGGATACATCATGCGCTCGAGTATCTCCTCGTCGCTGACGACGCGCTTCTTGCGGCCGAGGCGGGCAAGCGTCTCGTCGATCAGCTTCTCGACCTCAGGATCGGGCAGCGGCGAGCGGCTGCCCGCTTCATACTTGTAATAGCCCTTGCCGGTCTTCTGGCCGAAACGGCCGGCTTCGCACAGCGCGTCCGCGATCTCCGACTTGATGCCGCGATCCTTGCGTGAGCGCCAGCCGATATCGAGGCCGGCGAGGTCGCCCATCGCGAACGGCCCCATCGGCATGCCGAACTTGGTGACGACGGCATCGACCTGCTGCGGCAGCGCGCCTTCGAACAGCAGCTTCTCGGACTGCTTGCCGCGCTGGGCCAGCATGCGGTTGCCGACAAAACCGTCACAGACGCCGACCACGGCCGGCACCTTTGCGATCTTGCGCGCGATCGTGACGGCGGTCACGAGCGCATCCGGCGCGGTCTTCTCGGCGCGGACGATCTCGCACAGCTTCATGACGTTGGCCGGCGAGAAGAAGTGCATGCCGAGCACGTCCTGCGGACGCTTGGTCGACTTGGCGATCTCGTCGATGTTGAGATAGGAGGTGTTCGAGGCGAGCACGGCACCCGGCTTGGCGTACTGATCGAGCTTGCCGAACACTTCCTTCTTCACCGCCATGGTCTCGAACACGGCCTCGATGACGAGATCGGCATCGCCGACATTCTCGATACCGACCTTGCCATCGATCAGCGCCATGCGCTTGGCGGGCGCGTCCGCCGGAATGCCGCCGCGCGCCGCCGTCGCTTCCCAGTTCTTCTGCATGATGCCCATGCCGCGCTTGAGCTGCTCCTCGCCGGTCTCGATCAGCGTGACGGGAACGCCCGCATTGGCGAAGGACATCGCGATGCCACCGCCCATGGTGCCGGCGCCAAGGATGGCGACGCGGTTGACCGGACGCGGCTTGGTGCCTTCGGGCACGCCCGCGATCTTGTTGGCCTCGCGCTCGGCGAAAAAGGCGTAGCGCTGCGCCTTGGACTGGTCGCTGGCGACGAGCTTCAGGAAGCCCTCGCGCTCCTTCTTTAGACCTTCGTCGAATGGCAGGTCGATGGCGTAGCCGACGGCGTCGGCCGCTGCGAACGGCGCCTCCAGGCCGCGCGCCTTTTTCGTCATGGCGGCGACGGCATTGGTGAAGATCGAGCGGTCGGCCCTGGCGGCCGCGATCTTGGAATCGTCGTCACGCAGGCGCCGCAGCGGGCGCTTCTCGGCCAGCAGCTTGCGCACGAAGGCCTCGCCGCCCGAGGCCGGCCCTTCGACGATCTCCTCGATCAGGCCGCTCTTCAGCGCTTCCGCGGCACCGATCGGGTCGCCGCCGACGATCATCCTGACTGCGAGTTCCGGCCCGACCGCACGGGGCAGACGCTGGGTCCCGCCGGCGCCGGGCAGGAGGCCGAGCTTGACCTCGGGCAGGCCGAGCTTGGCCTCTTTCACCGCGACACGGAAATGACAGGCGAGCGCGACCTCGAGTCCGCCGCCAAGCGCGGTGCCGTGGATCGCGGCAACCACCGGCTTCGGCGAATTCTCGATCTCGGACAGCACGTCGTTGAGAGCGGGCGGCTTCGGCGGCTTGCCGAACTCGGTGATGTCGGCGCCTGCAATGAAGGTGCGACCGGCGCAGGTCAGCACGATGCCCTTGATGGCGGGATCGGCGATTGCAGCCTTGATGCACTCGAAGATGCCGCCGCGGACCGCGGCACTCAGCGCATTGACCGGAGGACTGTTGACCGTAACGATCCCGACTTCGTCATGACGCTCAAGCTTGACCACTTCGCTCACGGTGTCCCTCCTTGGTGGGGATTTACTTTTGTTCGATTTCGCGGTGCGGAATTTAATTCCGCATCTTGACGGCAGGGTTATTTTGAAGCACGGACATTGTCAACGACTCCGCGCAAGAAGCAGATCAGGGATGAAGCGTACAGGAAAGAAGACTGCGACCGATCGGAATTTCGTCGTCGCGCTTTCCCGCGGACTGGATGTATTGCGCGCGTTCCAACCCAATGACGGCCTTCTCGGCAATCAGGAGATTGCGGCCCGCACCAATCTGCCCAAGCCGACCGTGTCGAGGCTGACCTACACGTTGACCAAGCTCGGCTATCTGACGCCTGTTCCCCGTTTCGAGAAGTACCAGCTCGCACCCGCAGCGATGTCGCTCGGCTACGCGGCGCTGGCCAATCTGGGCGTTCGGCATTTGTCCGAGCCGTTCCGCGAGGAAGTGATGCGCGCGACCGGCGGTGCCGTCGCCGTCGGCGGCCGCGACCGGCACAGCATGATCTATTTCGGGCAGAGCCGCGGCAGCGAGACGGTGGGCGTTCAACTTGACGTCGGCTCGCGCGTGCCGATTGCAACCAGCGCGATGGGCCGCGCTTATTTCTGGGCGCTCGATGACGCGGATCGCGCTGACGTATCGCGCATT
>NZ_AJQE01000276.1 GCF_000261685.1 Bradyrhizobium genomosp. I (2014) | reverse complement strand
GGCAGCCGCTGGCCGAAGATGCGCGACGGATTGGAACGTTCCGGTGAAACCGTCGCGAAATACGGGTTTGCGATTTCGGTCGGCGACTGGCATGACGATATTGGCGCGGCCGGGGTCGCGCTCAAGCTCAACGACGGAACCGGGCCTTACGCGTTCAATTGCGGCGCGCCCGCATTCCGCTTCACGGAAGAGCGTTTGATCAACGACATTGGACCGCGTCTGCTTGCGATGGTAAGGAACATCGAAGCGGCGCTCGGGGGTCTGATGCCGCATTCCAAAAAAGAAATCAGCAAAAAGCTGAAATCAGGAGGAAAAGTTGCGCGTGTGGCCGAGGGGATCAGATAGCCTTTGTCGTAACCGGGAGCGGTTCGCATCGCCCCGCCGCCCACTGAATGTCGTGGGCGAGACGAGATGACGCAGGCACAGCTCGCGCGGGGGACGTCGCCCCTGCTCGCGGTTCGCGACGTCAGCGTCGTGTTCGGCGGCATCATTGCGCTCAACGGCGTGTCCTTCGACATGCACAAGGGCCAGATCCTCGGATTGATCGGCCCCAACGGCGCCGGCAAGACCACGCTCTTCAACTGCCTCAGCCGGCTCTATCAGCCGTCGTCCGGCGACATTCTGATGGAAGGCGTGAGCATCCTGTCGCGGCCGCCGCACCGGATCGCCGAGATCGGCATCGGCCGCACCTTCCAGAACGTGGCGCTGTTCCCGAACTTGTCAGTGATGGACAACGTCCGCGTCGGCGCGCATTCGAAGACCTCCAGCGACATCATCAGCGACTCGCTGCGACTTGCGTGGATTCGCCGCAGCGAGACCGACGTCAACAAGAAGGTGCACGAGATCCTCGCCTATCTCGACCTCGAGGATGTCGCCCACACCACCGTATCCGGGCTGCCCTTCGGCACGCAGAAGCGGGTCGAGCTGGCGCGCGCGCTGGCGGCCGATCCGAAGATCCTGCTGCTCGACGAGCCGGCCGGCGGCCTCAACCACGAGGAAGTCCATGTGCTCGGCGACCTCATCCGCCGCATCCGCGACGACCGCCACATGACCGTGCTGCTGGTCGAGCATCATATGGGCCTCGTGATGTCGATCGCCGACCACGTCGTCGCACTGAACTTCGGCAAGAAGCTCGCGGAAGGCACGCCCGCCCAGGTGCAGGCGGACCCCGACGTCATCAAGGCCTATCTCGGGAGCAAGGACCAATGACGACGCTGCTCAACGTCAAGGACCTGCGCGCCTATTACGGCCAGGTCCAGGCGCTCCACGGCCTGTCCTTCTCGCTCAATGAGGGCTCGCTGACGACGCTGCTCGGGGCCAACGGCGCCGGCAAGACCACCACGCTGCGCGCGATCTGCAACATGGTGCGCTCAACCGGCGGGATCGAGTTCGACGGCAAGCCGCTGAACAACCGCTCCACCGAGAGCATCGTGCGGTTCGGCATTGCCCATGTGCCGCAGGGCCGCGGCACCTTCACCACCATGACCGTGGAGGAAAATCTCCAGCTCGGCGCCATCACCCGCAAGGACAGCGCCGGCATCGTCTCCGACATCGAGCGCATGTACGCGCATTTCCCGGTCTTGAAGCAGCGCCACACCCAGCAGGCCGGCACGCTCTCCGGCGGCGAGCAGCAGATGCTCGCGGTCGCGCGTGCGCTGATGCTGCGGCCGCGGCTGATGCTGCTGGACGAGCCCTCCTTCGGCCTCGCGCCTCTCGTCGTGCGCGATCTGTTCGGCATTCTCGGCAAGATCAACCGCGAGGACAAGGTGTCGATCCTGGTGGTCGAGCAGAATGCCCAGCTCGCGCTCGAGCTCGCCGACCAGGCCTATGTGATCGAGACCGGACGCATCGTGATGTCGGGCAAAGCCAAGGACATCGCGAACAACGAAGAAATCCGCAAATCCTATCTGGGTTACTGAGGGAGCCGGGACAATGGAGCTGTTCACCAACCAGGTCCTGGCCGGCATCGCCACGGGCGCGATCTATGCCTGCATGGCGCTCGCCGTGGTCATGATCTACCAGGCCATCGACCATCTCAATTTCGCGCAGGGCGAGATGGCGATGTTTGCGACTTTCGTCTCATGGCAGCTGATGCAGTGGGGCGTGCCCTATTGGGCTGCGTTCGTGATCACGCTGGTCTTCGCCTTCGTCGGCGGCGTCGCGATCGAGCGCATCCTGTTCAAGCCGCTCGCCAAGGCGCCGGTGCTGACCAATGTCGCCGGCTTCATCGCGCTGTTCGCAATCATCAACTCCTCGGCCGGCCTGATCTGGGACTTCACCATCAAGCAGTACCCGACGCCGTTCGGCTCCTCGCCGTTCCTCGGCAGCCAGCTGATCTCGACCCACCAGGCCGGCATGATCGGCGTTACGGTGCTGCTGCTGATCGGCCTCTACTTCTTCTTCCAGTACACGCGGATCGGCCTCGCGATGCGGGCCGCCGCCTCGGTGCCTGAATCCGCGCGCCTCGTCGGCATCAACACCAGCTGGATGATCGCGCTCGGCTGGGGCATGGCCTCGGCGATCGGCGCCATCGCCGGCATGCTGATCGCGCCGGTCGTGTTCCTGGAGCCCAACATGATGGGCGGCGTTCTGATCTACGGTTTTGCAGCCGCCGTGCTCGGCGGATTGACCAGCCCGTTCGGCGCCGTCGTCGGCGGCTTCCTCATGGGTATCTTCGAGAACCTCGCCGGGACCTACATCCCCGGCGTCGGCAACGAGCTGAAGCTCCCGATCGCGCTCGCGCTGATCATCTCCGTCCTGGTCGTCAAACCCGCTGGCCTGTTCGGCCGGCACATCGTCAAGCGAGTTTGATCATGAGCGCTGCAGAAGAAGTCGTCGCCGAAGGCCACGAGGCGGTCGAGGCCGTTCCGAAGCGAGCCATGACGCTGGGCACCGGTACCTCGCTGGTGGTGCTGGCTGCGCTGCTCATCGCACCGGTCTTCGTCAAGAACTTCATCATCTTCCAGATGACGATGCTCCTGATCTACGGGCTCGCGGTGCTGGCGCTGAACATCCTGACCGGCGGCTCGGGCCAGTTCTCGCTCGGCCAGAGCGCATTCTACGCCGTCGGCGCCTACACGACCGCAGTGCTGATGGAGTACTTCAACGTCAACTATGCGCTGACAATTCCGATTTCCGCTACGGTCTGCTTCGGATTCGGTTATCTGTTCGGCAAGCCGGCGCTGCGGCTGTCGGGCGTCTATCTCGCACTCGCGACCTTCGCGCTCGCCACAGCGATGCCGCAGCTCTTGAAGCTGAATTTCCTCGAGCACTGGACCGGCGGCGTGCAGGGCCTCGTCGTCACCAAGCCCGACGCGCCATTCGGCCTGCCGATGTCGCAGGACATGTGGCTGTACTACTTCACCCTCGTCGTGACGATCGCGATCTACATCTTCTCGGTGAACCTGCTGCGCTCCCGCTCGGGCCGCGCCTTCATGGCGATCCGCGACAACGAGATCGCGGCCTCCTCGATGGGCGTCAACGTGGCGCTGTACAAGACGCTGGCCTTCGGGGTGTCCGCCGGCATCACCGGTGTTGCCGGCTCGCTCGGCGCCATCGCCGTGCAGTTCGTCGCACCCGACAGCTACACCATCACGCTGGCGATCTCGCTGTTCCTCGGCATGGTGGTCGGCGGCGTCGGCTGGCTGCCCGGCTCGTTCGTCGGCGCGGCGTTCATCATCTTCGTGCCGAACATGGCGGAGAGCATCTCCAAGGGCCTGTCCGGCGCGGTGTTCGGCGTGCTGTTGTTCCTGGTCATCTACCTCGTGCCGCATGGCGCAAGGCAGGTCGCGATCCTGGGCCAGCAACTGGCCGGGAAACTCAAGAAGAACTGAAGACCCGTTGAATCAAGGAAGGAGACCGAATTGCACTTTGGAAGAACACTGCGAGCCGCCGCGCTGGTCACGGCAACGGCGGCCATCACTCTCACCTCCGGCGCAGCACTCGCCCAAAAGAAATACGACACCGGCGCGTCCGATACCGAGATCAAGATCGGCAACATCATGCCGTACAGCGGTCCGGCGTCGGCCTATGGCCTCATCGGCAAGACCGAGGAAGCCTATTTCAAGATGATCAACGACAAGGGCGGCATCAACGGCCGCAAGATCAACTTCGTCTCCTACGACGACGCCTACTCGCCCCCGAAGGCGGTCGAGCAGGTCCGCAAGCTGGTCGAGAGCGACGAAGTGCTGGCCGTGTTCAATCCGCTGGGAACGCCCTCGAACACGGCGATCCAGAAGTACCTCAACGCCAAGAAGATCCCGCAGCTGTTCGTCGCCACCGGCGCCACCAAGTGGAACGACCCGAAGAACTTCCCCTGGACCATCGGCTGGCAGCCCTCCTATCAGAGCGAAGCGCACATCTACGCAAAATGGCTGATGAAGGAAAAGCCGGACGCCAAGATCGCGATTCTCTACCAGAACGACGATTTCGGCAAAGACTACCTCAAGGGCACCAAGGACGGGCTCGGCGCCAAGGCCTCGTCCATGATCATCATGGAAGAGAGCTATGAGGTGTCCGAGCCGTCGATCGACGGCCACATCGTCAAGATCAAGGCCGCCAATCCCGACGTGCTCTTGATCTACACCACGCCGAAGTTCGCGGCCCAGACCATCAAGAAGACCGCCGAGCTCAGTTGGAAGCCGCTCCAGATCCTCACCAACGTGTCGATCTCGGTCGGCAGCGTGATGAAGCCGGCCGGCTTCGAGAACGCGCAGGGCGTGTTGTCGGCAGCCTATGCCAAGGACTCCACCGATCCGCAGTGGGCCAACGATCCCGGCATGAAGAAATGGAACGAATTCGTCGACAAGTACATGCCCGGCGCCGACAAGACCGACACCGCCATGGTCTACGGCTACGGCGCCGCGTCGACCCTGGCCAAGGCGCTGGAAATGTGCGGTGACGATCTCACCCGCGCCAACCTCATGAAGCAGGCCGCGAGCCTGAAGGACTTTGCGCCGGATACCCTGCTGCCCGGCGTCAAGATCAACACCAGCGCCACCGACTTCGCCCCGATCGCCCAACTCCAGATGCAGCGCTTCAAGGGCGAGAAGTGGGAACTGTTCGGGGAAATCATCAGCGGCGACGTCGCCTCAGAGTGAAGCGCTGACGCAATAACCCAGCACGAAGCCCCCGCGGGTAGACGCGGGGGCTTTTTGTTGACGGCACGCGTCAAACTTGTTCAATGCGACCGATCCACGTCGGGGCAGGAGAACAATGGCCGCCGTTCGATTCCAGGTTGCGTCCCTCTGGGCCGCGCTCGCCTTGTGCACTGCAATGAGTAGCGAGGTGCTGGCGCAGAAGAAATACGACAGCGGCGCTTCCGATACCGAGATCAAGATCGGTAACATCATGCCCTATAGCGGTCCGGCCTCCGCCTATGCCTCGATCGGCAAGGCCGAGGAAGCCTATTTCAACAAGGTTAATGCCGAGGGCGGCATCAACGGCCGCAAGATCAAATTCATCTCCTACGACGACGCCTATTCGCCGCCGAAAACGGTTGAGCAGGCGCGCAAGCTGGTCGAGAGCGATGGGGTGCTGCTGATCTTCGGCTCGCTCGGCACCTCCACCAATAGCGCCATCCGCAAATACATGAACGAGAAGAAGGTGCCGCAATTGTTCGTGGCAAGCGGCGCGTCGAAATGGAACGATCCCAAGCAATACCCCTGGACCATGGGCTGGCAGCCGAGCTACACGAGCGAGGCGCGGATCTACGCCAAGTACGTCATGAAGGAGAAGCCGGACGGAAAGATCGGCGTGCTCTACCAGAACGACGATTTCGGCAAGGACTATCTGAAGGGGCTGAAGGAGGGCCTCGGCGCCAAGGCGCCGATGATCGTGCTGGAGGAGGCCTACGATACCTCGGAGCCGGCGATCGACGAGCACATCGTCAAATTGAAAGCCTCCGGCGCCGACGTCCTGATCAGCATCACCACGCCGAAGTTCACAGCCCAGGCGATCAAGAAAGCGGCGGAGATCAACTGGCATCCCGTCCACATCATCTCCAACGTCTCCGCCTCGGTCGGCGGCGTGATCGAACCGGCGGGGTTCGAGATCTCGCAAGGCGTCCTGTCGGCGAGCTACATCAAGGACGGCTCCGATCCACAGTGGAATGCCGATGACGGCATGAAGAGGTTCTACGACTTCCTCGCCCAATACGATCCCAAGGCCAACAAGCTCGATGCCGGCGTCGTGTTCGGCTATGCCGCCGCGCAGACCATGGTGAAGGTGCTGCAGATGTGCGGCGACGATCTCACCCGCGAGAACGTCATGAAGCAGGCCGCCAGCCTGAAGAACTTCGAACCCGATACGCTGCTGCCCGGCATCAAGATCAATACGGCGCCGGACGATTTCGCCCCGATCGAGCAGCTCCAGATGATGCGGTTCAAGGGCCGGAAATGGGAGCTGTTCGGCGACATCATATCCAGCGACATCGGCCACTGAAGCCCCTTCGCCCGGGCAATTTGAAGTCACGCCGGGCAAGCAGCGCAACTCAAGGTCCGCACCGGTGCTCGACCCGGCGATCCTGCTCGACGGAATATTCCGCGCCGCATCGATCAATTTGCGCCCCCTACGATAGTTTCAGTTTGGGCGTTGTCCTTGCTGGCTGCGCAGGAAGGGTATTGAATGTGGACCGGAGCGACGCAAACGAACGCTCCCAATCAAGAACAAGCGACACATTCAACCCGACCTAGGGAGATCAGGATGCCTGCAATGCACGCGCGTTTGGGAGCCCTTGCGGCTGCCCTTGCGCTGACTGCTGCTCTGTCCACCGCAGCGTCAGCGCAGAAGAAATACGACACCGGCGCCTCTGACACCGAAATCAAGATCGGCAACATCATGCCTTACAGCGGCCCCGCATCCGCTTACGGCGTGATCGGCAAGACGGAAGAGGCCTTTTTCCGCAAGATCAACGCGGAGGGCGGCATCAACGGTCGCAAGATCAACTTCATCAGCTATGACGATGCCTACTCGCCGCCGAAGACGGTGGAGCAGGCGCGCAAGCTCGTGGAAAGCGACGAGGTGCTGCTGATCTTCAACTCGCTCGGCACGCCGCCCAACTCGGCAATTCAGAAATACATGAATTCGAAGAAAGTGCCGCAATTGTTCGTCGCCACGGGTGCCACCAAGTGGAACGACCCGAAAGAATTCCCCTGGACCATGGGCTGGCAGCCCAACTACCAGAGCGAAGCGCAAATCTATGCCAAGTACATGCTGAAGAACCACCCGGACGCCAAGATCGCCGTGCTCTATCAGAACGACGACTACGGCAAGGACTATCTGAAGGGCTTCAAGGACGGGCTTGGCGCCAAGGGCTCCTCGATGATCGTGATCGAGGAAAGCTACGAAGTTTCCGAACCGACGATCGACTCCCATATCGTCAAGATGAAGTCGACGGACGCCGACGTGTTCTTCAACATCACGACACCGAAGTTCGCGGCCCAGGCGATCA
>NZ_AJQE01000275.1 GCF_000261685.1 Bradyrhizobium genomosp. I (2014) | reverse complement strand
ATCGGCTGAAAGCCACTGCACTTCCTCAATAACGTGTCGGCATCGATCGGCAGCGTGATCAAGCCCGCAGGTTTCGAGAACGCGCAGGGCATCATCTCCTCGCAATATTTCAAGGACCCGACTGATCCGCAATGGAAGAACGATCCGAGCATGAAGGCCTGGAACGAATTCCTGGACAAATATTATCCCGAAGCGAACCGCGCGGACGCCTCGGTCATGTACGGCTACATCGTCGCACAAGGACTGGTCCATGTGCTGAAGGCTTGCGGCGACGATCTGACTCGGGCGAACGTGATGAAGCAGGCCGCGAGCATGAGAGATTTCGAGCCCCACGGACTGCTTCCGGGAGTGAAGGTCAACACCAGTCCCACGGACTTCGCGCCGCTCTCGCAACTGCGGCTGGAACGCTTCAAGGGCCAAACCTGGGAGCTGTTCGGCGACGTCATCAGTGGCGACGTCGGCGGATGAGGGTCCACCATCGCGCATGACTACTAAAGAAGCAGCCCCTGCGACACGGTTGCAGGGGCTTTTCCTTGAAGGTTCCGGCCAAATCGGGTTCAATCCCGTTCGCGTCGGCAAGAAAAGCGACACAAGAACAAGGACGCGCACATCAAGAAAAATAGGGAGATAGGAATGCCTGCTGTCACCAGCAAACTCGCGGCCGCATCCGTTGCGCTCGCATTTTTCGCGGCCTCGACGAGTGCCGCTCTTGCGCAGAAGAAATACGATACCGGCGCCACCGATACCGAGATCAAGATCGGCAACATCATGCCCTATAGCGGACCGGCTTCCGCCTACGGCATCATCGGGCGGACTGAGGCCGCCTATTTCAAGAAGATCAACGACGAGGGCGGCATCAACGGCCGCAAGATCAATTTCATCTCCTACGACGACGCCTATTCGCCGCCGAAGACGGTGGAGCAGGCACGCAAGCTGGTCGAGAGCGACGAGGTGCTGTTCATCTTCAACTCGCTCGGCACGCCGCCGAACTCGGCGATCCAGAAATACATGAACTCGAAGAAGGTGCCGCAGCTGTTCGTCGCCACCGGCGCCACCAAGTGGAACGATCCGAAGGACTTCCCCTGGACCATGGGCTGGCAACCCAACTACCAGAGCGAAACGCAGATCTACGCAAAGTACATCCTGAAGGAGATGCCGAACGCCAAGATCGCCGTCCTGTTCCAGAACGACGATTACGGCAAGGACTATCTCAAGGGCCTGAAGGACGGTCTCGGATCGAAAGCCGCGAGCATGATCGTGGCCGAGGAAAGCTACGAGACGTCCGAGCCGACGATCGACAACCACATCGTCAAGCTGAAGGCGACCGGTGCCGACATCTTCGTCAACATCACCACGCCGAAATTCGCGGCGCAGGCAATCAAGAAGAATGCGGAAATCGGCTGGAAACCGACCCATTTCCTCAACAACGTCTCGGCCTCGGTCGGAAGCGTGATCAAGCCGGCAGGCTTCGAGAACGCGCAAGGCATCATCTCGGCGGCCTATCTGAAGGACACCACCGACGCGCAATGGGCCAATGATCCCGGCATGAAAGGGTTCCTTGATTTCATGGCGAAATACTTCCCCGAAGGCGACAAGACCGACGGCGGCACGATCGTCGGCTACGGCGTCGCGCAGACGCTGGTCCAGGTACTGAAGAACTGCGGTGACGACCTCACGCGGGCGAACGTCATGAAGCAGGCCGCGAGCCTCAAGGACTTCCGCACCGAAGTGCTGCTGCCCGGCATCAAGATCAACACGTCGGCGACCGATTTCGCCCCGATCAGTTCGCTGCAGCTGCAGCGCTTCAAGGGCCAGCGCTGGGAGCTCTTCGGCGACGTGATCAATGCGGAGGCCGGCGGCTAGCAACTGAGAGACATGACGAGAAGACCCCCTGCGCTGATCGCGCGGGGGGTTTTTGCCTGCGCGGCGATCATGATCACGCGATTGCACAATCGAATGGTGATGAAGGCTGCTTACGCTTTGGCGCGCGATGCGGTAGGCAGATAACCGGCGAGCTTGTCGCCGCTACCTCTGTCCGCTCAAGGCCATTGTCCATGACCGACCGCCGCCCCCTGCTCCGCGCGCTCTACGACGCCGCCGTTGCCGCCGCCCATCCGAACACAATTCTGGCGCCGCATCTGCGCCCCGCCCCGAAGGGACGCGTGATCTGCCTCGCCGCCGGCAAGGGCGCAGGCGCCATGGCCGCGGCGGCCGAGCGGCACTATCTGGACACGCTCCAGCTCGCACCGGAACGCCTTGTCGGCATCGCCACCACGCGCCACGGCTACGGCATGCCGACGCGCCGCATCCGCGTGGTCGAAGCCGGTCATCCCGTGCCCGACGAAGCCGGCCTGCAGGGCGCCGCCGACACGCTCGCGCTCGCCGGCGAAGCCGGCCCGGACGATCTGCTGCTGGTGCTGCTCACCGGCGGCGGCTCGGCCAACTGGATTGCGCCGGTGGACGGCATCAGCTTCGCGCAGAAGCAGGCGGTCAACAAGGCGCTGCTGCGCTCGGGCGCGCCCATCGGCGAGATGAACGTCGTCAGGAAACATCTGTCGCGCATCAAGGGCGGGCGGCTGGCCCGCGCCGGCAGGAACGCAGCCGAGATCGTCACGCTCGCGATCTCCGACGTGCCACATGACGATCCTTCCGCGATCGCCTCCGGCCCCACCGTGCCGGATCCGACCACGCTGGCGGATGCGCGTGCGATCGTGGCCAAGTACAGGCTCGACATCGACGATGCCGTGCGCCGCGCGCTCGACGATCCCGCCAACGAGAGCTGCAAGCCGGGTGACCCGGCCTTTGCGCGCGCGCATTTCGAGCTGATCGCGCGGCCCAGGCAGTCGCTCGAGGCTGCGGTGAAGCTCGCGCGCGCCTCCGGTTACGAGACCATCGACCTCGGCGCCGATCTCGAAGGCGAGGCACGCGAGGTCGCCGCCGATCACGCCAGGCTGGCGCTGCAAGCACGCACCCAGGGCAAGCGCCTCGCGATCCTCTCCGGCGGCGAGCTCACGGTGACCGTGCGCGGCAATGGGCGCGGCGGTCCCAACCAGGAATACGCGCTGGCACTCGCCGGCCTCTTGAAGGACATGCCGGGTATTGCGGCGCTCGCCGGCGACACCGACGGCGCCGATGGCGGCGCCGGCCACCCGACCGACCCCGCGGGCGCGCTGATCGACGCGGCAACGTTCGCAAAGATGAAGACAGAGGGGCTCGAGCCGCAGGCCTATCTCGACAACAACGACGCGACCACGTTCTTCGAGGCGACGGGCGATTTGCTGCAGCCGGGCCCGACGCTGACCAACGTGAACGATATCAGGGTGATCCTGGTGGATTGAGAAGCGCTCTGTCCGGCGCCGTCGCCGGGCGTGCCTCGAGCCGCGTGCCGCAAACTCGTCGGCGCAGCTCACCCCTTGCCGCTGACGTTCTCCAGCAGCGCGAGCAGGCCCTTCAACAAGTCCGTCGGCGACGGCGGGCAGCCCGCGATGTGCAGATCCACCGGCACGACCTCGGAGACGCCGCCGACGCAGGCATAGCTGCCTCTGAAAATGCCGCCATCGATCGCGCAGCCGCCGACCGCGACGACCCATTTCGGATCCGGCGTCGCGTTGTAGGTCCGCTCCAGCGCCTGTCGCATGTTCTTCGTCACCGGACCCGTGACCAGCAGCACGTCGGCGTGGCGCGGCGAGGCGACGAAGCGCAGGCCGAAACGTTCGATGTCGTAGAAGGCGTTGGACAGCGCGTGGATCTCCAGCTCGCAGCCGTTGCAGGACCCGGCATCGACCTCGCGAATGGCGAGAGAACGCCCCAGCCTGGCCTGGGCGGCGCGGTCGACCTTCGCTGCAAGCTCCGCCAGCGCCGACTCGTCCGGCACCGGCGCGGGCTCCGCCAGCGAACCATGGGTGAGGCTTTCGAGCAGGGTCTTGCGCATGGCCTAGAGGTCCGCGCCCGAATAGGAACAGTTGAACGACTTGTTGCAGAGCGGGAAGTCGGCGATGATGTTGCCCTCGATCGCGGCCTCCAGCAGCGGCCACTGGAACCACGAGGCGTCGCGCAGGTGGCAGCGTTCGACGCGCAATTCCTGGCCAAGCTTGAGCCAGATCAGCACGTCCCCGCGAAACGCTTCCGTCACAGCCAGGCCTTCGCATTCACCGCACGCGGCCGGGAGCGCACTCATGATCTCGCCCGGCGTCATCATGTCCAGGATCTGCGCGATCAGTGCGACGCTCTGCTCGACCTCGCGGATGCGGATCCAGACCCTCGCGTTGACGTCGCCCGCCTCGAGCACCGGCACCTCGAACGACAGCCGGTCGTAGGGTGCGTAAGCAAGCATGCGCCGCGCATCGAAATTGCGCCCCGACGCACGGCCGACATAGCCGCCCGCGCCGAACTGCCGCGCGTACTCCGTTTTCACGATGCCCGTGGTGACGGTGCGGTCCTGAAGCGAGGCCGTGTTGTCGTAGAGCTCGATCAGGCGCGGAAACACCTTGTCGATTTCGGCGAGCAGCGTGCACAGTGCCGCTACGCCGTCCGGCGCGATGTCACGCGTCACGCCACCGGGCGCGATGACGTCCATCATCAGGCGATGGCCGAACGCGACGTTCGCAGCGCGCAAGCAGCGCTCGCGCAGGATGCCGGTCTGGGCATGCATCAGCGCGAACGACGCGTCGTTGCAGATGGCCCCAATGTCGCCCAGATGATTGGCGAGCCGTTCCAGCTCCGCCATCAGCCCCCGCAAATACGTCGCGCGCGACGGCGCCTCGATGTCGAGCGCCGCTTCCACGGCGCGCGCAAAGGCGAAGGCATAGGCGACCGCGCTGTCGCCGGAGGTGCGGTTGGCGAGCTTTGCCGCAGCCGCAAGGCTCGCGCCCTGCATCAACGACTCGATGCCCTTGTGGGTGTAGCCGAGCCGCTGCTCCAGCCGCACCACATGCTCGCCATTGGCGGTGAAGCGGAAATGACCGGGCTCAATGATCCCGGCATGGACGGGGCCGACCGCCACCTGGTGCAACGCCTCGCCCTCGGACGGCAGGAACTGGTACGGCCGCACGTCGCGCGATGCGTCGCGGCCCGAGAGCGGATAGGACTTGCTCCAGACGTCGTGATCGAGCCATGGCCGCAGATCGTCGGCGACGGTCGGAACAAGCCCGAACAGATCATGAATGGTCCGCTCGAGCCGAAGCGCCGGCGGATGATGGCCGGCGACGCTTGGAAATGTGCCGGCCGTACACTCGTAGGTCACGACCGCGATCTCGGCCGAGCCTCCATCGATCATCGCCATATGCACCGCGGTCGGCTCGCCCCAGAAGCCAAGCAGTGTGAGGCCTCCCTCGACCAGTCGATCGATCGCCGCCTGCCAGCCCGCCTCCGTCACGACCGCGCGCGGCCAGGGTCGGTGCGACGGCACCGCATGGACATGGGGGATGCTGTCGAGGATGCCCATGGCCTACCCCAGCAGCTTCGCGACGTTCTGGAAGCCGGTGACCAGCACCGGCGGCAGGTAGATGCCGGCCATCAGAACCAGTCCGAGGTGCGTGAACATCGGCACGTAGGAGGCTTCCGCGGGCGCGGTCTTGCCCTTGGGCTCACCGAACATCACCGCGCCGATCCGCAGGAAAAGCCCGCCGAGCGCGATGATGATGCCGAGCACCAGGATCACCGTCAGCCAGGGCGCGCGGGCGAAAGTCGAGCTCACCACCAGAAACTCGCTCATGAAGATGCCGAGCGGCGGCAGCCCGACGATGGCGATGACGCCGAGCATCAGGCCCCAGCCGAGCGCGGGGTTGGTCACCGTGAGCCCGCCGATATCGGCGATCTTCTGTGTGCCCTTGACCTGCGCGATATGGCCGACCGCGAAGAAGATCGCCGACTTGGTCAGCGAATGCATGGTCATATGCAACAGCCCTGCGAAATTCGCGAGCGGCCCGCCCATGCCGAAGGCGAACACGATGATGCCCATATGCTCGATCGAGGAATAGGCGAACATCCGCTTGATGTCGCGGCGCCGGTACAGCATCAGCGCGGCGAAAATCACCGAGATCAGACCCATGGTCACCATCAACGGACCCGGCGCGATCGCCTCAGAGTTGACCGCGAGCATCATCTTGAAGCGCAGGAGCGCATAGAGCGCGACATTGAGCAACAGGCCGGACAGTACCGCCGAGATCGGCGTCGGGCCCTCGGCATGCGCATCCGGCAGCCAGGCATGCAACGGTGCGAGGCCGACCTTGGTGCCGTAGCCGAGCAGGAGGAAGGCGAAGGCGACGTTGAGCAACGCCGGGTCGAACTGTGCGGCGTGCTTCACCAGCACCGTCCATACCATGCCGTCGAGCCCCTCGCCCACCACGGGGCGCGCCGCCATATAGACCAGGATGGTGCCGAACAGCGCGAGCGCGATGCCGACGCTACCGAGGATGAAATATTTCCAGGCCGCCTCCAGCGCCTCATGGGTGCGGTAGATGCCGACCATCAGGACGGTGGTCAGCGTCGCCATCTCGACCGCGACCCACATCAGGCCGATATTGTTGGCGACGAGCGCGAGGTTCATCGCGAACATCAGCGTCTGATACATCGCGTGATAGAAGCGCAGGAACGCCGGCGCGAGGCGCCCGGTCTCGATCTCGTGCTGGATGTAGCTCGCGCTGAACACCGATGTGGTGAAGCTGACGAAGGTGGTCAACACGATGAAGACCTTGTTGAGGTCGTCCATCAGCAGATACTGCCCCGATACCGGTTCGACCACGAACAGCGAGAGCGAGGTAAGGAAGGTCGCGAGCGCCGCCGCTACGTTCAGCTTCGCCGTCAGTCGGTAGCCGGGCAAAATTGCCAGCAGCGCCGCCGAGAGGGCCGGAATCAGGAGGATGGCGCTGAGGGCGTCGATGCTCATCGCCGCTCTCCACGAAAGCGATCAAGCTCCTGCACGTCCACGCTGTCAAAACGCTCGCGGATACGGAACAGGAAGATGCCGATCACGATGAAGGCGATCAGCACCGAGAAGGCGACGCTGATCTCGACCACCAGCGGCATGCCCTTGGCGCCGGTTGCCGCCAGCACCAGCCCGTTCTCCAGCGACATGAATCCGACGACCTGGCTCACGGCGTTGCGTCGCGTAACCATGATCAGGAGCCCCAGCAGCACCACCGACAGCGCGAAGGCAAGATCCTCGCGCGCGAGCGCATCGGCGCTCGGCGTCACCCGCAGCATCACCACCATCGACAGCGCGACGAGGCCGATGCCAGCCATCATGGTCAACCCGATGCCGATCGCATTCTCGATCTCGCGGTGGATACCGAGCCGTTTGATGATCCGGTGCAGCGCGACCGGGATGATGATGGCCTTGAAGACCAGCGCGATCAGCGCCGTGACATAGAGATGCGGCGCCTGCTGCACATAGGCCTGCCAGGCCACCGACAGCGCCAGCACGCCGGCATGCAGCGCATAGACATTGAGCAGCGCATAGAGCCGGTCCTGATAGAGCATCATGAAGCTCGCCAGCACGAGGGAGCCGGCGAGCAGATGGGCGATGTCGAATTGCAGGCTGCTCATCTCAGAGGCTCCCCGACACGAAGCGCAACAGGGTGGCTAGCAATGCCAGCATCAGCGCCGCGCCCAAGAACTCCGGAATCCGGAACACGCGCATCTTGGCGATCGACGTCTCGAACACGGCGAGCAAAAAGCCAAGCACCGCCAGCTTGCCGAAATAGAGCAGCGCGCCAAAGACGAGCCTCGCAACGCCCGCGTCCGCCGTCGCCGTGCCCCATGGCAGGAACACGCAGGCGATCAGCGAGACATAGAGCAGGAGCTTGAGCTGCGACGACAGTTCGATCAGCGCGAGATGCCGCCCCGAATATTCCAGCACCATGGCCTCGTGCACCATGGTGAGCTCGAGATGGGTGGCGGGGTTATCGACGGGGATGCGGGCATTCTCCGCCAGCGCTACGATGGTCAGTGCCACGAACGCCATGCCCAGGGACACACGCAGACCGACCGCGTCCGAGCCCATGAACTCCGCCACGCTCGAGAGCTGCGTCGAGCCGGCGATCATCGCAACCGAGAACACTGTAATCAGCATCGCGGGCTCGGCGAGGGAGGCGATCATGACCTCGCGGCTGGAGCCGATGCCGCCGAACGCGGTGCCGACGTCCATGCCGGCGAGCGCCTGGAAGAAACGGGCGCTGCCGAGCAGCGCAGTGATGGCGATGAGATCGGCGGTCCAGGAGAACAACAGGCCATTGCCGAAAGTCGGCACCAGCGAGGCGGCGACCCAGGTGCCCGCGAAGATCAGATAGGGAATGACGCGGAACAGCCAGGATGCGTTGTCGGCGAGCACGACGTCCTTGCGCATCAGACGAATAAGGTCACGATAGGGTTGGAGCAGCGGGGGTCCACGCCGGCGCAGCAGCCGAGCCTTCACCTTGCGCACGAAACCCGTCAGCAGCGGCGCGAGCCCCAGCACCAGCGACATCTGGGCGCCCTGGGAGAGGATATCGCGCAGCGCGTTCATAGTGCCACCACCAGCAGCAGCACGACGAGCGCCACGAAGACGAGCGTCAGATAGCGGCGGATGGTGAGGAACTGCAGGATATTGATGCGGTCGGTCGCAAAGCCGATGACCTTCGCAATCGGCGCGTACAGCACATCCCAGATCAGATCGTGCAGTTCGACCTGGAGCCGCGCAGGAGCCGGCGAGGACGGCGGCGGCATCTCGCCGATCTCGCGCGCGGCAAAGATGACGCTGCCGAACACGCGGCGGATCGGCTGCGAGAAGCTGGAGGCCGAGTACTGGATCGCCGGATTCGGATCGGGATAGCCGCAATCCCAGGCCGGCGCGCGGCGTAAGCGGTCGGAGGCGAAGCGGTGAATGGCTGTAGCCGCCGTCGTGCCGCAGAGTGCCGCAAACAGGAACACCAGAAGGCCGTTATAGGAGCTGCGGCTTTCGGCGATCGGCACGATGGTGAGCCACTGCAATCCGACCTGATGCGGCATAATGTTGCCGACCATATCCTTGCTCACCGGCGCCAGCGCATCGATGAACAACCCGGGCAGGATGCCGGCAACGAGGCAAAGGGCGGCAAGCACGAACATCGCGGTCAGCGAGAAGCGGTCGGTCTCATGTGCTGACGCCGCGACATCCGAACGCGGCCGACCGAGGAAGCTGATGCCATAGAGCTTGACGAAGCAGGCCGCGGCAAAGGCGGCCGCGAGCGCCAGCAAACCGCCGACCGCGGGAATGACCAGCTTGAGGCCCCAGGAGGGCAGCTGCGGTGAGAGCAGGATCGCCTGGAAGGTCAGCCATTCCGAAACAAAGCCGTTGAATGGCGGCAATGCCGAGATCGCGACGCAGCCGACCAGCACCGCGAACGCCGTCTTCGGCATGCGATGGATCAACCCGCCGAGCTTCTCCATGTCACGCTCGCCGGTTGCTCCGAGCACCGCGCCGGCGCCGAAGAACAACAGGCTCTTGAACAGCGCATGATTGAATACGTGCAGCATCGCCGCGGTGAAAGCGAGCGCCGCCACCCAGTCGAGCCCTTCCGCCTTGAAAGCCAGCGCCAGTCCGAGGCCGGTGAAGATGATGCCGATATTCTCGATCGTTGAATAAGCGAGCACGCGCTTGATGTCGCGCTGCATCAGCGCGTAGAGCACGCCCAGCGTCGCCGACGGACCGCCGACGAGCAGCACCACCATGCTCCACCACCACACGGGTTCGGGCAGAAGATCAAAGACGATGCGCACGAAGCCGTAGACGGCGACCTTGGTCATGACGCCGCTCATCAGGCCGGAGACGTGGCTGGGTGCGGCGGGATGGGCGAGCGGCAGCCAAGCGTGCAGCGGCACCAGGCCAGCCTTGGAGCCGGCGCCCAGCAGCATGAGGATCACCACCACGCCACTCACCGCAACGGAAGGATGCGAGGCTCGGATCGCATCGAAATCGTAACCGGCGCCGCTCGCGAGCAGGCCGAAAGCGAGCAGCAGCGCCAGCGTGCCGAAACTTGCCATCAAGAGGTAGACATAGCCGGCGCGGACATTCTCGGCCTCCCGGTGATGCGACACCACCATCGCCCAGGAGGTCAGCGACATGAATTCCCAGGCGACCAGGAAGCTGAAGGCATCGTTTGCCAGCACGACGACGTTCATCCCTGCGAGATAGGCAGGATAGAACGGCAGCACGCGGCCGGGGGAGTCCTCGTGCCTGAAGTAGCCGAGCGCGAACAGGCTCGCAGCGGCGCCGCCGAGATTGACGACGACGAGGAAGAAGGCGGACAGCGCATCGAGCCGGAAATGGGCACCGAGCCAGGGCAGGCCGATCGGCAGTGTCGCGCTCGGCGTCAGATGCGGGAAAAAGAGCAGATCCGACAGCGCCGTGACACATAGCGTCGATGTCGCGATCAGGCACCCGCCGTAGAGGATGATCGAGCCGCGCGGGCGCGTCGACAGCACGATTCCCGCAGGCGCCAGTGCCAGTAGAGCCGCCACTGACCATAGCGCCACGGCGATCATGGCCGCTCCTGCATCATCATTTGCGCACGCATCATCGCTATTGGCCGCCTGCGCTCGGAGGTGGAGACTTCAGCCGCACACCGCGCCCCCCGGCGCTCGACACTGCCCCCTCGGCGATCAGCTCGATGCCGGCAACCGACAGCGCCTCGACCAGCTTCACCAGGGAATCGACATTGCCGCGGATCACCCCTTCGGAGGCCTCCATGCGCTGGATCGTCGGCAACGACAGCGAACAGCGCTGCGCGAGTTCGCGCTGGTCGATCCTGAGCAAGGCACGGGCGGCTCGAAGCTGCGCGGCGGTGATCACGGGGCACAATGTCCGTGGCAGTTACAGTGCTTGAGTTGCCAAGCTTAGGACGCGCAAAATGACGTTTCAAGCATCATCTTCTAGACGCAGCGCATCATTCCGTTCGATGTCCTCCGAGCTTACGCCCCCCGGGGCGTGTGCGGCGCACTGATCGATGCTGCGACCTTCGCGAAGATGAAGGCGCAAGGGCTGCAACAACATTCTTCGAGGCCACGCGCGATCTGCTGCAGCCTGGCCCGACCCTGACGAACGTGAATGATATCAGGTTGATCTTGGTGGATTGAGGCGTCTGCCCCACACTCCGCTGCGTTCCCTCCCCCCTTGCGGGGGAGGGCTAGGGAGAGGGGTGCCACACGGCACGCTCTCTCGACGGAGTGCGCATCACGAGTCCGCTGTTGCTGATAATTGATAATGTGGAATATATCGCACACCATTTGCTGGGCCACCCCTCTCCCCCGCCCTCCCCCGCAAGGGGGGAGGGAGCGCAGTGTGCCATGGGGTGTGAGCTCAAGACTTCGCAGACGTGCGACTTCAGCTCCGCGCGGCCGACCCTCCCCTCCAGAAGAGGATCAGAGTCAAAACTCGTTGGCGATCTTCGAGAGCATCCCGATCAGGGCCTCGCGGTTGGCCTGGCCGAGCAGGTCGTTCAACCGGGCCTCATGCTTGGTGGCAACGAGCTTCTTTGCCCGCGCCAGCACGGCCTTGCCCTTGTCGGTGAGCACCAGGATATGGGAGCGGCGGTCGTTGGTGGAGCGGATCCGCGCGCAAAGGTCGCGGCTCTCGAGATTGTCGAGCATCGCCACGAAGTTCGGCCTGAGGATGCCGAGCGTGGAGGCGATCTCGGTCTGGTTACGCCCGGGGTTCTTCTCGACCAGGAGCAGCACCGAGAACTGCGCCGGCGTCAGCTGGAGCGAGGCCATGCAGCGCAAAAAGTTCTCGAATACCTTGAGCTGCGCCCGCTTCAGGACATAGCCGAGCTGCTCGGAGAGCTCGCCGAGCTGGAGCGCTTCGGCCTGGACTTCGCCCGCGTCCTTGCGGCCCTTGGCCGCGTCAGCGGGTTTTTCGGACGACTTTTCAGCGGTCTTGGAAACGGTCATCGCCTCGTGCTCGTAATCCCGCTAAATTCGGGCGGGTCGTTCCCCCCGCCCTTGATGTTATATTTGATAATTGTTATGGACCATATCAAATATCGTCAGCGTATTTCAATGGCTGTGAGGGGGACCATCCACCGCAATTGCGGAGACCGGTCCTCGATCTTGAGGGGGAGCGTCCGGTCTTGAATACCACCATCATGCTGTTCCTGGTGCAGGACGGCATCACCAATGGCGCGATCTACGCGCTGCTCGGCCTGGCGCTGGTGCTGGTGTTCGCCGTCACCCGCGTGATCCTCATTCCGCAAGGCGAATTCGTCACCTACGGCGCGTTGACCTATGCCTCGCTGGCCGCGGGCCAGATGCCGGGCACGGCAAAGCTCGCGCTTGCGCTTGGCATCGGCGCCTTCGCCTTCGACCTTTTCGTGGCGCGCAAGGCGCTGCATGCGCGGCTGATCGTGCGCAGCTTCGTCACCAACATCGTGCTGCCCGGCATCGTGCTGGCGCTGACCGTTTACTTCGCCAGCGAGAAGCCGCCGGTGGCGATCTGCATCGCGCTGTCCCTCGTGATCGTCGCGATGATCGGCGTCTATCTCTACCGCATCGCCTTCCAGCCGCTGGCGCACACCTCCGTGCTGGTGCTGCTGATCGCCTCGGTGGGCGTGCATCTCGCGCTCCAGGGGCTGGGGCTGCTGTTCTTCGGCGCCGAGGGCCAGCGCGGACCCGCCGTGCTGTCCGGCGCCTTCACCGCCGGCACGCTGCGCTTCACCGGCCAGAGCATCACCGTCTACGCCATCACCATCGCCTTCATCGTCGGGCTCTGGCTGTTCTTCGGCCTGACGCTCTACGGCAAGGCACTGCGCGCGACCGCCGTGAACCGGCTGGGGGCGCGGCTCGCCGGCATACGCACCACGCTGTCCGGACAGATCGCCTTTCTGCTGGCCTCCGTCATCGGCGCGCTGTCGGGCATCATGATCGTGCCGATCACGACGCTCTACTACGACTCCGGCTTCCTGATCGGCCTGAAGGGCTTCGTCGCCGCGATCATCGGCGGCCTCGTCAGCTATCCCCTCACCGCCGTCGCGGCGCTGGTGGTCGGCATCGTCGAGGCGTTCTCGTCCTTCTATGCCTCCAACTACAAGGAAGTGATCGTCTTCATGCTGCTGATCCCCGTGCTGCTGCTGCGCTCGCTCGCCGCGCCGGCCGTCGAAGAAGAGAAGGACTGAGGCCAAGATGCAGAGCCGGCTTCCCATCCTCATCTTCGCAGCTCTCATGGCGGCGATCCCGTTCGTCCCGGGCATGCCGCCGTTCTGGATCGTGCTGCTCGACAATATCGGTCTTGCGGCGCTCGTCGCGATGGGCCTCGTGCTGCTGACCGGCGTCGGCGGCCTGACCTCTTTCGGACAGGCGGCCTTCGTCGGTTTCGGCGCCTACACCACCGCGGTGCTGTCGACCGCCTACGGCCTGTCGCCGTGGCTGACCCTGCCGCTGTCGCTCCTGGTCAGTGGATCGCTCGCGGTGCTGCTCGGGCTGATCACCGTCCGCCTCTCCGGCCATTACCTGCCGCTCGGCACGCTCGCCTGGGGATTGGGGCTGTTCTATCTCTTCAGCAAGCTGGAATTCCTGGGGCGCAATGACGGCATCTCGGCGATCCCGCCGCTGTCGATCGGCACGTTCAAGATGCTCTCGCCCGGTTCGATCTATTACGCCATCTGGGTCGCGGTGATCCTCTCGGCCCTGCTGACGATGAATCTCCTGGACTCCCGCACCGGCCGCGCCATCCGCGCGCTTCGGCGCGGCCATGTCGCGGCCGAGGCCTTCGGCGTACACACGCCGCGCGCAAAACTGCTGGTGTTCATCCATGCCGCAGTGCTCGCCGGCCTTTCGGGGTGGCTCTACGCGCATCTTCAGCGCGCGGTGAACCCGACGCCGTTCGGCGCACAGGCCGGCATCGAATATCTCTTCATCGCGGTGGTCGGCGGCGCCGGCTATGTCTGGGGCGGCGTGCTCGGCGCGGCGATCGTCGTGGTCCTGAAAGAGGTGCTGCAAAGCTATCTGCCGCTGATCCTGCCCGGCTCCGGGCAGGTCGAGACCATCGTGTTCGGCCTCATGCTGGTGGCCCTGCTGCAACTTGCGCCCGGCGGCCTCTGGCCGTGGCTGATGTCGTTCCTGCCGGAACGCACCGGTGGAGGGAAGCCGGATACTTCGCTCGAGCTGGAGTCGCGCACACGCTCGCCGGTTCAGTCCGGCGTCCTGCTTCAGGTGGAGAAAGCGCGAAAGCAGTTCGGCGGCGTGGTCGCGGTCAACAATGTCTCCTTCGACGTCCAGGCCCGCGAGATCGTCGCGCTGATCGGTCCGAACGGCGCCGGCAAGAGCACGACCTTCAACCTGATTACCGGCGTGCTTTCGGCGACCTCGGGCTCGGTCTCGGTGCTCGGCAGGAAGGTCGACAAGGCGCCGCCGCAGGAGATCGTCAAGCTCGGCATCAGCAGGACCTTTCAGCACGTCAAGCTCGTCCCCGACATGACCGTGCTGGAGAACGTCGCGATCGGGGCGCATCTGCGCGGTCATTCGGGGCCGATCGCCTCGATGCTGCGGCTCGACCGCACTGATGAAGCCAAGCTGCTCGCCGAGGCCGCCCGCCAGATCGAACGCGTCGGCCTCACCGAGCAGATGCATCAGCTCGCGGGCTCGCTCTCGCTCGGACAGCAGCGCATCGTCGAGATCGCGCGGGCACTCTGCGTCGACCCGATGCTGCTGCTGCTCGACGAGCCCGCCGCGGGTCTGCGCCACATGGAGAAGCAGCGGCTCGCCGCGCTGCTGCGCGACTTGCGCGACGGCGGAATGTCCGTCCTTTTGGTCGAGCATGACATGGGCTTCGTGATGAACCTCGCCGACCGCATCGTGGTGCTCGATTTCGGCACCAAGATCGCCGAGGGCACCCCCGCCACGATCAAGACCAATCCCGAAGTGATCAAGGCCTATCTCGGAGTGGCGGCATGAGCGCGCTATTGTCCGTCACCGACGCCCATGTCGCCTATGGCAAGGTCGAGGCGGTGCGTTCGGTCTCGCTCGAGGTCGGCACGAACGAGATCGTCACCATCGTCGGCGCCAACGGCGCCGGCAAGACCACGCTGCTCTCGGCCATCATGGGCATCCTGCCGCTGAAGGGGCGCGTCGCCTTTGCCGGACAGGACCTCGCCCGGCTCGACATCGAGGACCGCGTCGCGATGGGCCTTGGCCTCGTGCCGGAGCACCGCGAATTGTTCGTGACCATGAATGTCGAGGACAATCTCGAGCTTGGCGCCTTCCGCATCGAGCGGAGCAAGGCGAAGGCCTCGATGGAGCGCGTCTACACGCTGTTCCCGCGGCTCAAGGAGCGGCGCAAGCAGTTCGCCGGCACGCTGTCCGGCGGCGAGCAGCAGATGCTGGCGATGGGCCGTGCGCTGATGGGCGAGCCGAAGCTCCTGATGCTGGACGAGCCGAGCCTCGGCCTCGCGCCCATCATCGTCGCCGACATCTTCCGCATCGTCGGCCAGCTGCGCGCTAGCGGCGTCTCCGTGCTGCTGGTCGAGCAGAACGCGCAGGCCGCGCTGAAGATCGCGGACCGGGCCTATGTGATGGAGCTCGGCGAGTTCGTGCTGAGCGGCAAAGCCAGCGACGTCGCGGCCAACGAGGGAGTGGCAGCCAGCTATCTCGGCTTCCAGCACGAAGGCGAGAATGTGTCGTGACTCTTACCCTCCCCCGGAGGGGGAGGGTCGCTTCGCATGTAGCGGAGCGGAATGCGAAGCGGGGTGGGGTGACGGTCTCGCCACCTCGCACAGTGCCGGCATTGAGAGATCACCCCACCCCGCTCGCGCTCCGCGCGATCGACCCTCCCCCTCCAGGGGAGGGTAAACAAGTGGCGACCTACGTGGCCGCTTTCTCCCCCCTCAACGCTGCCACCTCCGCTTCCAGTTCCGCGATCCTCGCGTCCCTCGCGGCCAGTGCCGTCGCGACATCGCCCGCGTCGAACTTCTGCGGAATGTGCTGCGGGCAGTTTGTGTCCCAGGCCGCGATCTTGAACAGGATCACCTGTTCCGGACGGGCACGGTAACCCTTCGGCATCAGGGCCGTCGTCAGCGCTTCGTCGTCCTCGACGACCCGCGCTTCGCCCCAGATCTTCACACGACGACGATGGGCGTAGTCCATCACGAAGATGTAGGCCTTGGGGTTTTCCGAGAGATTGCCCTGGGTAATGAACTGCTGGTTGCCGGCATAATCGGCGAAGGCGAGCGTCTGCCTGTCCAGCACCTTGAGAAAGCCCTTCGGGCCGCCGCGATGCTGGATGTAGGGCTGGCCGTCGGCCGAAGCGGTGGCGAAATAGAAGCTGTTGGCGTCAGCCAGGAAGGCCGCGAGGTTGTCGTCGACCTCGATGCGCCAGCCGCGCTGCTCGCTGCGCGCGTAGGCCTCGCGCGAACCCTTGCGAGCCTGGATCGCCTTCACAGCGGGCGAGAAGGCAACATCGCTGGCATAGGTGTGGGCCGTTGTCATCGGAACATCTCCTGAAATTCCGGCGCATGCTTGCGTCTTTCGACCGCTAATGTGGAGCCTTCGGCGTCTAAAACAATTAGGTACCTTGACACTTCATCATTGCGATATAAGCAATAATGCCATGGACCGCCTCGACGCCATGCACGTCTTCGTCACCGTCGCCGATCTGCGCGGCTTTGCGCCGGCGGCGCGCAAGCTGCAGCTGTCGCCCTCGGCGGTGACGCGGCTGATCGCGGCGCTGGAGGAGCATCTCGGCGCCCGGCTGCTACAGCGGACCACACGGCAGGTGACACTGACCGACGTCGGCACCCGGTATCTGGAGCGCGTCAGGCGCATCCTCGCCGATGTCGAGGAGGCCGATGGCTCGGCGCGGCAGGAGCGCAGCCGCCCGAGCGGACGGCTGGTGGTGTCGGCCCCGGTCGGCTTCGGCCGGCTGCATGTCGGGCCGGTCATGACGGCCTATCTCAAGCGCTATCCCGAAGTCGCCGCCGAGCTCAGGCTGTCCGACCACCTCGTCAATCTCGTGGAAGACGCCGTCGACGCCGCGGTGCGGATCGGCCATCTCGCCGATTCCTCGCTGGTGGCGCGGCAGGTCGGCGAGATGCGGCGGATCGTGGTGGCAGCGCCCGGCTATCTCAAGCGCCATGGTGAACCGAAGACACCACAGGAATTGCTCGCGCACCAGACCATCGCGTTCGGCTCGGCCGCCAATTGGCATTTCGTTCAGGACGGCCGCGACAACGAGGTAACGACGGCCCCGCGCTTCACCAGCAACAGCGCCGACGCGGCGCTGCAATATGCCGAGGCCGGCGGCGGCGTGACGCGCGTGCTGGCCTACCAGGCGGCCGAGGGGCTGAAGCGCGGACGGCTGAAAATCGTGCTGGCGAAATACGAGCAGCCGGCGCTGCCGATCCACATCGTCTATCCGACCTCGCGCCTGCTCTCGGCCAAGGTGCGCGCGTTCATCGATCTCGTGGTGGAGACGGCGGAGTGGAGGTTCGGGTGAGGCCCGTGTCCCAGACGCGGTCCAGCGCGAAGTGCCGCTCCGCAGAGCCGGGGCACGAGAGAGCTACTTCTTCGGCACCACGCGGAACGTGCCGCTCGCGCGTGCGATCACGACGTCGTCTGCCTTTGCGAGGCACTGCGCGAAGCAGATCGTGCTGCCGGTCTTGATCGCCTCGCCCTCGACCGAGAGCCACTGGCCGATCTCGGCGGCGCCGACGTAGTCGACCGACAGCGAGATCGTGACGAAGGACGTCGTCCACCCCGTCGCCTGGGCGCAGCTGTAGCCCATAGCGGCATCGGCCAGCGCTGCGATCAATCCTCCGTGGATCAATCCGCGCGCGTTGGTGTGCGGCGTCGCCAGGCGCAATCCGACGGTGACGCCCTTGTCGGTCTTGTTCGAATAGAGCGGCTCCCAGGGATCGGTGAGCGGCGCTTTGCGGAAATGCGGCTCGAAGCCGGCCGGAACGTCGGGAGCGGTCATGGGTGTCTCGCGTTGCTGTGTCGCCGGCATTGAACGCGATGGACGTGACGGATGCATCAATTACAAAGTTTTAAACGGGATTTGCGCGGGCGTTTGAAACGGGCACGGCCGTCGTTGCGAGGAGCTCTTGCGGCGAAGCGATCCATTGTTCCCGCGGAGAGATTCCCGGATTGCTTCGCTACGCTCGCAATGACGGAGGACGTGGCAGCGGCGAGCCCTAAAACGGCAGCCCGACGTAATTCTCCGACAGCGACGTCATCGCGGCCTGCGACTGCGTGACGTAGTCGAGTTCGGCGAGCTGGATGCGGGCGCCGATGGTGCCGGTGTCGGGGAATTTGTGCAGCATCGAGGTCATCCACCAGGAGAACCGCACGGCCTTCCAGACCCGTGCCAGCGCCATGGCGGAATAGGCATCGATGCCGGCGCTGGATTTCTCATCGTAGAATTCGCGTAAGCCGCCCGACAGATAATGCGCGTCGCTGGCAGCCAGGTTCAGGCCCTTGGCGCCCGTCGGCGGCACGATGTGGGCGGCATCGCCACACAGGAACATCCTGCCGAAGCGCATCGGCTCGGCGACGAAGCTGCGCAAGGGCGCGATGCTCTTCTCGATCGAGGGCCCCGTGACGAGACTGTCGGCCGCCTCCTGGTCGAGCCGGCGCTTCAACTCGTCCCAGAAGCGGTCGTCCGGCCATTGGTCGACATGGTCATCCAGCGCGCACTGCACGTAATAGCGGCTGCGCTTCGTCGAGCGCATGGTGCAAAGCGCAAAGCCGCGGGCATGATTGGAGTAGATCAGTTCATGGCTGACCGGCGGGGTATCCGACAAGATGCCGAGCCACCCGAACGGATAGACCCGCTCGAACTCCTCGATCGCCGAGGCTGGAACGCTGGCGCGGCTGACGCCATGGAAGCCGTCGCAGCCGGCGATGAAATCGCAATCGATCCTGTGGGTGACACCGTCCTTGACGTAGGTGACACGCGGGTGACTGCCGTCGAAATCATGCGGCTGCACGTCCTTGGCCTCGTAGACCGAGACGAGACCGGCGGCCTTGCGCGCATTCATCAGGTCGAGCGTGACCTCGGTCTGGCCGTAGATCATCACCGTCTTGCCGGTCGCACCCTTCATGTCGATGCGATGACGGCGGCCGGAAAAGGCAAGCTCGATGCCTTCATGAACCAGGCCTTCGGCGTGTGCCCGTGCGCCGGCACCGACCTGGTCGAGCAGCGCGACGGTTCCCTCCTCCAGCAGGCCGGCGCGAATGCGGCCGAGCACATAGTCCGGGCTTTGCCGCTCCAGGATCACGTTGTCGATGCCATAGGCGTGCAGCAGTTGCCCAAGCAACAATCCAGCCGGTCCGGCCCCGATGATTGCGACTTTTGTCCGCAATACTTGCTCCTTCCGATCCTGTAGGCTTTCGTTGCGGCCCGCTTGTCGCTTCAAGTCGCTCAGGATAATTATACCATATAACGGTTGGGCAAAAGGGGAGTGCGGGTCGCGGCAGGGCGACAAATCCATGCAACATGGCTGACGTAGACGACGCGATAAGGCGCACGTCAGTTCCGGCTTGAACGCGCCGGCCAATTATATAACATGTTAATTAATGAGGCCGGGCCATCGAAGCCCGCCATCAAAAAGAGGGAGAGACGCGTGATGAGAAGAGCCTGTCTGGCTTTGCTGCTGGCAGCAAGCGTGAGCCCTGCGTTGGCGCAGGACAAGACCTTCGACTTGAAGGTCTCGCACTGGGTGCCGGCGTCGCACCCGCTGCAGAAATCCCTGGAAGACTGGGTCGCTGCGGTGAACAAGGATTCCGGCGGCACCATCACGGGCAAGGTGTTTCCGGCCCAGCAGCTCGGCAAGGCGTTCGACCATTACGACATGGCGCGCGACGGCATCGCCGACGTCACCTACGTCAATCCCGGCTACCAGCCCGGCCGCTTCCCGATCATCGGCGCCGGCGAATTGCCGTTCCTGATCTCCGACGCCAAGGGCGGCTCGATGGGGCTGGACGCCTGGTATCGGAAATATGCCGAGAAGGAGATGAAGGACGTCAAATACTGCCTCGCCTTCGTCCACTCGCCCTCCTCCTTCCACTCCAAAACCAAGAAAATCGTCAGCCCCGAGGACGTGAAGGGCATGAAGATCCGCCCCGCGCACGCCACCATGGCGAACTTCGTCACCTCGCTCGGCGGCACCAACGTGCAGTCCTCGGCACCGGAAGTGCGCGACATCATCGAGCGCGGCGTCGCCGACGCCGTCACCTTCCCCTGGGGCTCCCTGGTGCTGTTCGGCATCGACAAGGTGACCAAATACGACATGGAGGCGCCGCTCTACACCACGACCTTCGTGTTCGTGATCAACAAGGACAAGTACAATGCGATGTCCGAGAAGCAGAAAGCCGCGATCGACAAGAACTGCTCGACCGAAATGGCGGGCGCGGTCGGCGAGCACTGGGGCAAGTTCGAGGATGCCGGCATCGACAAGGTGAAGGCGGAATCCAGCCACGAGGTCTACAAGCTGACACCGGAGCAGACCGCCGCCTGGAAGAAGGCCGCCGAGCCGCTGGTGAAGACCTGGGCCGACGGCGCCAAGAAGGCCGGCGCCGATCCGGACGCCGCGCTCGCAGACCTCAAGGCCTCGCTGAAGAAGTACAACGCGCTGGCGGAGTAACATTTCGCCGAGGGAAGATGCGGCGGCGAGGGGCATCTCGCCGCCGTTATTCTGCAGGCGCGGGTAGAGGTGAGGAGCGCACGGCGCTTCGTCCTCCTCTCCCCGCCTGCGGGGAGAGGGTCGGGGTGAGGGGGAGTCTCCACGGAGACGGCGACAGCGAGACTCGCGGAGAGCCCCCCTCGCCCGCCGCGCTTCGCGTGTCGGCCTCTCCCCGCAAGCGGGAGAGGCAAAGCCTGCCGCCTGAGCCGAGAACGGACATGACATCGGACGACAAGACACATCCCATGAAGCGCTCCTGGATGGACCGCATCATCGACACGATCGAATGGATCGCGGCCGGCTTCGTCGGCCTTGTCGCACTCGATATCTTCCTGTCGGTGCTGCTGCGCAACACACTGAACTATTCGATCCCCGACAGTTTCGACATCGGCCGCATGCTGCTCGGTATCCTCATCTTCTGGGGTATCGCGGCAACCTCCTACCGCGGCACCCACATCACGGTGGACCTCGTCTGGGGCAACGTCGGCCCGCGCTATCAGCGCTGGATCGACGTGTTCGCGACCCTGGTCCTGCTGTTCGTGGTGACCGTGCAGACCTGGACTTTGTTCGACAAGGTGCGCGGCACCTACAACGACAACGTCCTGACCTTCGACATGCACATGCCGACCTGGCCGTTCTTCGCCATCGCCTGGATCGGCGACGTCTCCGCCGTGCTGCTGATCGCGATCCGCACCTACCGGCTGATATTCCATCCCGAAGACATGCATGATCCCAAATTGAAGGCGACGGAGTAGTCATGAGCACCGATGCCGTCGCCTTAATCGGCTTCGTTTCCCTGTTCGTCCTGATGCTGCTGCGCGTGCCCGTCGGCATGGCCATGGGCCTCGTCGGCGTCTCCGGCTTCGCCTATCTCGTCAACGGAAATGCGGCGCTGAAGCTGGTCGGCCAGACCTCGATGCGCACGGTGACCGACTACACTTTCGGGGTCATCCCGATGTTCCTGCTGATGGGTTCGTTCGTGTCCAATTCCGGCATGAGCCGCGAGCTGTTCCGCGCCGCCAACGGTTTCGTCGGCCACTTACGCGGCGGGCTCGGCATCGCCACCGTCGGCGCCTGCGGCGGCTTTGCCGCGATCTGCGGCTCCTCGGTCGCGACCGCCGCGACCTTCTCCGCCGTCGCCTACCCGGAGATGCGCCGCTTCGGCTACCCGCAGTCCTTTGCCACCGGCGTGATCGCGGCGGGCGGCACGCTGGGCGCGATGCTGCCGCCCTCCACCGTGCTCGCGGTCTACGGCATCATCACCGAGCAGGACATCGGCAAGCTCTTCATCGCCGGCATCATCCCGGGCCTGCTGGCGATGAGCATGTACATGATCACGATCTTCCTGATCGGCTATCTTCGTCCCGACTTCCTGCCGAAAGGCAAGGTGACGCCGTGGCGCGAGCGCTTTGCGGGCCTGAAGGAGATCTGGGCGCCCGTGCTGCTGTTCATCTTCGTGATCGGCGGCCTCTACGGCCTGCCCTTCCTGCCGCGCTTCACGCCGACGGAGGCCGGCGGCGTCGGCGCCACCGGCGCCTTCATCATCGGCGTGCTGACGGGCCGCCTCGACCGCGAGAAGATCCTGGCCTCGCTGCTGCAGGCGACGCGCACCGCGGCCGCCGTGTTCACCGTGCTGATCGGCGCGCTGATCTTCGGCTATTTCCTCACGGTGACGCAGACGCCGCAGAAGGTGACGGAATTCCTCACCGGCCTCGGCCTCGGCAGCTACGGCGTGCTGGCGTTGATCATGGTGATGTATCTCGTGCTCGGCTGCCTGATGGACGCCATGGCGATGATCATCCTGACCGTGCCGATCATCTTCCCGGTGATCATGCATCTCGGCTTCGATCCGATCTGGTTCGGCGTCATCATCGTCATGACCGTCGAGCTCGGCCTGATCCATCCGCCGGTCGGCATGAATGTGTTCGTCATCAAGAGCGTGGTGAAGGACGTCTCCTTCTCCACCATCTTCAAGGGCGTGATTCCGTTCGTGGTCACGGACCTGATCCGCCTCGTGATCCTGATCGCCTTCCCGCTGCTGGCGACCTGGCTGCCCACGCGGATGATGGCGAATTGACGAGGTGACGCGATGACCACACCCACCCTCGAGACCAAATACGCCTTCACCATCACCGCCCGCATCGGCGACGTCGTGACCGCCGGCGAGACCGGGATCGGCGTTCGCCGCATCATCCCGATCATCGGCGGCGAGGTGACGGGCGGGGTCAAAGGCAAGGTGCTGCCATTCGGCGCCGACTTCCAGACCATTCGTCCCAACGAGCTGATCGATCTCGAAGCCAAATACGCCTTCGAAACCGACGAGGGCGCTATCATCTACGTCGAGAACAAGGGCATGCGCTTCGGCCCGGTCGAGCTGCTGCAAAAGCTCAAGCGCGGCGAGCCGGTCGACCCCAGGCTGATCTACTTCCGCACCGTGCCGAAGTTCGAGACCGGACACGAGAAATATCGCTGGCTGATGGAGCACATTTTCGTCGGCTCGGCCGCGCGGCACGCGGATCGCGTGGTGATCGACGTGCATCAGGTGGTGTGAGCCACACACGCCGCCGTCGTTCCGGCGAACGCCGGTACCCATACCGCGCGATCTATCGATCGCGGCGGTCGCGGTGCCGAACGATCAATCTTCGCCAAATTCTTCCCGGGAGTATGGGTCCCGGCGTTCGCCGGAACGACACCGAATGTGAGGATCGCCGCCCGGCTCCATATTGACTCCCCCAGAATTCGTTATACAACATAACTATTCTGATAAGGACGCAAATGACACAGGGAAACGCCGAGACCGCTGACGCGGGTGCCTCCGGGCTTTTGAGGATCGAGCGGGCGGACCGGGTTCTGACCGTTGGTCTGAACCGGCCGGCGAAGCGCAATGCGCTCAATGACGGCATCATCCTGGAAATCGGCGAGTGTTTTGCCTCCCTGCCCGAGGACATCGGTGCGGTCGTCATCCACGGCATCGGCGACCATTTCTCCAGCGGTCTCGACCTGTCCGAATTGACCGAGCATGACGCGACCGGCGGCCTGCTCCATTCCCAGATGTGGCACCGGGTGTTCGATCGCATCCAGTACAGCCGCGTGCCCGTCATCGCGGCGCTTCGGGGCGCCGTGATCGGCGGCGGGCTCGAGCTTGCCTGCGCCGCGCATATCCGCGTCGCCGAGCCCTCGACCTATTTCGCGCTGCCGGAGGGACAGCGCGGCATCTTCGTCGGCGGCGGCGGCTCGGTGCGGCTGCCGCGGCTGATCGGCGTCGCCAGGATGATGGACATGATGCTGACCGGACGCGTCTACAGCGCGACCGAAGGCGCGTCCTACGGCTTCGCGCAATATCTGACGGAGGCTGGCAACGGGCTCGGCAAGGCGCTGGAGCTTGCAACGAAGATCGCCTCCAACGCGCCGCTGACCAATTTTGCCGTGCTCCAGGCGCTGCCGATGATCGCGGAGGCCAATCCGCAGACCGGTCTTCTGATGGAATCGCTGATGGCAACGGTGGCGCAGAGCGACAAGGAAGCAAAACGCAGGATCCGCGAATTCCTCGAACACAAGACCGCAAAGGTAAAGCCGAAGTCATGAGCGCGCAGCCCTCCTCTTCCAGCATGGAGCGCGGCGCGAGCACTTTGCCGCTGCGGCCGATCTCGTTCGGCGATCCCGTCGTCAATGTCGAGCGGCGCGACGACGGCACGATCTACCTCAGGCCGAAGCAGCCGCTCGGCGACTACCCGGTCCGCATCACCGACCGCCTGCATCATTGGGCCCAGACCACGCCGGACCGCGTCTTCATGGCCGAGCGCGAAGGCGGTCGCGGCTGGCGCAAGATCACCTATGCCGAGTTGCTCACCGCGAGCCGGCACATCGCATCAAGTCTGATTGCGCGCGGTCTGTCGGCGGAGCGCCCGGTCGTCATCCTCTCCGGCAATTCGATCGACCATGCCCTGCTCGCCTTCGGCGCGTTCTATGCCGGCGTTCCATTCTGCCCGGTGTCGCCGGCCTATTCGCTGGTGTCGAAGGATTACGGCAAGCTATCCTATCTGATGAAGCTGCTGACGCCCGGCCTCGTCTTCGCCGAGGATGCCGACAAGTTCGCCGATGCGCTCACCGCCAATGTTTCGCTCGGCACCGAGATCGCCGCGTCCTATGGCCATGTGCCGGGCCGCGACGTCACCCTGCTCGCCGACCTCATGGCAACGCCGCTCCGCAGCGACCTCGACGACGTCCACGGCAGGATCGGGCCCGACGCCATCGCAAAATTCCTGCTGACCTCGGGCTCGACCGGCAATCCCAAGGCCGTCATCAACACCCAGCGCATGATCTGCGCCAACCAGGTGATGCTGCGCGAGACGCTCGCCTTTCTCAAGGACGAGCCGCCCGTCATCATCGACTGGCTGCCCTGGAACCACACCTTTGGCGGCAACCACAATATCGGATTGACGCTCTACAACGGCGGCTCGATGTATCTGGACGCCGGCAAGCCGATGCCCGGCGGCATCGAGGAGACCGTGCGCAATCTCCAGGAGATTTCGCCCACGGTCTACTTCAACGTGCCCAAGGGCTACGAATCGCTGTTGCCGTATCTGCGCGACGACCAGGGCCTGCGCGCAAAGTTCTTCGACCGGCTGCACGCGATGTTCTTCTCGGGCGCGGCGCTGTCGCCGTTCGTCTGGAACAGCCTCGACGAGCTTGCGGTAAAGGAAAAAGGCTACCGCGTGCCGATGCTGACCGGCTTGGGCGCCACCGAGACCGCGCCGTTCTTCATGTCGGTCAATCCGCGCACCAGCCGTTCCGGCCATGTCGGCCTGCCCGTCTCGGGCAACGACGCCAAGCTGGTGCCGAACAACGGCAAGCTGGAGGTCCGCTGCAAGGGGCCGAACGTGATGCCCGGCTACTGGCGTCAGCCCGACATCACCGCAAAATCCTTCGACGAGGAAGGATTCTACAAGCTCGGCGATGCGCTCAAGCCGACCGATCCCGATGATCTCAACGCCGGCTTCGACTTCGACGGCCGCGTCAGCGAGGATTTCAAGCTGGCGAGCGGCACCTGGGTCAGCGTCGGTCCCTTGCGAGCGCGCTTCGTTGCGGCCTGCGCCCCGCTGGTGCGCGACGTCGTCATCGCCGGCATCAACCGTGACGAGATCTCCGCGCTGGTCGTGCTCGACCTCGACGGCTGCCGGCTGATCAACCCGACGCTGCCGACCGACGATCTCGTCGTCGCCACGCGGGACCGGCTGGTGCGCGAGGCTTTTCGCGAACGCCTGACGCGTTTTCTCAGCCAGGCCACCGGCTCCTCGACACGGATCACGCGCGCGATCCTGATGGACACGCCGCTGTCGATCGACAAGGGCGAAGTCACCGACAAGGGCTCGATCAACCAGCGTGCGGTGCTGGAGCATCGCGGCGAGCTGATCGAGGAGCTCTACGCTGCCAATCCATCGAACCGTGTGATATCGGTCGCTTGAGAAATCATCGCCAAAGGAGAACGCCATGTTGTTGAAGGATCAGGCAGCCATCGTGACCGGCGGCGCATCGGGATTGGGTGCGGCGACCGCGCGAAAGCTGGCGGCGCAGGGCGCCAAGGTCGCGGTGTTCGATCTCAATGCCAAGCTCGCGGAAACCGTCGCCGCCGAGATCAACGGCGTCGCCGTGACCTGCGACGTCTCCGACGCCGCCTCCGCGGAAGCCGCGATCGCGCAGGCGACCAAGGCCCATGGCCCGGCCCGCGTGCTGGTCAATTGCGCCGGCATCGGCGTTGCCAAGCGCGTGGTCGGCCGCGACGGCCCGATGGCGCTCGCCGATTTCGACAAGGTGATCAAGGTCAATCTGATCGGCACCTTCAACATGCTGCGCCTTGCCGCGACCGAGATGTCCAGGCTGGAGCCGCAGGCGACCGGCGAGCGCGGCGTCATCATCAACACGGCGTCCGTCGCCGCCTATGACGGCCAGATCGGCCAGTCCGCCTATTCGGCCTCGAAGGGCGGCATCGTCGGCATGACGCTGCCGATCGCGCGCGAGCTCGCGCAGTTCGGCGTCCGCGTGCTGACCATCGCGCCCGGCCTGTTCCTGACGCCGCTGCTCGCGAACCTGCCGCAGGAAGCCCAGGACTCGCTCGCCGCCGCGATCCCCTTCCCGCGCCGGCTCGGCAATGCCGACGAATTCGCCGCGCTCGCGCTGCACATGGTCGAGAATGCGTATCTGAACGGCGAAGTGGTGCGCCTCGACGGATCGCTGCGCATGGCGCCGAAATGAGGCGCCGCGCATGTTCGTGAACCGGCGCGAGGTCCAGATCCAGTGGGGCGATTGCGACCCCGCCAACATCGTCTATTACCCGCGCTATTTCGCGATGTTCGACGATTCGACCTCGACCCTGTTCGAGGTCGCCGGCTTCTCCAAGCAGGATCTGGTCCGCAAATACGGCCTGGTGGGCATCCCGATGGTCGACACGCGGGCCAAGTTCTACATTCCCTCGACCTATGGCGACTGGATCACCATCGAGACGAGGATCGAGAGCATCAAGCGCTCGAGCTTCGAGGTGAAACACAACGTCTACAAGGGCGAGGCGCTGGCGATCGAGGGGTTCGAGACCCGCGTGCTGGTCGGCCGCGATCCCGTTAACCCCGACAAGCTGAAATCGGCACCGTTCCCGGCGGAAATGGTAGCGAAGTTCACGGGGAGTTGAGCCTGGAGCTAAATCGCCGCATCACCAAAAGAGGGGGCTGAATTACCCCCCAATTTCTGCTTTCAAGGAAACACGTAAAGGGAGGAATAGATGAAACGCTTTTACCTGACCGCCGCCATCACCGCGGCGGCGCTGGCACTGCCGGCAGTGCCTGCGCTGGCGCAGACCAGCGAAGTCACCATTGGCATCACCACCACGACGACCGGCCCGGGTGCAGCGCTCGGCATTCCCGAGCGCAACGCGCTGGAGTTCGTGCCGAAGGAGATCGGCGGCGTGCCGCTGAAGGTGATCGTGCTCGACGACGGCGGCGATCCCACCACGGCGACCACCAACGCCCGCCGCTTCGTGACCGAATCGAAGGCCGACCTCATCATGGGCTCGGCGCTGACGCCGCCGACCATCGCGGTCTCCAACGTCGCCAACGAAGCCGGCATCCCGCATTTCGGCCTGGCGCCGTTCCCGATCACGCCCGAGCGCATGAAGTGGTCGGTCGCGATGCCGCAGCCGATTCCGATCGTCGGCAAGGTGCTGTACGACCATATGAAGTCCAAGGGCGTGAAGACGCTCGGCTATATCGGCTATTCCGACTCCTATGGCGACCTCTGGTTCAACGACCTCAAGGCCCAGGCCGTGCCGATGGGCATGACCATCGTCGACGAGGAGCGCTTTGCCCGTCCCGATACCTCGGTGACCGGGCAGGTGCTGAAGCTCGTTGCCGCCAATCCCGATGCGATCCTGGTCGGCGCATCCGGCACCGCGGCCGCCCTGCCGCAGACCGAGCTGCGCGAGCGCGGTTACAAGGGCCTGATCTACCAGACCCACGGTGCTGCCAGCATGGACTTCATCCGCATCGCCGGCAAGGCGGCGGAGGGCGTGCTGATGGCCTCCGGTCCGGTCATGGACCCCGAGGACCAGCCGGACAGCGCGCTGACCAAGAAGCCGGGCCTCGCGCTGAACTCGGCCTATGAAGCCAAATATGGCCCGAACAGCCGCAGCCAGTTCGCCGGCCATTCCTATGACGCGTTCGAGATCCTCAAGCGCATCATTCCGGTGGCGTTGAAGACGGCGAAGCCGGGCACGCCGGAATTCCGCGAAGCCATCCGCCAAGCGCTGCTAACGGAGAAGGAGCTCGCGGCGAGCCAGGGCGTTTACAACTTCACCGAAAAGGACCGCTACGGCCTCGACCAGCGCTCGCGCATCCTGCTCACGGTGAAGGACGGCAAGTACTCGCTGGTGAAGTAGGTGCGACGAAAGATTTGAGACGACGAGAGCCGGCCCGATGGGCCGGCTCTTTTGTTTTTGCTCCGGACTCTCAGGTCGTCATGGCCGGGCTTGTCCCGGCCATCCACGCCTTGCCCCGCGGCGCGAAGAACGTGGATGCCCGGGACAAGCCCGGGCATGACGAAGCGGATACGGCGCGTTCCTACGCTGCCTGCCGCAGCGGGATCCAAGCGAATTCGGGATAGTATGTCTCCATCATGCGATCGACATAGGCGGTGAGGTTTGGAAATCCCTCGGCCCGCTGGCGCAGTCCGGACTCGAAGAAAGGCGTCAGGATTCCGGCGAGCGCGCCGAAGGCGGTGGCATCGACGCCGCAGGGCTTGCTGCCCATCAGGTACGCCCTGTCGCCGAGCTGCACCGACAGCGCGAAGAGCGAGCGGACCGCGAGATCGACGTCGTCATCCGGCGCATGGCGGCCGAGGCCGGAGAGCAGATAGTTCTCGGCGACGCGGAATTGCGCATCCTCGCGCAGCTTCTCGCGATTGTGCTCCGGCGCGCCATCGAAGAAATGCGCAGGCCCCTTGGCGAAATTGACCGGATCGACCCAGCGCGCGCCGACCAGCGCCCAATAGACGTGATGCTCGATCATGCGCTCGAACGCCCAGGCCTGCGCGCGCTCGGCCAGCGACAGGCCGGCGTCGAAATCGAAGCCGTAGCGGCGCTCGATATGGGCGCGGATGAAGGTGGAATCAGCCACGGCTTCGCCGCCATCGTCGATGAAGGGCAGCTGTCCCTTGGGCGACGCGGGCGGCATAGCCCGCTCCTTCCGGTAGGGCAGGCCCGCCATCTTGAGCTGCACCTCGGTCTTGGTGACGAAGGGGCTGATTTCCGGCAGGCCGAAGCCGGTGCCAAAGCCGTAAAGCGTGATCATGAAGCTCTCCCGAACGTGTCGAACGAGTTGAAGGAACCTAGCGGCCGGCTGCTGCCACCATGGTGGCAGCAGCCGTGATATCTTCTGCGAAGCGGGCCCCTCGCCAGGCGCGGCCCATCACATGGCGAACCAGCGCATCCGCGGCATGGACCAGCGAACGCGTCACGGCGGTCGCGAGCGCAAGGCGGAGGTCGACGACCGTGGAATCAAGCGAAACGAAGCAGCTGAACGCCCAGGCCCGCCACGCCTGGATCTGGAAAGGCTGGCTCCGCCACAACGGGCCGGCCGGGCCGAAATGGGTTGGAATGATCATGGACAAATCCTCTTCAGTCGATGTGTTGTCCCGGTATAGAACTCCCCTGCTGCCAACATCCTGTCAGCAGCCGCGCGCCGCCCTCTGAAGAGACCACCGAGAAAAAAGCAGCGACAAGGGACCTGTCATGAGACGCGCCGACCGGCTGTTTCAAATCATCCAGGTGCTGAGGCGCACGCGGAAGCCGCTGACGGCGGACGCGATCGCGGGCGAGCTCGAGACCTCGAAGCGCACGATCTATCGCGACATCGCGACGCTGATCGGCCAGCGCGTGCCGATCCGCGGCGAAGCCGGCATGGGCTACATCCTGGAAAAGGGTTTTGACCTCCCGCCGCTCATGCTGACACCCGACGAGATCGAGGCGGCGGTGCTGGGCGCGCAATGGGTCGCGGGCCACGCTGACTCCGCGCTGGCGCGCGCGGCCGAAGACTTGATGGCCAAGATCGCCGACACCGTGCCTGAGCGCCTGCGGCCCTTCGTGCTGGAGCCGGCGAGCCGGGCGCGGCCGAGCTGGAACAGGGAGCCGGACCGCCTGGACATGGCCCGCACCCGCACCCAGATCCACGAAGGCAAGAAGATCATGCTGCGCTATCGCGACGAGCAAGGCCGCCCCAGCGAGCGCGTGATCTGGCCGATTTCCGTCGGCTATCTCGAAGCGGTGCGGCTGCTGGCGGCCTGGTGCGAGCTGCGCGGCGACTTCCGCAGCTTCCGTACCGACCGCGTGGTCGAGGCGACCTATCTCGACGAGAAATATCCGGAACGGCGCGACGTGCTGCGCGCAAGATGGCGGCAGAGCCTGGTCTGGGGTCCGCCAAAGGACACGTGACGATGGAAGAGAGCTCCCTCATCGATCTGTCGAGCTGTTGCCAGGGTTGCGGGGCCTGCTGCGGCTATTCGGCGAACTGGCCGCGCTTCTCGATCGAGAGCGACGAGGAGCTTGCCGCTATTCCCGAGACGCTGGTCAACGAGCGCCAGTCCGGCATGCGCTGCGAGGGTGATCGCTGCTCGGCATTGGAGGGAGAAATCGGCAAGTCGACCGCTTGCGGTATCTATGAAGTGCGGCCGGAAGTCTGCCGCACCTGCATGCCGGGCGACGCCGAATGCGCGATGGCGCGACGGAAGTTCGGGTTCCCTGTGATAGAGGCCGCTTAGGCGGGCACCGCTTCGCTGATTTCGTCGTCGAGCTCGTCATCGAGCGGCGCGAGCACCGAGAGCGGCTTGGTCGACAGCGTGATCGGCTTGCGCCCGCCCGACAGCGACGGTGAGGATTTCGCCGTGCGTTCGCGCGACAGCGCGTAGAGCGTCGAGCCGACGCGGCCGCCGTTCTCGATCAGGTCACGCTCGCTGCAGCTTGCTGCGATCGCGACCGCCAGCGAGTGCAAATGGCTGCGGCGGTAGCAAAACAGCGCCAGCCTGGCGCGCGCGTCAGGGGAAACACTCTCAACCAGCCTCGGCAGCCCACTTTCGCTGGCGCGATACATCTCGCCAAGGAGCTCGTCGCGGACCGGGCAGAAATCGCTTTCAAAGGTGTCGCGGCTTGAAAACATTGCAGTTCTCCCTCGTGTGGGGAAGATGCAGCGCAATTCTCTAACGAAGGGTTAACCACGCTGCCCGGTGGTCGCCCGGAGTGCCTGCGCCCTTGCCGCGAATCAGAGGGCGCGAGGGCGCAAATGCTCTCCCGGCGTCATGGCCGGGCTTGTCCCGGCCATCCACGGAGAGCCAAGTGGCACGAAGAACGTGGATGCCCGGGACAAGCCCGGCCATGACGACCTCTCGTGATGCAAGCGATTGCTTCCAGCCAAAGGCCGCAGGACGGCCGCTCTCAGTTCGCCGCCATGAAGATGGAGAGGCCGAAGCCGGTGAGATGGTGCAGCGCCTGGTCGACGCCGATCAGGGTCCAGAACCAGGGATGCGCAAGGTCGACGCCGAAATTCGCCGAGACGAACCCCTTGGCGCGGTCGATCGTGATGTGGATCATGAAATCGATCAGCGCCACGAACCAGAATTTCGGCGCCACGATCAGAATCAACGGCAGCGCAACGGCAAGGTGGATCAGGCAGTGCACCAGAAGCGGCAGAGCCCAGCCATGCTTCTGGTCCTTGCCGTGCGCCATCCAGGCGGTCTGAAGAACGAAATCGGCGATGATGTGCTTGAAGGTCAGCAGCAACATCCAGCCAATGAGCGCTTCAAGCGGAATCGCCGATGACATGGGTGGAAACGACAAGCTAACGCCCTCATTGACGTGACGAGAAGAATTGGAGCGTTCAGCGCAGCTTCTTCTTGGACCGGTCAAATCGCCGGGACGCGTGATTTATGACATCTCCCGCGGCGGAATGCAGCGGGGGGAACCGGAAAATCGCCAACTGTGGCTAACTGGTGATAGGATGACCAATCGCCGCGGACACATCGAGTAAGGTTACCTCCGGCTCGGAATTTGCATTCTGCTACCGTCGCGCTATCATTGGCGATAGAGAATATCGTTCTTTTTTCAGACGTTTACGAATTACAGGGCGCCCGCCACGAGCCGGTGCCATCCGCGACTCAAGGCCAGAGTGCTGCCATGAGTACTGAAGGCCCCATCTCATCGCCGACCGAACCGGCACCCCCACGCCCCAAGGTGATCAAGACAAATCAGCAGCAGGTTTTCCTGTACGTCGTGCTGACCCTGCTGTTGTCGTTCGCCACCGTCTGGGGTGGTCGCGCTTTGCTGCACAATTCGGAGACGCTGACCTTTGCCGTCGGCGCTCCCAACAGTGACGAGGCGCTGTTCGCGGCCAAGCTCGCCGTCGTGCTGAAGAACAACGCCTCGCGCTTCCGGATCAAGATCGTCAACAATGCAGACGACGCCAAGGCGCTCGCCCAATTCGATCGCAGGCAGGCTGACCTCGCCGTCCTGCGTACCGACGCCAAGGTGCCGCTGCGGGCGCGCGCCCTCGCGATTCTCGAGCATGATCTCGTGCTCCTGCTTGGTCCCGGCAACAAGAAGATCAAGTCGATTGCCGATCTGAAGAGGAGGAAGGTCGCGGTCTTGGCCGAGAATGAATCCTCCCTCGCCTTCGTCCGCAGCATCCTCGACCTTCCCGACGGTCCTGACACTGCGAAGATCCAGATGGCGCCGCAGGGCGCAAAGCTCGACAAGCTGTTTGCACCGCCAAACGGCGTTGGCGCGGTGATCGCCATCGTCCACGCCTCCGGGGCAGTCAGGGACAAGGCCTATGAGCACCTCGCCAGGCGCGGCGGCTTCACGCTCAACGCGATCGACGAGGTCAAGGCGCTGGCGCGCAAATTCCCCGGCATTTCCAGCGAGACGCTGACGGCAGGCACGCTGTCGGCTTCGCCGCAGATTCCCGACGACGACCTCGACACGATCGGGCTCGAATGGCTGCTGATCGCGCAATCCAGAATGTCGGTATCCACGGCGGGCGAACTGGCCCGCACCATCTACGAAAACAAGTCCGCGCTCGGGCTCGACAACGGCTTCGCCACCAGGATAGAGCCGGCCTCCGTCGAGAAGGACGCCTTCGTGATGGCACACCAGGGGGCAGCCGACTACATCAACGACGACACCAAATCGTTCATGGATAAGTACAGCGACCTGATGTATGTGGGCGCCGCGGCGCTCAGCGTCATCGGCTCGATCTTTGCGGCGATCTACACCAAGATCACCCGCATCGCGCCGGAGAAGGCCAGCGAGCTCTCGACCGCCATCCTCGACATCGGCGAGCGGATCGAGCATGCCCACTCGCTGGATCAGCTCGAATGTCTCCAGGACGAGCTGGAGGCCATCTTGCGCGGCGCCGTTATCGGCCTGCGAGACGGCACCATCAGTACCGACGGGCTCGACACCTTCAAGCTCGGCTACGAATTCGTCCGCGACGAGATCGGCATGCGCCGCGACTATCTGAAACGTCATGCCAGCGAAGCCGAGAAGACGGTGCGCGATGCCGCCCCTGCCCCGCCGGACGACAGCAATGTCGTGGTGGTGAAGACGGCCCAGAGCGCCTGATCCGCGCACCGTTGTTGACGGTTTCCGCCCGGGCGGGCACTTTGGCGCCGACAATGGAGACAAGAATGTCGGACACCGCCGACGCAGCTACCGGCCCCCTGCTCGAAATCACCGGCGCACGTGCCACCATCCGCCTCAACCGACCCAAGCATCTCAACCGGCTCCAGGCGGAGGATCTGGACGAACTGGTCAGACTGTTCGACCGGATCGAGGCCGATCCCGATATTCGCGTGCTGGTGCTGACCGGCACCGGGCGTGCGTTCTCCGCGGGCTACGATCTCAACTCGGTGGCGGAGCGCGCGGTCAGCGCGAACGAGCAGCAGAGCGCGGGCTCGGCCTTCGCGGTGGTCGTCAACCGGCTGGAGGATTTGGGCGTACCGACGATCTGCCGGCTTAACGGCGGCGTCTATGGCGGCTCGACCGACCTGGCGCTCGCCTGCGATTTCCGGATCGGTGTCGATACCGCGGAAATGTTCATGCCGGCGGCGCGGCTTGGGCTGCATTATTACCCGAGCGGCATCAAACGCTACGTGACGCGCCTCGGCCCGGACAATGCGAAGAAGCTGTTCCTGACCGCGCAGAAGATCAGCGCGCCGGAGATGCTGCGCATCGGCTATCTCACCGCGATGGTGCCGGTGGAATTCCTGGACGAGGAGGTCGACAGGCTTGCCGGCGTCCTCGCGGGCAACGCGCCGCAGGCGATGCGCGGCATGAAGCGCGCCATCAACGAGTTCGCCCGCGGCGAACTCGATGAGGAAGCCGCCGACCAGCGCCACCGCGACAGCATGCGCGGCGACGAGATCAAGGAAGGCATCAGGGCATTTGCCGAGAAGCGGACACCGCGGTTTTGAGGGATCGGGACGCGCCTCATACTCCGCTGTCGTCCCGGACAAGCGTGCCCCGATCCGGGACGACAGCGGAGAATGAGGCACGAGCCGCCTACCCTCCAGCCGCAGCCGCATGCTGCGCCGCGATCTCGGCGTCGGCCGCCGTGATCCGCCGGAATGCCGGCCGCGCCGTCATGCGCTCCGCATAGCGGACGAAGACGTCCTTCTTCGGCACGATACCGAACATCATGGTCCAGCTGAACGCGACCCCCCACAACACGTCGGCGGCCGTCATGCGCTCGCCGAGCAGATACGGCCCCTTCGACAGCTGCGTCTCGAGCGCACCCAACATGGTGTCGTAGTCGGCATAGGGCGACTGCGTGATCGGCGCTGGCTCGCGTTGCATGAACTTGTCGATCAGGGCCGGCTCGAACGACGACCCGTAATACGCGATCCAGCGGAGGTAGGGGCCGCGGAGCGGATCAGTCAGAGAGGGCGTGAGGCCGGCCTGCGGAAACAGGTCAGCGAGATAGATGGTGATGGCGACCTGCTCGGTCACCAGCGCCTCGCCGTGACCGATCGCCGGCACCTTGCCGAGCGGGTTGATGGCAAGATAGCCGGACTGACGCTGCTCGCCGGCCTTCATGTTGAGGACATGGAGATCGTAAGGAGCCCCCAGTTCCTCCAGCAGCACCCGCGTGCCGGTGGCGCGCGTCTGCGGCGAATAATACAGCGTGATGCGGTTCGGATCGGTCATGGCAGTCTCCATCTGACCTTTTGGCGATGGCGCAGCTTGTAGCGGACCATACCTGACATCTTCTGTCAGGTATGGTTTAAGGGATCATGCGCGCGAGCCGGATGCTGTCGATCCTCACCACCCTCCAGGCCAGGGGGCGGGTCACCGCGCCTGAGCTTGCGGAGGCCTGCGAGGTCTCGGTGCGCACGATCTATCGCGACATCGATGCGCTCGCGGCGTCCGGCGTCCCCGTCTACGCCGACCGCGGCGCCGAAGGCGGCTATCGCCTGCTCGACGGCTATCGCGTGCGGCTGAATGGGCTGTCGCAGACCGAGGCAGGAGCGCTGTTTCTGGCGGGATTGCCCGGCCCGGCGGCGGCGCTCGGGCTGGACGCGGCGATGATCGCCGCGCAGAACAAGCTGATGGCCGCGCTGCCTGCGAATCTGCGCGAGAACGCCGGGCGGATGCAGGAGCGTTTTCACCTGGACGCGCCGGGCTGGTTCGGCGAGGCGGAGGACCCGAAGCACCTGCGCGCCATCGCCGGCGCCGTGCTGCGCGGGACGCTGATCAGGATCCGATACCAGAGCTGGCGCGCGGAGAAGCAGCGCCGCGTCGCCCCGCTTGGCCTCGTGCTGAAGGGCGGCAGCTGGTATCTCGCCGGCCAGGTCGACGGCAGCGTGCGTACCTATCGCGTCGCGCGCGTGCTCGACTGCACGGCGCTCGACAACCGCTTCGATCGTCCCGCCAGCTTCGATCTCGCCGCCTATTGGCAGGCAGCGACGCTGCGCCTCGAGGCCGAGATGCATCCGAATGTCGCGATCGTGCGGCTGTCGCCGTTCGGCGTGAAGCTGCTCGACGCGCTGAGCCAGCCCTATGTCAAGGCACGCACGCAGCTTGAAGAGACCATAGATGCCGATGGCTGGCGCATTGCGCGAATCCCGGTCGGCAAGACGTCGTGGCACGCCGCAGCGGAATTGCTGCGGCTCGGCCCCGAGGCCGAAGTGCTCGAGCCCGCCGACCTCCGCGACAAGATGGCAGAGATGACGCAGGCGATGGCTGCGCGCTATCGCGCGCTGCGAAAAGCCCGACGGCAGTACACTTTGTCGCAGCCCACGAAACAATCCTGAAACACGATTCTCCTCATCCCGTGTGAACGCGATCGCATCTCGTCTCGACCGAGATGCAGGGACACAACAATGGCTTAGCGCCAAATGGAGAATGAAGATGTTTCGTAAGCTTGCTCTTGGTCTGATCGCCGCCGGCTCGCTCGGTGTTGCCGCTCTCGCCCCCACCGCCGCCTCGGCCGGCGGTTTCCATCATCACCACTGGGGTCACGGCTGGGGTCCGGGCTGGGGCGGCGTCTACGTCAACACCGGCGTCAGCAACTGCTACCAGGAGCGCCTCGTCCGGACCCGTCATGGCCTGCGCGTGCGCGTCGTGAATGTCTGCGCCTACGGGATCTACTGATAGCTCGCGTTCACGACAAAGCTCCGGTCGCATCGCGGCCGGAG
>NZ_AJQE01000274.1 GCF_000261685.1 Bradyrhizobium genomosp. I (2014) | reverse complement strand
AAAACGGGCTGCCGCTGCCGGCGAAACCAGGCCCAGGTCTCGCGCGTCGTCCTGATGTAGCCGCGGCCGCGATGGACGATCTCGCCGTCGACGATCTCGTTCAGCCTCGGCAGCGCGTGAAAGGGGATCGACGGATAGGCGTGGTGCTCGACATGGTAAGGCATGTTCCACGCGAACCATTTGACGACCGCGCCGGTGTAGGTGGTGCGGGTGTTGTGGAAGGCGCTGCGGGTACGTTCGCAACCGGTGTGCTCGGCATAGAGATAAGGCCGCAGGAAGAACTGCCCGATGACGAGCGGGACGATCCAGACCCAAAGCAGCAGCGCTGACGAGAACCACAGCGAGAGCGCGAGCAGCAGGACATAAAGCGCGACATAGACACGTGCCTCTCGCACGATGACCGCACGCTTGCTTTCGGGAACCCAGGGGACGACGACCTTGCCGGTGACGGCATGGCCGAGCATCAGGCGGAGACGGCCGGCGACCTGGAGCAGGCCGCTGTAAGCGATCGCCAATTGCGTGTCGGATGTCGGCTTCACCCCGACGATCAGCTCGGGATCCTTGTCCGGATCCTGGGTGTAGCGGTGGTGGTCCCAGTGAAACAGGCAGTAATATTCGTAAGGCAATCCGATGATGAAAGCCGAGAGATGGCCCACCGCGAGATTGAGGCCGCGGCTCCTGAACGCGGTCTTGTGTGCGGTTTCGTGCACTGCCATGAACAGGAAGGCGACGACATAGCCCTGCACCGCCATCAGCGGCAGCGCCCACAGCACGCCCCATGTCGACGAAACCTTCCAGATCGACGCGCCCACCAGCAGGATCACGCCGTAATGGCCGAGGCTCTGCGCCGCCCCCCTGAGATCGGAGCGAACCGACAATTCGCGCAGCATGGCCGGCGTCAGCGGCTTCAGGCGATGACCGGACTCTGAAACGGTTGCGTCGCTCATGATCGGTTGCCCGCCCTACTTGCTGAGAAGCTCGGCGACCTCGGCCTTGATGAAGGCCTGGTCGCGCGGATTGTTGACTGGGTTGCCGGCGCGATGGCCATGCAGCGACGGGATCGGATGCAGCACGGCCGATTTCGCGTTGACCAGCCGGCCGAGTTCGTCCTCGTTGTCGCGGACGTCGAAATAGCGATCGGTCGCGCCCGGCATCAGCAGCATGTGCGCCTTGATCGCCGCCAGCGCGCGATCGAGGTCGCCACCAAACTCCTCACAACGGCTGATGTCGCCGCGCTGCCAGATGCCGACCTGCGCCAGCAGGTCGTTGGCATCGCGCCGGGCAAACGTCGCGTCCCAGGTGCGGACGAGATAGTCCTCCAGCGAGGTGAAGCCGGCTTCGCGCCAGAGCTCGTCGCGATAGAAGCCATGCGACATCGCCCAGCCGGCATACACCCGCCCCATGGCGCGATAGCCGGCGACGGGCTTTTCCACGAAGCGCCCGTCGCGGAAGGCGGGATCGGCGGTGAGCGCGGCCTTCACGCTTTCCAGGAAGACGTAATTGTAGGGCGCGCAACGCGCGCTGCCGCAGACGACCGCAGCGCGCTCGACCATGTCAGGATGCAGCGCCGCCCAGTGATAGGCCTGCATACCGCCCATCGACCAGCCATAGACGAGCGCAAGCTTCGAAATGCCGAAGCGTTCGGTGAGGAGCCGGTGCTGGACCGCGATGGCATCGTGATAGCTCACCTCGGGGAATGGCGCGGGCGTATTCGAAGGCGAGGACGACAGGCCGTTGCCGAACAGGTTCGGGATGATGATGAAGTAACGCGTGGGATCGAGCACGCCGTCGGGCCCGATCAGCCATTCGGTGTCGGTATGCTGCGCGCTGAACGAGGTCGGATAGAGGATGACGTTGTCCCTGGCCGGGCTCAGCGCGCCGTAGGTCTTGTAGGCGAGCTTCAGCGAGGGGAAGACGGCCCTGGACTGCAGCGTGACGTCGCCGGCCTCGAAAATCTCGTAGTCGCGCTGCGCCGTCATGCATCCAACTCCCTGCTCACGCAGCCTTAGTACGCCGTGCATTCCGCGATGCATCGATCATGCCGATCCTGCGAATGCGGGCGGTTGCAGCAGCAGATTCAATAACTGTACTAGTAGTACATTTATTGAGGACTGGCAAGATAAATCTGCCGGCACACCGGCTCAGGCGATGGCCGCGAGATAACGCGCGACCGACGCGGCGAACGCGGCCTTGGCGCCGCTAGCGATGTTGCGGCCCCACCAGGCTCCGT
>NZ_AJQE01000273.1 GCF_000261685.1 Bradyrhizobium genomosp. I (2014) | reverse complement strand
GCCTGCCGCGATCCGCCGCACCGCGGCGGCGTTGAGCGGCATGTAATTGGGGTAGGAATACATGAAGCTGACGCAGCGCCGGTCCATCGTCACCTGAGCGACGTCCCCGGTGAGCAGCGCGCCCCTGCTGTCCGCACCGCGCGCATAATGCAGCACGGTGGCGCCGGCGAAGTGGCCGCCGGTGCGCAGCAACAGCACGTCATCGGAGATGCGATGGCTTTCGCCGGTCCAGTGCACGATCGCGGGATGAGGCCGTGTGACAAAAGCGCGGTCGTCGGCGTGCAGATAGACCGGCACGCCGCCGAACGTATCGCTCCAGTCAGCGACCGCACCATAGTAATGCGGATGCGAGATCGCGATGGCCCTGAGCCCGCCGAGTGCGGCGACATATTGCATGGCCTCATCGGTCGCAAGCGGAATGCAATCCCACATCACGCAGCCTTCGCCTTGAGGCACCAGCAATGCACGCTGCCCGATGGCAAAGCTCGGCTCCATCCCGATCCCGGTGAGGCCAAGGTCGTCGCGTCCCACCAGCCGGTGCCGGCGCGCGAGTTCCTCGCGCGCGAGAAAGGTCTGCCCGTTCCAGTTCACGAACTGCCGCTCGTCCTCACAAATCGGGCAGGAGTCGGGCGTTGCTGCGCGTGAGGGAAATTGGGCGCCGCAGGTTTCGCAGGTCCAGAGAGGCATGGCTCGTGCTCCGTGGCAAGATCGCAGGATGACATTGCGGACAAGCTCCCGGCAAGTTCGATGATCGGCAGCAGAGTCTGGAACCAACGCGGCGAGCGCCCGTTACGCTCAGGCCCACGCCAGGCCGATTGGCCAAAGGGATCGCGACACACGAAGAGCATATTCGAGTATCGATGGTATCGCGGTCCCCCTCCTCGTCCCGTGTCTGGCCTTTGTTCGCGCTCAACTTCTTCATGGCCGACATGCAGTCGGGCATTGGACCGTTCGTCGGGGTATTTCTTCAGGAGCGCGGCTGGGCCAGCGGGCTGATCGGCACCGCCATGACCATCGGCAACGTCGCGGGCATGCTGATCACAACGCCAATCGGGGGCTTCATCGACGCCAGCCGAAACAAGCGGCTCTGGGTCGTCGGTCCCGGCATCTGCGTCGTTCTCGCGTCCGCGATCATCCTGATCTCGCAGAACTTCTGGGCGGTGACGTTCTCGCAGGTCGCGCAATCGCTGGCGAGCGCCGCGATCGTGCCGGCGGTAACGGGCATCACGCTCGGCATCGCCAAGCAGAAGGGCTTCAATGCACTCAATGGCCGCAATCAGGCCTTCAACCACGCCGGCAACATGGTCGGCGCCGCATTGTCGGGCTATCTCGGATACCAGTTCGGCTATGTCGCCGTGTTCGCGCTGGCAGCCGTGTTCGGCGCCATCGCCATCGCCTGCGTCCTGATGATTCCGGCCAAGGCAATCGACGACCGTGCTGCGCGCGGCAGCAAGGAGGACGACTCCAAGGCTCCCCCGGATGCGATGACAATGCTGCTCAAGCACCGGGCGCTGCTCGTGCTGGCCCTCACCCTCGCGCTATTCCACCTCGGCAACGCTGCCATTGTTCCGCTCTACGGACTTGCCGCGGTGGCCGAGGGCCAGGCCAACGGCCCGAGCTTCGTCGCGACCACCGTGGTGATCGCACAAGGCGTGATGATCGTGACCTCTCTGATCGCGATGAAGGCCGCGAGCAAGCGCAACTATTGGCCGGTGATCCTGGTGTCCTTCATGTTCCTGCCGATCCGCGGCGTGCTTGCCTTCTTCGTCACGGGATGGTGGGGCGTCGTGCCGATGCAGGTGCTCGACGGCATCGGCACCGGGCTGCAGACTGTTGCTGTCCCCGGCATGGTCGCGCGCTCGCTCAACGGCACCGGCCGCATCAATCTCGGCCAGGGCGCCGTGATCACCGTGCAGGGCGTCGGCGCGAGCTTCAGTCCCGCACTCGGCGGCTGGATCGCGCAATGGATCGGCTACGGACCGACCTTCCTGCTGCTCGGGGGCTTCGGGCTCGCGTCGATCGCACTATGGCTGGCCTTCGGTGCCGCAGTGAAGAAGTACTGAGGCGAGATCATCACGTCCCGAAATTCTTCTGGATCGCCTTGTCGAGCGTCTCGCCGCCGACGAAGCGCTGGCGGAGCTCGCGCTTGAGCAGCTTGCCGCTCGGATTCTTCGGCAGGCTATCGACAAAGATGACGCGCTTGGGCACCTTGAAATGCGCCATCTGGCCGGCGCAGTGCCTGATGACGGCGTCCTCGTCCAGCTTCTCCCCGCTCTTGACCACGACGATCGCAGTCACCGCCTCGATCCAGCGCGGATCGGGCAGGCCGACGACGGCGACCTCGGAGACCCCCGGGATGCGGTAGACCATCTCTTCGACCTCGCGGCTCGCGACGTTCTCGCCACCGGTCTTGATCATGTCCTTGACGCGATCGACCACGGTGATGTGGCCCTCTTCATCGACGGTGGCGAGATCGCCGGAATGAAACCAGCCGCCGGAGAACGCTGCCGCCGTCTTCACCGGATCGTTGTAGTAGCCGGACAGCAGATGCGGCGAGCGGTGAACGATCTCGCCGACCTCGCCGACCTCGACGTTCTCCATCGCCGCGTTGACCACGCGCGTTTCGACATTGAGCACGGGCTTGCCGGCCGAGCCGGCCTTGCGCAGCTGGTCCTCCGGTCGCAGCACGGTCGCGAGCGGCGCGATCTCGGTCTGGCCGTAGAAATTCCAGAACTTGACGTTGGGCAGGCGGCGCTGAAGTTCGAGCAGGACTTCCACTGGCATGATCGAGGCGCCGTAATAGCCCTTCTGCAAGGTCGACAGATCTGTCGTGTCGAAATTCGGCGAGCGCAGCATCGCGATCCAGATCGTCGGCGGCGCGAAGAAGGACGTGATCTTGTGGGCTTGGATCAGCGCCAGAATGTTGTCGGCGGTCGGCTTGCCCGTGATGACGCCGGAGGCGCCGAGATAGATCTGCGGGCCCAGGAAAACGTCGAGCTGGGCGCAATGATAGAGCGGCAGCGCGTGCAGAAACTTGTCCTCCGCGCTCATGCCGCCGTCGATGATGCAGCTGACATACTGCCACATCACGGCTTCGTGGGTCAGCATCGCGCCCTTGGGCAGGGATTCCGTGCCGCTGGTGTAGACGATCTGCGCGAGATCGCGGCTGTCGACCGATGCGTCCAGGAACGAGCCGTCGGCGTCGAGGAGATCGTCGAAAGTGGTGAGGCCCGCGGGCGCCGATGCGGGATCCTCGCCCGGCAGCCAGATCATCTTCTCGACCGCGCAATCCTTGGCGCTTGCGGCCTTCGCAGGCTCGACGAAATCAGGCCCGGTCGCGAGCAGCTTGGCGCCGGAGCTCTTGAGGATGAAATTGATCTCGTCCGGATTGAGCATGAAGTTGATCGGCACCAGCACCGCGCCGATCCGCGCCACCGCGAAGCGCAGCGCGGCAAAGGCGTGCGAATTGCGCGAGAGCACGGCGAGGCGGTCGCCCTTCTTGACGCCGAGTCCCAATAGACCGCGGCCGAGCCGGTTGCAGATCGCGTCCATCTCGGCGAAGGTCCAGCTCACATCGCCGCAGCTCACCGCGAGCTTGTTCGGCTCGCGGCCCGCCGACCGGCGCAGGAGATCGCCGATGGAATGCTCGCGCGCTTTCGAGATGATGGCTGCGATGTCGCCGGTCATGTGTCCCTCCGTGTGATGTCTTTATTGGCTGGATTTCTTGGCTGAAATCTTGCGTCTTGTTGTGCAGTGTTATCTTCGCCGAGCCGCTTGCGCGTGCTCCATGTACATGTGCTCGACCGAACGATCGAGCGAAGCGATCTTCTCGAAGCCGCGGCGCCAGTCCTGCAAGTGCCGACGCGTCCACAGCACGCCGGCCTCGCGGTCGCGGCGGCGGATCGCGTCGATGAGATGGCGGTGCGCGGCGACGAGACGCGGGCCGCCTTCGGCCACACCCGTCACGATCATCTCGGTGGTCGGATAGAACAATTGCGCCGCCGGCTCGCGCGCAAGCTGGAGCACGCGGTTCTGCGAGGCCTTGGCCACCAGCACGTGGAATTCGGCGTCGCATTCGGCGAGCGCCGCGGGACTACCGACCACGGCTTCGCTGCGCACGAGATTGTCGTCGAGCTCGACGAGATTCGCGTCGGTCGCGCGCTCGACGGCGCCTTCGATGCTGGCGACCTCCAGCGTCATCGAGGCCTCGTAGAGCTCGCGGAAGGTGACCTCGTGCAGCACCAGCGCGCGGCTGAGACGGCTGGCGAGCTTGCTGTAGCGCGGCAGGCAGGCGTGCAGGCGGCGCGAGGAATCGCGGCGGATCAGCCCGCCCTCCTCTAGCACGCGGATGCCCTCGCGAATGGTCGAGCGATTGACGCCGAACTGGCGGACCAGATCGTGCTCGGTGCCGATGGGATCGCCCGGCTTGATGCGGCCATTGACGATCTCGCGCTCGATGGCGTCAGCCACCTTCTGATAGGCCGGCGCGACATCAATCGGGCGAAACAGCGGCGCTAAAGGCAATTTGGCCCCCAATGGCGTTTGTCGGACAAACTATAGGACCAGTCCGAAAGCACGTCAAACCCCGTCAATAATGCCGCACGCGCAACAAATTGACTCCTGCGGAACCGACCTCTAGCTTTGTCGGACAAAGGGACAGAATAGTCCCGCATAAGAGGAAACGTATCCATGAGACCTATCGCAGCACTCGCGTCTGCGGCCGGCTTGCTGTCGGCTGCCCTGATCATCCCCGCGTCCGCCCAGCAGGCCCCGCTCAAGATCGGGGTGCTCTCCGACTTCTCCTCGGTCTATTCCGACATCGGCGGCATGGGGAATGTCGAGGCGACCAAAATGGCGATCGAGGATTTCGGCGGCAAGATGTTCGGCAAGCCGATCGACATGGTCTCGGCCGACGTGCTCAACAAGCCCGACGTCGCCTCGACCATCGCCCGCAAATGGTGGGAGACCGAGGGCGTCGACATGATCATCGACCTGCCGACCTCGGCCACCGCGCTCGCGGTGATGGAGCTGTCGAAGCAGTACGAGAAGATCATGATCGTGACGGACGCGGCGAGCTCCGACATCACCGGCAAGTCCTGCTCGCCCTACACGGCGCACTGGACCTACGACACCTACGCCAACGCGCACACCGTCGGCAGCGCCATCGTCAAGAACGGCGGCGACACCTGGTTCTTCCTGACCGCGGACTACGTGTTCGGCCATTCGGTCGAGCGCGACACCGGCGATGTCGTGAAGGCCGCCGGCGGCAAGGTGCTCGGCAGCGTCAAGCACCCGCTCAACACGGCGGACTTCTCGTCCTTCCTGCTGCAGGCTCAGGCCTCCAAGGCCAAGATCATCGGTCTCGCCAATGGCGGCGGCGACACCATCAACGCCATCAAGCAGGCCGGCGAGTTCGGCATCGTCGCCGGCGGCCAGAACCTGGCTGCGATCGTGATGTTCATCTCCGACGTGCACAGCCTGGGACTGAAGCTCGCGCAGGGGCTGATCATCACCGAGGCGTACTACTGGGACCTCAACGACAGGACCCGCGCCTTCGGCAAGCGCTTCCTCGAGCGCGTCAAGCGCATGCCGACGATGAACCAGGCCGCGACCTACAGCGCGACGCTGCATTACCTCAAGGCCGTGCAGGCCGCCGGCACGAAGGACACCAAGACGGTGATGGCCAAGATGCGCGAGCTTCCGGTCAAGGATGCCTTCACCGACAACGGCGTATTGCGCGAGGACGGCCGCATGGTGCACAGCATGTATCTGTTCCAGGTCAAGAAGCCCGAGGAATCGAAGGGCCCGTGGGACTACTACAAGGTGCTCGCCGAGGTCCCTGCCGATCAGGCGTTCCGGCCGCTGAAGGATGGCGGCTGCCCGCTGGTGAAGTGAGACGGCCCGGATCGAGCCGACAGTCATTCCGGTCAGCAAGACTCGCTCGTCCGCTCGACCAATCCGGCGGACGGGCGATGATGGGAGGCGCAGGCCCAAATAGAGGCAGGACACCTCGCGCCGCGGTCTGATCTGCATCAAGTTGCGGTGCAAAATTCGCTGCAATGTTGAGTTCGCTCTTTCCGCGCGATCAGCGGCTGGGCGTTCGTACCTCAACAGTGGGCGCCGCCGCACGGCGTTATGAACAGATGAATTTCACACCGGGTCGCGTCGTCGCCGCGCTCGCCATCCTGCTCGCGGGCGGCGGCTATTACTATTGGCAGCACCGCGATGCCAACACGCTGCCACCGGGCTTTGCCCGCGGCAACGGCCGCATCGAGGCGGTCGAGATCGACATCGCCACCAAGACGCCGGGACGAATCCGCGAGATCCTGGTCAACGAAGGCGATTTCGTCAGCGCGGGCCAGGTTCTGGCACGCATGGACACCGAGCAGCTGCAGGCCCAGCGCCGCCAGGCCGAAGCGCAGCTCCAGCGCGCGACGATCAATGTCGAGACCGCGAAGAGCCTGGTGAACCAGCGCGAGGCCGAACGCAAGGCCGCCGAAGCCGTGGTCGACCAGCGCATCGCCCAGCTCGACACCACGAGCCGCAAGCTCGACCGGTCCGAACAATTGATCAGGACGAGCGCGGTGTCCCAGCAGGTCCTGGACGACGACCGCGCCGCCAACGCCACAGCGAAGGCGGCGCTCGCCGCCTCCCAGGCCCAGGTCGCAGCATCGGAAGCCGCTATCAGCTCCTCTCGCGCCATGGTGATCGATGCCGGCGCGGCGGTCGACGCGGCAAAGGCCGCGATCGAAAGCATCAACGCCGACCTCAACGACAGCGTGCTGAAGGCGCCGCGCGACGGCCGCGTGCAGTATCGCGTGGCGCAGCCCGGCGAGGTGCTCGCTGCCGGCGGCCGCGTCCTCAACATGGTCGATCTCGGCGACGTCTACATGACGTTCTTCCTGCCGACGGCCGATGCCGGCCGCGTCGCGATCGGCGCCGAGGTCCGTCTGGTGCTCGACGCCATCCCGCAATACGTGATCCCCGCAAAGGCCACCTTCGTCGCCGACGTCGCGCAATTCACGCCCAAGACCGTAGAGACCGAGGAAGAACGTCAGAAGCTGATGTTCCGCATCAAGGCGCATATCGCGCCAGACCTGCTGCGCCAGCACATCGAACACGTGAAGACCGGCCTGCCCGGAATGGCCTATGTGCAGCTCGATCCGGCCTCGCAATGGCCCGACAATCTCAAGATCAAGCTGACGAGATGAGCACGACCATCGCAGCCGAAGCACCGGCTGCCGTCGGCAGCGTGGTGCATCTGGAAGGCGTAGGCCTGAGCTACGGCAAGACCCGGGCGCTCGAATCCATCACGCTCGACCTGCCGTCCGGCCGCATGGTCGGGATGATCGGCCCCGACGGCGTCGGCAAATCGAGCCTGCTCGCCCTGATCGCGGGCGCGCGCGCGATCCAGGAGGGTCGTATCCACGTGCTCGGCGGCGACATGGCGAGCGCGCGCCACCGCCGCAACGTCTGCCCCGATATCGCCTACATGCCGCAGGGCCTCGGCAGGAATCTGTATCCGACATTGTCGGTGTTCGAGAACATCGACTTCTTCGGTCGCCTGTTCGGACACGACAAGGCGGAGCGGAACAGGCGCATTGCCGGCCTGCTGCGCGATACCGGGCTCACGCCCTTCGCCGACAGGCCCGCTTCAAAGCTCTCCGGCGGCATGAAGCAGAAGGTCGGCCTGTGCTGCGCGCTGATCCACGATCCCGAGCTCCTGATCCTGGACGAGCCGACCACCGGCGTCGATCCGCTGTCGCGGCGCCAGTTCTGGGAATTGATCGCCTCGATCCGCGACAGCCGGCCCGGCATGAGCGTGATCGTCTCGACCGCCTACATGGAAGAAGCCGCGCAGTTTGATTTCCTGATCGCGATGAACGCCGGCCGCGTGCTCGCGACCGGAACGCCCGCCGAACTCAAGCGGCAGACCGGCGCCGATACGCTCGATGACGCCTTCATCCGTCTGTTGCCCGAGGCCGAGCGCAGCAACCACAGCAATGTCGTCATCCCCCCGCGCGACAAGGATCACGAGGAGATCGCGATCGAAGCCGACCACCTGACCCGGCGGTTCGATGGTTTCGTTGCCGTCGACGACGTCAGCTTCCGCATCAGGAAGGGTGAGATCTTCGGCTTTCTCGGCTCTAACGGCTGCGGCAAGACCACGACCATGAAGATGCTGACCGGCCTCCTGCCCGTGAGCGAAGGCACCGCGCGCCTGTTCGGCAAGACCATCGATGCCGGCGACATGTCGGTGCGGCGGCGCATCGGCTACATGTCGCAGGGCTTCTCGCTCTATTCCGAGCTCACGGTCGCGCAGAATCTCCATCTGCATGCACGCCTGTTCGAGCTGCCGGCGGACACCATCGCCGCCCGCATCGACGAGATGATCGCCCGGTTCGATCTCGCCGATGTCGTCGACGCCCTGCCCGATGCCTTGCCGCTCGGGCTGCGGCAGCGGCTGTCGCTGGCGGTCGCCATGATCCATGCGCCCGACATCCTCATCCTCGACGAGCCGACGTCCGGCGTCGATCCGGTCGCCCGCGACCGCTTCTGGCAGATCCTGGCCGAGCTCTCCCGCAAGGACAACGTCACCATCTTCGTCTCGACTCATTTCATGAACGAGGCGGAGCGCTGCGATCGGATCTCGCTGATGCACGCCGGCAGGGTGCTGACGTCGGATACGCCCGCCGCGATCGTGGCCGCGCGCGGCACCGCCACGCTGGAGCAGGCCTTCATCGCCTGCCTGGAAGAGGCGATTGCCGACACGGCGGATGCAGCGCCTCCGCCGGCAGCCGCATCCGTCGCGCCGGCCGAGACGTCGGCGCCGCCGCGTAAGCACAGCGCCGCGTTCAATCCGACGCGCATGCTCGCCTATTCCCGCCGCGAGACGCTCGAGCTACGGCGCGATCCGATCCGCGCCACGCTCGCGATCCTCGGCAGCGTGCTGCTGCTGTTCGTGCTCGGCTACGGCATCAGCATGGACGTCGAGAATCTGACCTTCGCCGTGCTCGACCGCGACGACAGCGTGATCAGCCGCGACTACAGCCTTCAGATCGCCGGCTCGCGCTATTTCACCGAGAAATCCCCGATCACCGATTACGCCGAACTCGACCGCCGCATGCGCTCCGGCGAGATCGGCCTCGCCATCGAACTGCCGCCGGGCTTCGGCCGCGATGTCAGCCGCGGCCGCCATGTCGAAATCGGCGCCTGGGTCGACGGCGCCAATCCGACGCGGGCCGAGACGCTGCGCTCCTATGCCCAGGCGATCCACGCGACCTGGCTCGCGCAGAAAGGCCGCGAGCTCTATGGCGATGCAGCGATCGCCGGCTCCTACCAGCTGCAATTGCGCTACCGCTACAATCCGGACGTCCGGAGTGTCGTCGCCATGGCGCCTGGCATCATTCCGCTGCTGCTGATCATGATCCCTTCGGTGCTCGCAGCACTCGCGGTCGTGCGCGAGAAGGAGCTCGGATCGATCGTCAATTTCTACGTCACGCCGGTGACGCGGCTGGAGTTCCTGCTCGGCATCCAGCTGCCCTATGTGGTGCTGGCCTTTGCCAACTTCCTGCTGCTGGTCGGCTTTGCGCTCACTGTCTTCCGCGTGCCTTTCACCGGTAGCTTCCCGACCTATGCGGCTGCCGCGCTGCTCTATGTCACGGCCACCACCGGCATCGGACTGGTGATCTCGTCGTTCATGAAGAGCCAGATCGCCGCGCTGTTCGGCACCGTGCTGATCACGCTGATTCCCGCGATCCAGTATTCCGGCCTGATCGATCCGGTCTCGTCGCTGCAAGGGGCGGGCAAGATGATCGGTCTTGTCTATCCGACCAGCTATTTCGTGACCATCTCGCGCGGCACGTTCTCGAAGGCACTGGGATTCGCCACGCTTCACAACGAGCTCTTGGCGCTCGCCGTCATGATCCCGGTGCTGGTCACCGCAGGTGCGCTGCTGCTGAAGAAACGGGCCCGTTGACCATGCGCCTTGGCAACTTGCTACAACTCGGAATCAAGGAATTGCGCGGACTGGCGCGCGACCGGGTGTTGCTCGTGCTCATCGCATATTCCTTCACGTTCGCGGTCTATGAGGGTGCCAACACGCTGCCGGAGACGTTGAACCGCGCTGCGATCGCCATCGTCGACGAAGACCATTCGCCGATCTCGACTCGCATCGGGATGGCGTTCACCGCACCGTACTTCTCCACGCCTCGGCTGATCTCGCAATACGAGATGGACCGACGGATGGATGCCGGCCTCGACACGTTTGCCCTCGACATACCGCCGGACTTTCAGCGCGACCTCCTGGCGCGGAAGGCGCCGACGATCCAGCTCAACGTCGACGCGACGCGCATCTCACAGGCCTTCAACGGTGGCGGTTATGTCGAGCAGATCGTCAACGCCGAGATCGCGGAGTTCCTGGCGCGCACCCGCGAAGCTCAAACACCGCAGATCGACCTCGCGCTACGTGCTCGTTTCAATCCGGAGCTGAAGAGGTCCTGGTTCGGCGCGATCGACCACCTCATCATGTCGATCACCATGCTCTCGATCATCCTGACCGGCGCGGCGCTGATCCGGGAGCGCGAGCACGGCACGATCGAGCACCTCCTGGTGATGCCGGTCACGCCCCTGGAGATCATGGTGAGCAAGGTCTGGTCGATGGGAGCGGTGGTGCTGGTCGCCTCGGCGCTGTCGATCGCCTTCGTCGTCAAGGGATGGCTGGCGGTCACGATCGACGGCTCGGTGGCGCTGTTTCTCGTCGGGACGGCACTCCAGCTCTTCGCCACCACCAGCATGGGCATCTTTCTCGCCACCGTCGCCGGATCGATGCCGCAGTTCGGACTGCTGCTGATCATGATCCTGCTGCCGCTGCAGACCCTGTCGGGCAGCATGACGCCGCGGGAGAGCATGCCGCAATTCGTCCAGGACATCATGCTGGCGGCGCCCAACACGCATTTCGTGATGCTGGCGCAGGCGATCCTGTTCCGCGGCGCGGGCCTGGAGGCGGTGTGGCCGCAGCTTGCTGCGCTCGCCGTGATCGGCGGCGTCTTCTTCGTGATCGCGCTGCGCCGGTTCCGCGCGTTCCTGGCGTGACGCGCGAGGGCTTCGCTTCAAAGAGGCGAAAACAACCCCATGCACAGTAGCGATCACGTTGTTTCAGCTGCGAAATTCATTTGACGCGTCGGGCAAGATCGCGCCTGCGCCAGCGCTATCGCCAGCCTGACCGGGAGCCGGCTCAGCTGAGCCGATCGTCCCGGGCGACCATCTCGTTCAGCATCGCCTCGGCTTTCTGCCTCAGCGGCAGCGCGCCGCTTTCGGAAGCGATCGCAATGGCGCCGCGCAGAGCGACGAGGATGGCGGCCTTGTTCGCCGCATCCGATGGCGGCGTCACGACGGCCTCGCCGAACAGGGCCTCGGCCTCGAGGCCTGAAAACCCCTGCTGGCGGGCGGTGTTGCGGGCCTCGCGCAGCATGTTCTGCGCGGCCCTGACATCGCCGAGTCGGTGGGTGGCGAGCGCCAGATAGATCGAGCTGCGCAGCACCGCCGAGGTATAGCCGACCCCCCTCGCCTCCTCGCGCGCCTCCGTCAGCATGCCGCGCGCCCGGTCGAACAGCCCCTGCTCCAGATAGGCGATGCCGAGATGACAGGCCAGCACCGGCACGAACAGCCGGATGCCGTGCTTCTGCGCCAGGACGAAGCCGTCCTCGAGGATGGCAGCAGCGGCCGCCGGATCGTTCTGCCCGAGCTTCAGCCAGCCGCCGCTATAGGCGGCGGCGACGCGGTCATAGGGGCGGCCGGTCTCCTTGGCGATTGCGGCGGCTTCGCGCTGGAGCTGCTCGGCGGCATCGAGCTCGCCCATGACGGTGTGGGTGAAGCTCTTCATCATGCAGCAGAGGAGGAGCGTGTATTTCGGCGGCGTGCCAAACGGCGCAATCGCTTCCGATCCCATGAGATGAGCGCGGCCTCGTGCGAATGTCTGCTCGGCCTCGCGATAGCGCCCCGCAAGAAAATAGGCTTGTCCGAGATTGTACAGCGCAAGATTGCGCCACCCCGGATTGCCAGACTTCTCGGCAAGACCGACGACTTCCTCGCCAAGGAGAACAGCCTCGGTAGGCGTCCCGTAAAAATTCTG
>NZ_AJQE01000272.1 GCF_000261685.1 Bradyrhizobium genomosp. I (2014) | reverse complement strand
CCCCCCCCGCCATGACCGTCATGGCGGCAACCTTCCTGCCGACATCATCGATCTTGCTGGCCCGCTGGTCGGCTTCCTTTCCCAGATCGATCCATTCGGCAACCCGACCGGACCAAATGAATGCCATGCGCGCCTCCATCCGGAGATCGATGGCGTTGGTCTCCCGCAGATCTGTCGGCGGCGTCTTGTCGAGTGAACTCATCGCGGTCCGGAAGTAGTCGACTGCGTCGGCATAGGCCGATCGCACCAGGCATTTCTGTGCGGCGCTTCTTCCGTAGTTGAACGCCTTCGGCCAGTCCTTGGCGCGCAGGGCGTGATAACAAAGCGTGTCGGGATCATCTCGCCATGTTTCGTCGCTCTCGAAGGCCGAGAGAACACGCGCATGTACGCTCTCGCGTACCTTTTCGATCATCGACTCGTAGGTTACTTGGCGGACCATTTCGTGCCTGAACTCGAGTGAGCTCTCGAGATCGCTATCGATCCTGACAAGCAACTCGGCGCGGTCGAGCGACCCGAGGCAGTCCTGGAGGGTGTCTTCAGGCAACTCCGCGACTCTTCGCACCACGGCTTCGCTCGATCGTGGCCCCAATGCGGCTGCGACCTGCAAGACCATGCGCTGCTGTCTCGACACCCGATCCAGGCGCGCCGCAATCACCCCCTGGATGCTTGAGGGGATACCTAGCTCCTCAATGGGACGAACGAGAGCCAGATCGCCCCATTGGCCCCGGAGTGTACCGTCATCTTTCAGGCCGCGGCAAACCTCCTCAATGAACAATGGAACGTTGGCGGTGTGGGAAATGATCCGGTTCTTCAGATCGGCATCCGCCAAGGAAGCGCCGAGCATGTCAGCCAGCATTGCCCTCCCTGAATCATCGTCCAATGGACGCATCGCGATCACTTCGGCGTGACAACGCGCAATCCAGTCCGGCATTCCGTTCGGCCGGGTGGTGAGGAACACAAACAGATTGGGCGCCTGCAGCGATGCAATAGCGGCAATAACCGCGTCGCTGGCGCGATCGACCCAGTGCAGGTCCTCGATGAGGAGGACAGTCCGCCTGTGGCGGGCCATACTCTCCACGAACGCACAGCTTGCCTCGGAGATCGCGCGACCTCGCGCGTAAGGCTCCAATTCGCTCCAGCGCGAGTCGGAAATGGGCACATCCAACACCGAGTCGATCGCCAACCGATGGATCGCCGACAGGCGCTCTCTGGGATCTTCCATAAGATCCGGATCTTTGGCCACTGCTTCCAGGAGCGACAGCAAGAGGCGCTTCAGGGTGCTGAATGATGCTCCCTGAAGATTTGGACTGCACTCGGTGTCGAGCAACCGCCAACCTCCGGTCCGAAGGTCCTGCACGAACTCATGGGCCAGTCGTGACTTTCCAATGCCGGCGTCGCCTATCAGCAGAACCGTCTGCCGGCTGGCCGATATCCGCTCCACAGCCCGCCACAACAGGGCCCGCTCCGTCGTGCGATCGACAAATCGGGAGACACTGCGGGCACGCCGGACCCGCCAGCTCGAAAGATCGCTCGCGCCCATGATCCGGTACACAGGCAACGGCTCACCAAAGCCACGGAGCGCCTTCCGGCCGAGGAATTCAAAGCGGACATGCCCGTCCGCGAGCTTTTGGCAGGCTTCGGAGACGAATATCTGGTTCGCTTCGGCCGCCGCCTCGAGCCGCGCAGCCAGATGCTGGGCGGCCCCCCCGATCTCGTAGACTTTGGAGAACTCGCTGGCGACCATGTAGGCGACGACATGGCCGGAGTGGAGGCCGACCCTCACCTGGAGTCCGGGATCGCCGAGGCTGCTGACACGCCGGACAAGCTCGATGGCTGCGTGGCACGCCAGAGGCGCGTGGTTGTCGTCGGCAATCGGGGCACCGAACACCGCCGCTAGTCCATCTCCAAGCTCCTTGCTGACGATGCCGCCAAACTGGCGTACGGCGGCCCTCATGGCCGCCAGTGCCGTCTCGAGCCGCGAGACAGCCTCCTCCGGCTCCAAATCGGCAACGAGACCGGTGGAGTCTATGACGTCGGCACGAAGAATCGTCACAAAGCGACGTTCGCTGTCGGGGTCGACCCGCTGACGCACTGCGGCTCCGCATTTGGAGCACCAGCTATCGTCCGGATTGATCGCCGACTGACACGCGAAGCAATGCATTCCTGCGCCCTAACGGTCGCGGCCATTCTGTCGACCAGAATCCGCGAACGATCTCTCGACAAGAATACCTATCGAGAACCGCTTAGCAATCGGGCCCGCTCCTCACCGTTAGCGGAGCACAACACGGTTGGCGATCTGGACGAAATCCGGCCCTGAGTGGTAGCGTGAACAAATCCCAGCAAAGATGGGGCATATATTTCGGCGGCGCCCGGTTCGGCTAGACTGACCGGCGCCGCCGAGTTGTATGTATTTCCGCAAAGCCAAGGGCATATTGAAGGAAAAGGCGATGGGCTCAAAAACCTACAATGGGGCTTCATTCAGAAATTTGATGAACAGCAACTACTATCCCTTGGCGAACATGAAAAAGAGCGTCGCCAAGCTCAAGGCATCGGACGACATCGACCTGTCGACCCTGGAATACGGCCAGTACCATCTGATTCTGACGCCGGCCTCGAAGTGGCCGCAGGGAAGCGCCAAATACTGGCACAAGGAGAAGGGCCGGGCTCGTCTCGACCTCAGCACCCAGCCGAACACGGTCCCGCTGTCCAGGGACGAGCCGGGCGTGATCCCGCTGACGCGATGCGATCTGCTCGATGCCTGCGTCCGCAAGTGCTTCAACTCCGAGCCGCCGATCCCGATGAAGACCAACATCATCACGCACAAGGCCAGCGACGCCTATGCCCACCGGCACGAGATCCGGCTGGAGTGGGAGTACAAGAAGGGCTCGGACAAGCCGACGCTGCTCAATCTGACGATGGTCTGCCCGTACCGATCCTGATTGGAAAGATTCCACTCTGTAGACGAAAATCATCGTCGCCCGCGCGCTCCAGACGCGCGGGCGTTTTGTTCGCCGGCGCCGTGACGTGGTCTCACCCATCTCACATACGGTCACGGGCCTGTCGCACGAAGATGATCCGCTGCATCGAGGTGACGGCCGCGGGCGAAAAGGTCGACATCAACCACGGGCTGGTCGAACAGGGCTTTGCCTATCCGACCTCGATGACGAGGATGAGATCAGGGCTTTCTTTGCGCTGGCCAAGACCGCGCGCACCAGGAAGCTGCCGGTCTGGAAGCATCTCGCGAAGACGATCCCCGCCTTCGACTTCGACCTGTCCGAGCCCAAGGCCGGCGAGACCGGCGTGCTCGCAACCGACAAGGGCCCGGTGATCCCGCCCGAGTTCTACCGCCGCTACGCCAACTGGTCGGCCCGCAATAAGGCCAAGGTAACGAGCCAGAATTTCCAGAAGTTCTTGGGCGAAGGCTCCGGCGGCAAGCCCGACACCTGCTACGAGACCGGCGACTTTCTTGCGAACGGCGTGCACGCGGCGACGCCAAGGAATTTTGCGGAGTTCGTCGAAGGTGGGAAGACGATCAAGTTTCAGCCGGAGGGGCTGGTGTCTGGGGAAGCGCCGTCGAGGCTGGTGGGGGCGGATGGAAGGTGGTTGGGGAGTTTTGAGGAGCACCAGTCGCTGAACAGGAATGCCGACATCATATGCGCCTTCCTGTATCGGACGGTAGATGCAAGCCAAAGCCGCTGTAAGTTGCTCCTAACCCATGCCGATGGTCACTGGAGCAAACGAGATCAGGCCACCTCGATTCGCGTACCTTTCGTTGGAGCTTTTCGTTGGAGCTTTGTTCATCGGGAGCGCGACGACTGGCGCTCACCTTTTATAGCCCTCTTCTGTTCCTTGTACCCAGTATTGCAATATGGGTGAGTAATCTGAGCGTTTTCGGGGATAGATTTTCCCCCATCTTCCAGTCGTTCAATGTGGTCAACCGAAATTGCTTGACGCGGCACGAGGCCACCGCAAATAGGACAACGTGGAGCAGTTGGAAGCAATTCTTGAATTACCAGACCGCTCTTTACCTGGGTTGAGAACCTCGTCGGAGTGACGCCAAGATACGGAGATTCGTCAGGTTGGAGATATGAATATTCAGGCTGCTCTTGTAGCCTACCGGGAATGTTATCAGTCTGCACTCCGGCTTCAAACATCTTCAACACTTCTTCGTAGAAATTCACCAAGTGCTTGGTACCCGACTCCTTAGTGCCGAACTTGCGAATTATTTGGTTGAGCAATGATCGATTAGCCTCTCGATGGCTCTTATAAGAACCAAATTCCTTTTCAATTAGCTCTCGCGTCTTTTGCGCAATTTTCAACTGCTCTTCTGGAATCGAGTGTCCCCAAAACTTCTGTGAACGCTCACCGTCTCCATAGTCGTTCTGAACCCACGCGATGAGTGCACTTAGGCGATGGGATCCGTCGATAACAAAATAGAGGTCCTTATTCTTCCAAAGGATCACTCCAGGGATGAGATCATCTTTGAGGAATGTGCGGACCAGGCCGGCGACGCGCTTTGGATCCCATTCGGACGTTTCGCGCTGAAAATCCGGCTTTCGCAATCCACCAAAAAAGAATTGATCGTGTTCGAGTTCGCGAATCTCGATGGATGGTTTGGTCGGTGCCTCCCCACCCTCGCCGACAACCTCGAAATCCTCTCGGACAATGAGCGCGTCCAAATTTACATGAGCCATGCTGCGTATGCACCTTGGGTTGATATCGACGGATATACAAGGCCTCGGGTAGAGTCGCTATTGCCTGCGTAGTGCCCCCAACTTAGATGCGGGAACTCGCGACCGGCACCTCCGACGAGGGGCGTCACTAATTACGCTGAAATTATAATGGGTTAAGGGCCTACCCGCGTTGCCAACCTCGCGTACCTCAGCGACTTGAGTTGCATCGGAAAAAGTAGCCGTCCCGCTTGGAACGGCGTTACCCTTCCTCCGTAAGGGATTGGGGTTACGACCCCAGCCACATTGCCAATGCAATCACCAGGCGGGGATCGACCCTGAGGGAGATTTCCATGTGGACCACCTCCTCCTTGGCAGAAGCCAAACGTCGGCCGACGTTGCGTTCGCAATAACCTCAACTAACCACAAGTTGTCAATCGTGAACCACGCGCGCGATCCAATTGCACTGGACGTCAATCTGAAGGCCAAGAATTTCAACGACAGTGCACTCTATTAGCCGGTAAGGAGTCGGAGGCTCGGCAATCCCCCAAAAACAAAAACGGCCCGCATCAAGCGGGCCATTTTCGTATCGGATCCGGTAAAATCCGAATTTGGTTGCGGGGATAGGATTTGAACCTATGACCTTCAGGTTATGAGCCTGACGAGCTACCGGGCTGCTCCACCCCGCGTTAAACTGTTGCGCGCCTTCGCCAAAAGGCCGGGGACGGTCGGTTGAGGCCGTCGCTGTTCGCGCGGCTTGCTTCTTCCGTCCCAAAGGCTTCCTTGGAAGGCAACCCTTGAGGGCAAAGCCCGTCGGGTGCGGGGCGTATGTATCAAGGCGGGGTGGCTTTGGAAAGGGCCGCGGGAACGTTTTTTTCGACTTTATGACAGGGGGATGGACGAATTTCCGCTGCGTTCCGCACGCTCTTGCCAGAAGTTCCACAAAGCGCCAGCTTGCGGCAACAAGATTAAGGCTGAAACGCCGGTCAAGGGAGGAAACGCCGTGGACAAATCCCTGACGAGCGCCCCGCTGCGGGCCCTCGAAGAGGCCTTCCACACCATGCGCGCGCGGTCGCGGGACGAGCCGGCGCCGGATCTTGCCCGGCGGCTCGACCGGCTGGCGCGGCTGCGCGGGGTGGTCGCGGACAATGAAGAGCGCTTCCGGCAGGCGATCTCGGCCGATTTCGGCCACCGCTCGGCGGTCGAGACCACCATCGCCGAGACCATGCTGCTGTTCTCCGAGATCCGGCATGCCACCAAGCACCTCAAGGCCTGGATGACGCCGCAGCGAATCGCCACCGCGCTGCAATTCCTGCCCGCGCGCAACCGGCTGATGCCGCAGCCGCTCGGTGTCGTCGGCATCATCACGCCCTGGAATTATCCGCTCCAGCTCACGCTCGCGCCCGCGATCGGCGCCATTGCCGCCGGCAACCGCGTCATCATCAAGCCGAGCGAGCTCGTGCCGCACTTCGCGGCGCTGCTCCGGGAAACGGTCGCGCAGCGATTCGACGCCGCGGAGGTGCTGGTCACCGGCATCGAGGACGAGATCGCCAAGGGCTTTGCCAGCCTGCCGTTCGATCATCTCCTGTTCACCGGCTCGACGCGGGTCGGACGGCTGGTCGCGGAGGCCGCGGGGCGCAATCTCACGCCTGTCACGCTCGAGCTCGGCGGCAAGTCGCCTGGGATCATCGACGCCTCGGCCGATCTCGATGAGGCGGCCGAGCGCATTGCCTACGGCAAGCTGCTCAATGCCGGGCAGACCTGCATCGCGCCGGACTATGTGCTGGTGCCGGAGAATTCGGTGCAGGCCTTCGCCGAGAAGGTGCGCGCGCAGATGCGGCGCATGTTCGGCACCGATCCCGCCAACAAGGACTATACGTCGATCATCTCGGACCAGCACTACGTGCGGCTCGAAGGCCTCGTCGCCGATGCGGCGCAACGTGGCGCAAAAATCCTGCAGCCGGCAAAGCCCGACGACCCCAACTGGAAGGCGCACCGTAAATTCCCGCCGACGCTGATCTCTGGTGCGACTGAAGCAATGGCGGCGATGCACGAGGAGATCTTTGGCCCCGTGCTGCCGGTGCTCGGCTATCGCGACCCGGCGGAGGCGATCGCTTTCGTCAACGCCCGCGATCGGCCGCTGGCGCTGTACTGGTTCGGCAGCGATCAGAGCGCGCGCGACGAGGTGCTGGCGCGCACCGTATCGGGCGGCGTCACCATCAACGACTGCCTGTTCCACTTCACGCAAATCAACCAGCCGATGGGCGGCGTCGGCGCCTCCGGCACCGGCGCCTATCATGGCGAATGGGGCTTCAGGACGTTCAGCAAGCTGAAGCCGGTGTTCTATCGCTCCAGGTTCAACCGCCTCGCCGATCTCTATCCGCCCTATGGCGGCAAGATCGCGCGGCTGGAGAAGTTGATGCGGTTCATGTCGTAGATCGTCGAACACCGTCATTGCGAGCGCAGCGACGAAGCAATCCAGACTGTCACCGTGGAAAGATTCTGCATTGCTTCGCTTCGCTCGCAATGACGAAGAAGAAGACTATGGGGGAAACAAGTGACTGATACATTCGATTTCGTCGTCGTGGGCGCGGGCTCGGGCGGCTGCACTGTCGCAGGGCGGCTGTCGGAGGATGCGGCGACATCCGTGGCACTGCTCGATGCCGGCGGGCCTTGCGACAACTGGGTCGTGACCACGCCGGGCGCACTGGTGCTGATGGTCGCCGGCAACGTCAACAACTGGGCCTTCAACACCGTGCCGCAGAAGGGGCTGAACGGCCGCATCGGCTATCAGCCGCGCGGCAAGGGTCTCGGCGGCTCCTCCGCGATCAACGCCATGGTCTATATCCGCGGCCATCGCGCCGACTACGACCACTGGGCTTCGCTCGGCAACACCGGCTGGTCGTACGCGGACGTGCTGCCCTATTTCAAGCGGTCGGAGAACAACGCCGATTTCGACGGCGAATATCACGGCAAGGACGGCCCGCTCTTCGTCAACAAATTGCGCTCCGGCAATCCGGTGCAGCAGATCTTCCTGCAGGCGGCGCAGGAGGGGCAATTCCGCATCCGCGAGGATTTCAACACTGACGACCATGAAGGCCTCGGCATCTACCAGGTGACGCAGAGGAACGGCGAGCGCTGGAGCGCGGCGCGGGCCTATGTGCATCCGCACATGGGCAAGCGCGCGAACCTGCGCGTCGTGACTCAGGCCCATGCGACGCGCATCCTGTTCGAGGGCAGGCGCGCGGTTGGCGTCGAATACCGCCAGGGCAAGGACGTGAAACAGATTCGCGCGCGACGTGAGGTGATCCTGGCCGCCGGCGCGTTTCAGTCGCCGCAGCTCCTGATGCTGTCGGGCATCGGCGACGCCGCCGCGCTGCACGGGCACGGCATCGCAAGCGTGCATCATCTGCCCGGCGTCGGACAGAACCTGCAGGACCATCCCGACTTCATCTTCGGCTACATGTCCGACAGCCCCTATTTCTCCGGCATCTCGCTGAAGGGCATGCCGCGGCTGATCCGCGCCATCCTGCAATACCGGCGCGAGCGCCGCGGTCCGCTCACCTCCAATTTCGCCGAATGCGGCGGCTTCCTGAAGACGCGGCCCGATCTCGACATTCCCGACATCCAGCTGCATTTCGGCATGGCGCTGGTCGACGACCACGGCC
>NZ_AJQE01000271.1 GCF_000261685.1 Bradyrhizobium genomosp. I (2014) | reverse complement strand
GGCTTCTCCTGCCATGTCTGCCTGCTCCGCCCGAAGAGCCGCGGCAGCGTTTCGCTCGCCAGCTTTGATGCGATGCAGGCGCCGCTGATCGACCCGAACTTCCTCGGGCACGAAGACGATCTCGAGACCATGGTCGCGGGCTTCAAGACCACGCGCCGCCTGATGGAGACGCCGACGCTACGCGCGCTGCAGACCCGGGACATGTTCACTGCGAACGTACGCAGCGACGACGATATCCGCGCCGTGCTGCGCGAACGCGTCGACACCGTCTATCACCCCGTCGGCACCTGCAAGATGGGCACGGATGCGCTTGCCGTGGTCGATCCGGCGCTGAAGGTGCACTGCGTGGGAGGATTGCGCGTGGTTGATGCCTCGATCATGCCGACGCTGATCGGCGGCAACACCAATGCGCCGACGATCATGATCGGGGAGAAGGCGGCGGATATGATCAGCGGGGAGATGCGGTAGCCCTCTCTTCCGTCATTGCGAGCGCAGCGAAGCAATCCAGAATCCCTCCGCGGCAAGACTCTGGATTGCTTCGCTGCGCTCGCAATGACGATGCGGATGGAGCAGTAGCTGTACAGATCATCTCAACGCGCGGAGGGTACCCCTCACCCGGAATTTGCTCCCGCAAATTCCGGCCTCCCCCCGCACGCGGGGAGAGACGAAGGGAAGCTCAATTCAGCAAGAAGCCGCCGTCCACCGTCACCACGCTTCCCGTCATATAGCGCGATGCCCTTGACGCCAGCAACAGGATCGCGCCGTCGAGATCGGACTCGGCGCCGACGCGGCGCTGGGGGATGCGTTTGGCGAGGCGCTCGCCTGCCGGCGTCGACCAGAACGCATGGTTCATTTCGGTGTCGATATAGCCCGGCGCGAGCGCATTGATGCGGATGTTCTGCCCGGCAAGCTCCAGCGCCATCGCCCTGGTCGCCTGGATGATGCCGGCCTTGGAGATCGCATAAGGCGAGACCGCCTTCAAGACGCCGGTGCCGAGCACGGAGGCGATGTTGACGATGTTGCCTTCCTGCTTGCGCGCAATCATGCGGCGGACGATTTCGGTCGCGAGGAAATAGGCGCCCTTGAGGTTGGCGCCGATCACGGCGTCCCAGTCCGCCTCGGTCTGCTCGGTCGCGAGCTTCTCGATGGCGATGCCGGCATTGTTGATCAGCACCGTGACGGGACCGAGCGCAGCCTCGGCGGCATCGACAGCCCCGGCGATCGAGGCCGTGTCGGTGACATCGAGCGCGACCGCAGCGGCGCGGCCGCCCTTGCCGCGGATCTCCTCCTCGAGGCTCTTCAGCTTGAAGGTCTGCCGCGCAGCCAGCGCGACGGATGCGCCATGCGCCGCCAGCACCCGTGCAAATTGCCGGCCCAGCCCCTGGCTCGCGCCCGTGACGAGGATGGTTTCTTTACTGACGTCGAATAGGTCTGACATTGGCGATAACCCTTCACGTTTGGAGCCACCAATACAGACGATTTTAGCGATCTGAAACCGGAATGATCGGTTCGGCGTTCATTCGTCTCGTCAAGGCAGGGTTGCGCTCATGAACAGTTTCGATCTCGCCGTCTATGCCGCGCTCGCCGTCGCGGTCGGCTTCGGGTTCAGGACCGGCCTGCTCCGCAGCGCCATGACCATCCTCGCCTATCTTCTCGCTGCACCAATCGCGCTGGCGCTGATGCCGCTGATCGCACCGCAAATTGCCGGCAATCCAAACTCGCCGCTGCTGCAGAACTGGATCTGGTTCTTCGGCATCTTCGTGGTGGTCGGCATGCTGTTCGGCCATATCGGACGCATCGCGCTGAACGACACCATCGGCGAGGCGGGCATCGGGGACCGGCTCGGCGGCGCAGCGCTCGGCGCCATCAGGGTCGGCCTCGTCGCCACCACGCTGGTCCTGGTATTTGACCAGATCGTGCCGGCCAACCGCGAGCCGGTTTTTCTCGCCGGCTCGCATCTGCGGCCGCTGTTCTCGGCCGCAGGCCAGATGGGCTTCAAGTCGCTGCCCCCGGAGGCGGCCGCCGCGATCGACCGCCTCAAGCAGGAGCGGCGCATCTAGCCCGCATTTGCATCGCCGCGCGGACGCGCCATGCATTTTGGTGCGGGCCGATCCCTTATCAGCGGCACTGATGTTGGCTAGAGTGGCCGCCGTCCAAAACCTGCCTGACATTACGGGAGTGAAACAGTGGATCTTGGGATCAAGGGTCGCCGCGCCATCGTCTGCGCATCCAGCAAGGGTCTCGGCCGCGCCTGCGCCATCTCGCTGGCGGAGGCCGGCGTTCATGTCACGCTAACCGCGCGCGGCGCCGAGGCCCTGAAGAAAACCGCCGACGAGATTCGCAAGGCCTGTCCCGATGTGACGGTCACCGAGATCGTCGGCGACATCACGACATCGGCGGGACGCGAGGCGGTGCTGAAGGCCTGCCCCGAGCCTGATATCCTGATCAACAATGCCGGCGGCCCGCCGCCCGGCGATTTTCGCAACTGGACCCGCGACGACTGGATCAAGGCGATCGACGCCAACATGCTGACCCCGATCGAGCTGATCAAGGCGACGGTGGACGGCATGATGGCGCGCAAGTTCGGCCGCATCGTCAACATCACCTCGGCCGCGGTGAAGGCGCCGATCGACATCCTCGGCCTGTCCAACGGCGCGCGCGCCGGCCTCACCGGCTTCATCGCCGGCCTCTCGCGCAAGACGGTGATCAACAACGTCACCATCAACGGCCTGTTGCCGGGCCCGTTCGAGACCGATCGGCTCACCGGCACCGCCAAGGCCGAGGCCGACAAGCGCGGCGTCACGCCTGAGCAGATCCTGGCCGAGCGCGCCAAGCTGAACCCCGCCGGCCGCTTCGGCCAGCCCGACGAGTTCGGCTATGCCTGCGCCTTCCTGTGCGGCGCCAAGGCCGGCTTCATCACGGGGCAGAACATTCTGCTGGATGGCGGTGCGTTCCCGGGGACGCTGTAAACGCATCATCGCATCCGCAACAGCGCATTCCACGAAAGATCGTCATGCCCGGGCTTGTCCCGGGCATCCACGTTCTTTGTTCGGCAAGGTAAGACGTGGATGGCCGGGCATAGGCGAGCGGAAGCGACGCCGTCCTTCGGACGGCTATGCCCGGCCATGACGATGTGGAGGTGTCAGAGCCCGATCATCACCGCTGCTTCGTCGGCTCGTCTTCGTCCCGCTCGCTGGGATCGGAGGAATCGGCGGTGAGGCGCTCGCCGGTCCAGTCGATGCCGAATTCCTCGAGCCCGTTGGCGAGCAGGTCGCCCAGCATCGGCTCGCCGAGCAGATAGTGCACCGTTTCGCGGCGCGGGCTGCGATACTCACCGCGCGCCTCCACGGCGCGGGCGCGCAGATCGTCCCAGTCATCGATCGTGCCGTCGCCGCGACCCAGCCAGGTCAGCGCGACGAGATCGACCTGCTCGTCCTCATTCAAGGCGATCATGAAGCTTCCGAGCTCGTTGACGACAGGGTCGGAGCCATCGTCTTCGAGGACATCGATCGCATCGTCATCGCTGGGGTTCGAGCCGGAATCCGGATCGGAATCCCCCTCCTTGACGTCGAATTCACGCGCCTTCTCGATGATGAAGGCGACCTTCTCAGCGGAAATCGTTAGCTCCGGCATGGTTCTCTCCAGGTTCCCGCGATAACGCCGCATTGCGTCAGATGATCCATTGCGCTTGACGGCGGAAAACCGCATGTTTCGGCACCAAAAAGAAGATGGGAAGGTGCCGATGCAGTGGCAGGTGGGCAAGGTCAAAATCACCAAGGTGGTGGAATTGGAGACGGTCGGCTCGACCCGTTTCATCCTGCCGCTCGCGAACAATGAGGAAATCCGCAAGCTGCCCTGGCTGATCCCGCATTTCGCCACCGAAGAAGGCCGGCTGAAGATGTCGATCCATTCGCTGGTGGTGGAGACGCCCGGCAGGCGCATCGTGGTCGACACCGGCCTCGGCAACGACAAGCAGGGCCGCAACGTCCCGACCTGGAACAACCGCAGCACGCCATTCCTGGACACCATGACGGCGGCCGGCTTTCCGCCCGACAGCATCGACACCGTGCTGTGCACGCATCTCCATGTCGATCACGTCGGCTGGAATACGAAACTGTCGGGCGGCAAATGGGTGCCGACCTTTCCGAAGGCGCGCTACGTTTTCGGCAGGACCGAATACGAATACTGGCGCGACCATTCGACGGAACCTGACAAGCAAGCCGTGTTTGGCGATTCCGTGCAACCGATCGTCGATGCCGACAGGGCCGATCTGATCCCGAGCGACCACCGGCTCTGCGAGGAGATCAGCATGATCCCGACCCCGGGTCACAGTCCCGGCCATATGAGCATCCTCATCCGGTCTGACGGCGAACAGGCCTTGCTCACCGGTGACGTCGCTCATCACCCCTGCCAGATGGCGCATCTCGGCTGGTCCTCGACCGCCGATTCCGACCAGACGCAATCGGCCGCGACGCGGGCGGCGCTGTTCGGCCGCTTTGCCGACACGCCGACGCTGGTGATCGGCGGGCACTTTTCGGCCGGGCACATCAGGCGGGAGGGCGACGCGTTCAGGTTTGCAGCGCTGGGGTGATCCTTGTTTTGGGCGGTTGAATTTCCTGCCGCCCTGTTCCATGAAGCTGTTAACCGATTGGTCCAATCTCCAGGGAGAAACGAGAATGAAGCTTGTTCGTTACGGCGAGAAGGGTGCGGAAAAGCCCGGCCTGATCGACAAATCCGGCCAGTTGCGCGACCTGTCGGCGCACGTGAAGGATCTCACCGGCGAGGCCTATTCGCCCGAGTCCCTGAAGAGGCTGGCAGGCCTCGATCCCGCCTCGCTGCCCGCCGTTTCCGGCAAGCCGCGGTTCGGCGCGCCCGTCACCGGCATCTCGAAATTCGTGGCGATCGGCCTCAACTACAGCGACCATGCCAAGGAGACGGGCGCCGAGATCCCGAGCGAGCCGATCATCTTCATGAAGGCCAACACCTCGCTGTCCGGTCCGAACGATCCGGTCGAGAAGCCGCGCGGCTCGACCAAGCTCGACTGGGAGGTCGAGATCGCCGCCATCATCGGCACCCGCGCGAAATACGTCTCGGAAGCCGACGCGCTGAACCATGTCGCCGGCTATTGCGTCTGCAACGACGTCTCCGAGCGCGCATTCCAGATCGAGCGCCTCGGCCAGTGGACCAAGGGCAAGTCGCATGACACGTTCGGCCCGCTCGGTCCGTGGCTCGCGACCAAGGACGAGATCAAGGACGTGCAGAACCTGTCGATGTGGCTCGACGTCAATGGCCAGCGCCGCCAGACCGGCTCGACCAAGACCATGATCTTCTCCATGGCCAAGTGCATCTCCTATGTCTCGCAGTTCATGACGCTGCTGCCCGGCGACGTCATCACGACAGGCACCCCGCCCGGCGTCGGCCTCGGCATGAAGCCGCCGACCTTCCTCAATGTCGGCGACGTCGTCACGCTCGGCATCGAAGGCCTCGGCGAGCAGCGCCAGGAGATCGTAGCGGCGTAAGCCGTGCCCTCCCGTCGTCATTGCGAGGAGCGAAGCGACGAAGCAATCCAGACTATTTCCGCAGAGACAGACTGGATTGCTTCGCTTCGCTCGCAATGACGAAAACAACCGCCGAAATACTGCCTAGGACATTTCCCATGAAGCTCACCTTCTCCCCCGCCTCGCCCTTCGCCCGCAAGGTGCGCATCGCCGCGATCGAGCTCGGGCTGATCGACAAGATCGAGTTCGTGCCAGCGGCCGTGACGCCGGGCACGGCCAACGAGGACTATTCGAAGATCACGCCGCTGAAGAAGCTGCCGGTGCTGATCACCAATGACGGCGACGTGATCCTGGATTCCTACGTCATCGTCGAATATCTCAACGAGATGGCCGGCGGCAGCCTGATCCCGGACTACGGCCCGCGGCGCTGGAAGGCCAAGACCAATCACTCCCTGATCAACGGCATGCTCGATTCCATGCTGCTGTGCCGCTACGAGAAGATGGTGCGGCCGCAGGGCCTGCAATGGCAGGCCTGGTCGGACGACCACTGGAACCGGGCCTGGGCCGGCATGGCGCGCTTCGAGAACATGCCCGACGTCCTGAACGGCCCGTTCGACATCTCGCAGATTGGCCTCGCTTGCGTGCTCGGCTACGCCGACTTCCGCTTCGCCGATTGCGGCTGGCGCAAGGCCTATCCCAAGCTCAACGCCTTCCACCAGAGGATGCTGGAGCGGCCCTCGGTCAAGATCTCGGTGCCGCCGGCCGCGTAAAGCGCAAGGAGTGTCCATGAGCCTGAAGTTCTCGGTTGGCGATCTCACCATCCACCGCGTCATCGAGCAGGAGACCTCCTTCGTCCCGGCGCTGGAGATGCTGCCGGGACTGACATCTGAGGTGCTGGCGGAGAACCGGGCGTGGATGCGCGAAGCAAAGGCGCTGGACGAGCAGGACGTGCTGCTGCTGTGCTTCCAGTCCTACGTGGTGAGGACGCCGCACCACACGATCCTGATCGACAGCTGCATCGGCAACGACAAGCCGCGGCCGCTGCGGCCGAAATGGAATATGAAGACCGACGACACCTATCTGCGCGCGCTCAACGCCGCCGGATTCTCCGTCGAAGACATCGACTTCGTGATGTGCACGCATCTGCATGTCGATCATGTCGGCTGGAACACGCGGCTCGAGAACGGCCGCTGGGTGCCGACCTTCCCCAAGGCGCGTTATGTCTTCGCCAGGCAGGAGTACGATTACTGGTCGAAGCAGAACGCGAAGTCGGAGGTGCCGCCGTTTGCGGACAGTGTGCTGCCCGTGGTCGAAGCGGGACGCCACGAGCTCGTCGGCAACGATCATCAGATCGGCGATCACGTCCGCATCCTGCCGACGCCGGGCCATACGCCAGGCCACGTCGCGTTCACGATGGGCCGCGGCAAGGACGATGCGGTGTTCTCCGGCGACCTCATGCACTCGCCATTGCAGACGCTCTATCCGGAGCTGTCGATCAAGTTCGACGTCGACCCGGCCAAGGCAGCCACGACGCGCCGCAGCTTCCTGGAGCGCTATTGCGACACCGACACGCTGTGCTGCACCGCGCATTTCCCCTCGCCGTCGGCCGGAAAGATCAGGCGCAAGGGCGGCGGATTCGTTTGCACGACGGTGTGATGCAGCGCGGCTCGGGCCGCGAACTCCTATCCTCCCATGGAGGGGGAAGATCGGTTCGCATGCAGCGAAGCGGAATGCGAACCGAGGTGGGGTGACGGTCTCTCCGCAACGAACACTGTTCGTGTCGAGAGATCACCCCACCCCGCTCGCGCTTCGCGCGATCGACCCTCCCCCTCTAGGGGAGGGTAAGAAGCGCCCACGACGGAGGAATTGATGACCGCACTCCCCGACATTCCCCTCCCCGCCGGCATCCGCTCGCGCTATGTCGACGGCATCAACGGCTTGCGCATGCATGTGCTCGAGGCCGGCTTCGAGACCAAGGGCCGGCCATGCATCCTGCTGCTGCACGGCTTTCCGGAGCTCGCCTTCTCCTGGCGCAAGGTAATGCCGGCGCTGGCGGATGCAGGTTACCACGTGATCGCGCCGGACCAGCGCGGTTATGGCCGCACGACGGGATGGAGCGCGGAGTACGACGGCGATCTCGCGCCCTTCTCGCTCTTCAATCTCGTGCGTGATGCGCTCGCCCTGGTGTCGGCGTTCGGCTACAGGCGGGTCGATGTGGTCGGGCATGATTTCGGCAGCCCGGTCGCGGCCTGGTGTGCCTTGATCCGGCCTGACGTGTTTCGTTCAGCGACGATGATGAGCGCGCCATTCGGCGGACCGCCGCCACTGCCGTTTGGCACCGTCGACATGCCGGCCAAGCCTGCCGCCGAAGACCCCGTTCATCGCGCGCTGGCCGCGCTGCCGCGGCCGCGAAAACACTATCAATGGTACTACGCGACGCGCGAGGCGAACGCCGAGATGCACCGCGCGCCGCAGGGCGTGCACGATTTCCTGCGCGCCTATTATCATCACAAGAGCGCGGACTGGGCCGACAACAAGCCCTATCCGCTGACATCGTGGTCGGCGAACGAGTTGGCGAAGCTGCCGACCTACTACGTGATGGACCTGAACGAGACCATGGCCGAGACGGTCGCGAAGGAGATGCCGTCGCCGGCCGCAATCGCCGCCAACCGATGGCTGCCGGAGCGCGAGCTCGCTTACTACAGCGCCGAGTATGGCCGCACCGGATTCCAGGGCGGCCTGCAATGGTATCGCTGCGGCACCTCGGGCGCTTTCAACAATGAGCTGCAATTGTTTGCCGGCCGCAGCATCGACGTGCCCTCCTGCTTCATCTCGGGGAAGCAGGATTGGGGCACGTATCAGCGTCCGGGCGTGTTCGAGACGATGCAGGCGCGCGCATGCACGAAGATGCTCGATTGCCATCTCGTCGACGGCGCCGGCCATTGGGTCCAGCAGGAGCAGCCGGCCGAAGTCACCCGATTGCTGTTGAACTTCCTCTCCAGGACCCGCACCGCCTGATTTGACCGGGGAACCATCGCACCCTATGGTTTAGAATAATTCTAAACTTTCGACAGGGCTGCCGTGAAGAATTTTGCCGATCTGACCGAGCGCGAGGTGCTGGCGGTTGCGATCTCCTCCGAGGAGGAGGACAGCCGCATCTACATGACCTTCGCCGAGGACCTGAAGGAACGCTATCCCGACTCCGCCAAGCTGTTCGAGCAGATGGCCGAAGAGGAGCGCGGCCATCGTCACATGCTGCTGGAAACGTACGAGCAGCGTTTCGGCCAGCATCTGCCGCCGATCCGCCGCGAGGACGTCAAGGGCTTCCTGCGCCGCCGCCCGATCTGGCTGACCAAGAATTTGCCGCTCGACACCATCCGCCGGGAAGTCGAGACCATGGAGCTCGAGGCCGAGCGCTTCTACGCCAAGGCCGCCGAGCAGGCCGAGGACGTCAACGTGCGCCGGCTGCTCGGCGACCTTGCCGAGGCCGAGAAGGGCCACGAGCACACCGCCGCGAAACTTACCGACGAGATCCTCAAGCCGGACGTGCGTGCCGAGGAAGACCGCACGCGGCGGCGCATGTTCGTGCTGCAATATGTGCAGCCTGGCCTCGCAGGCCTGATGGACGGATCGGTCTCGACGCTGGCGCCGCTGTTTGCGGCCGCCTTTGCCACGCACCAGAATTGGCAGACGTTTCTGGTGGGCCTCGCCGCCTCGATCGGCGCCGGCATCAGCATGGGCTTTGCCGAAGCGCTGTCCGACGACGGCTCACTCACGGGGCGCGGCTCGCCCTGGCTGCGCGGCATTACCTGCGGCGCGATGACGACGCTCGGCGGGCTTGGTCACACCGCGCCCTATCTCGTTCCCGACAGCTGGACCAACGCGTTCTGGATCGCGACGGGAATCGCCTGCGTCGTCGTGTTCTTCGAATTATGGGCGATCGCCTTCATCCGCTCGCGCTACATGGACACGCCGTTCCTCCAGGCCGTGTTCCAGATCGTGCTCGGCGGCGCCATCGTGCTGGCGGTGGGGATCGTGATCGGGGCGGCGTAGCGACTTTCACCCCGGTGTCATTCCCCGCGAAGGCGGGGACTCCAGATTCCCAGAGTCCCCCGTGATTCGACCGGGAAGCCGCGGCGTACTGGATCGCCCGCCCCAGTGCGCAAGTGCGCACAAGGCGGGCGATAACAGTTTGAGGAATGGCAATCGCGATCAAACAGCCATTGCAGCGTTCCGCCAAACTGCGCATCATCCTCCAACAACCAGAGCGGGAGAAGCGGTGTGGCGAAATCGGAATGGAGCTTCAAGAGCGCGGTCGAGCTGTCGGCCGCATTGAGCGCGAAGAAGGTCTCCGCGGTCGAGCTCACGCAGGATGCGATCGCCCGTATCGAGCGTCACGACGGCAAGATCAACGCGATCTGTGTCCGGGATTTTGACCGGGCCCTGATTGCCGCGCGCGAGGCGGACGCTGCATTGGCGCGCGGCGAGCGCAAGCCGCTGCTCGGCCTGCCCGTGACGATCAAGGAATCCTTCAACATCGCCGGCCTGCCGACGACCTGGGGGTTCGTTCCGCAGAGGGATTTCAAACCCGTAGAAGACGCGCTGCCTGTGGCGCGCATCAAGGAGGCGGGCGGCGTGATCCTCGGCAAGACCAACGTGCCGGTGGGCCTCGGCGACTGGCAGAGCTACAACGACATCTACGGCACCACCAACAACCCCTATGATCTCGGCCGTACACCGGGCGGTTCGTCCGGCGGATCGTCGGCAGCGCTCGCCGCAGGCTGTTGCGCGCTCGCCACCGGCTCCGACATCGGCGGCTCCCTGCGCGTGCCGGCCTTTCATTGCGGCGTCTTCGCGCACAAGCCGACTCTCAATCTCTGCCCGGCGCGCGGCGAGACCCCGCCGCCGTTTCCGGCCATTCCGCGCGAGGGCGACCTCGCCGTCATCGGGCCGATGGCGCGCACGGCAGCAGATCTCTCCCTGCTGCTCGACGTCATGGCCGGACCGGATCCACTGGACGCCGGCATCGCCTACAAGCTCGACCTGCCCGTTGCACGGCATCAATCATTGCGGGACTTTCGTGTCCTGGTGATCGACAGCCACCCGCTGCTGCCGACCGACCGGGACGTCCGCGGCGCGATCGACAAGCTCGCAATGGATCTGTCGAAGGCCGGCGTCACCATCGCACGTGAGAGCACGCTGCTGCCGGATTTCGCGGAGACGTCGCAGCTTTACATGCGCATGCTGCTGGGCTTCCTCGGCGCGTTCTTACCTCCCGACGAGCTCGCGGATTCGCAGGCACGGGAGAGCCAGCTTTCGCCGGACGATCGCAGCCTCGGCGCGGAGCGACTGCGCGGCATCACCGCAAGCCACCGCGCCTGGGTGCTCGACGCAGGCAGCCGCGCCGGCCTGCGGGCACAATGGCGGGCGCTGTTCAAGAGCTTCGACGCGGTGATCTGCCCGATCATGCCGACGCCGGCCTTTCCACATGATCATTCGCCGGAGCAGCGCCTGCGAACGATCGGCATCGACGGCAGGGATTACCCCTATTCCGACCAGCTCGCCTGGCCGGGCGTCGCGACGCTTCCGGGCCTGCCTGCGACGGCCGTTCCGCTCGGTCTGTCGAAGAGCGGCCTGCCCGTCGGCGTCCAGATTGTCGGGCCGTGGCTGGAGGATCGCACGCCGCTGAAGCTGGCCGAGCTGATCGAGCGCGAGTTCGGCGGGTTCGTGCCGCCGAAGATGTTCGATGATTGATGCCTCCACGTCATTGCGAGCGAAGCGAAGCAATCCAGACTACCTCCGCGGAGAATCCTGGATTGCTTCGTCGCAAGAGGCTCCTCGCAATGACGGAGCGAAAAACGGCGATACTGAAATCAGCTATCGAACACGATCACGCTGCGCAGCGTCTTGCCGGCTTTCATGTTGGCAAAACCCTCGTTGATCTCGCTGAGCTTCAGCTTGGCCGAGATCCAGTCCTCCAGATGCAGCCGGCCGCGCAGGTAGAAATCCACCAGGCGCGGCATGTCGACGCGAAAATGGTTCGAGCCCATCGAGGAGCCCTGGATCTTGCGCTCGCGCAGGAAGTCGAAGCCGTGCAGCTCGATCTTCTGGCCGAACGGAATCATGCCGACGATGGTCGCGGTGCCGCCCGAGGCGAGCATGCCGAACGCCTGCTCCGCGGTTTCCTTGCGGCCGAGCACCTCGAAGGAATGATGAACGCCGCCATTGGTGAGGTCACGCACCTGCTTGACGACATCGCCGTCGGCGGGATTGATGATGTCGGTGGCGCCGAGTTTGGTCGCGAGCTGGAGCTTGGCCGGATTGGTGTCGATGGCGATGATGCGGCCGGCGCCGGCGATCTGCGCGCCGTTGATCGCGGCCATGCCGACGCCGCCGCAGCCGATCACCGCCACGGTCTCGCCGGCCGTCACCTTCGCCGTGTTCACCACCGCGCCGTAGCCGGTGATGACGCCGCAGCCGATCAGGGCGGCGAGGTCGAGCGGCATCTCCTTCCTGATTTTGACGATGGCGTTCTCGTGCACCAGCATCTGCTCCGCAAAGGAGGAGAGGTTCAGGAACTGGTGCAGCTTTTCCGGCTTCGACCACTGCATGCGGTTTGAGACGCCCGGCATCATCTTCACCGTGGTGTCGGTGCAGAGCACAGTGCGGCCCGTGGTGCAGTTGTCGCAGGTGCCGCAGAACACGGACAGGCAAGTGACGACGTGGTCGCCCGGCTTGACGTAGGTGACGTCGGAGCCGACCTGTTCGACCACGCCGGCGGATTCGTGCCCGAGCACCGCGGGCAGCGGATGCGGATAGAGCCCTTCCATGAAATGCAGATCGGAGTGGCAGAGGCCGGCGACCGCGGTGCGGATCAGGACCTCGCGCGGGCCCGGCTTCGGCAGGCTGATGTCCTCGATGACGAGCGGCTGGTTGACTTCATAGAGCACGGCGGCCTTCATCGAGCACTCCCTGGCACATTTTTGTTTGATCGCGGAGTACAGCCTACGCTGCCAGAACCAGTTCGCCAACCTCGCGCATGCTGCCTGCGCGATCGCCGAGCAGCAGCGCGGCGATGTTCGCTTGCGCGGCATTTTCCGTCAGCCGGAACGGATCGCTCGGCAACACCCGATGATCGATGACGAGGCGCGACAGCAGCAAGCGGCGCGCATCGCCGCGCATTTCGTGGATGCGGTGTGCTTCCCAGGCGAACGCGACCGCGCTTGCGACATGATAGAGCAGGCTGGTGGCGCGGCGCGCATCCGCCTCGTTCTCGGACTTGCCCGCGACCTCGCGCGCGAAGCCGACGGCGCGATCGGCGAGGCCGCGCAGATGGTCGCGCCAGGCCTGCGGCACGGAAGCGCTGTCGTCGAGCCGCGCGTGCAGATCGGCCGATAGCGCGGATTCGGCACCGTGGCGGCCAACGGCGCGCCTGAGCGCATCGATCGCCACGATGTTGCCGGTGCCCTCCCAGACCGAGCCGAGATGGGCGTCGCGCAGCAGGCGGGCGGTGGCGAATTCCTCGATATAGCCGATGCCGCCGCGCATCTCGAGCGCATCGCCGCAGACCTTTCGCGCATCGCGCGTGGCGCGGAATTTCAGCGTCGGGGTCAGGATGCGCAACAGCGCTGCCGCATCCTGACTGCCCGCTTCGGCGCGATCGAGCGCATCGGCGGTGAGAAAGCTCATCGACAGCGCCTGCTCGACCGGCAGCATGATTTTCAGCATCTGCCGCCGACCGAGCGGCAGGTCGAGAATGCGGCTGCCGAACACGACGCGGTTCGTCGCGACCGTCATCGCGTCATGATAGGCGCGGCGCATCAGCGCGGCGGACTTGACGCCGTTGGAGAGTCGCGACGAGTTGACCATCTCGGCCATCTGCACGAAGCCGCGGTCGAGCTTGCCGACCGCGTAGGCGATCGCGCCTTCGAGCTTGATCTCGCCCGAGGCCATCGAACGCGTGCCGAGCTTGTCCTTGAGGCGCACGATCCGGTAGTGGTTCTGCGAGCCGTCGTCGAGAAAGCGCGGCATCAGGAACAGGCCGACGCCGCGCGTGCCGGGGCCCGCGCCTTCAGGACGGGCCAGCAGCATCACGACCTTCGCGTCCGCGTTCGAGCAGAACCATTTTTCGCCGTAGAGACGCCAATGGTCGCCCTCCTGCACCGCGCGCGTGGTCAGCGTGCCGACGTCGGAGCCGCCTTCCTTCTCGGTCATGAACTGACCGCCCTGGGTCAGCTTGCTCATATCGGTCGAGGTCAGGCCGTCGAGATATTTCGTCTTCAGCGCCTCGCTGCCGAAATTCGCCAGCAGCTTGGCGCAGCCATCGGTGACGTTGATCGGGCAGCCCATGCCGAATTCGGTCTGGTTGAACAGGAAGGTGAAGGCGTGCTTGGCGACGACGGGATATTTGTCCGGCCAGCCCATGATGCCCTTGCGGATCGAGAGCGCGTGGATGCCGAACTCGCCGAACGCGGCATTCTCCAATTCGCGATAGGCCGGGTGATACTCGATCGACTGCACATCGCGGCCGAACTTGTCGCGCTGGTGCAGAACGGGCGTGTGCCGGTCCGCGAGCCGCGCGCATTCGTCGAGATGGCCGCCGGCGAGCTCGCCGAGACGGTCGAGATGCGGCTCGATATGACGGAACAGTGTGTTCGGCAGATGGATGCGCAGGAGATCGGCCAGCGCCGGATCGGCGCGATAGAAATTCATGCCTGACGTATCGGGTGCCAGCAGGCCGGCGGGTGCGGCCGCGACATTTTGTGGCTGCGCTGTGACCGGCTTATGCATGACCGTCCTCTTCGTTTCCGTCCTGCGGACATTTTGCGCTGTTTTGGCGCTTGCCGCTTGGCATGATGTCGATCATGCTCCAGTCGCGGACAGCGATAAAGCCGCAAATTGTCAGGGCGGCATGATCGCCGCGAGGGAGCAATTCGCGCTGCGGAATTGTGACCGCGCCGGGTGGTTGTTCGCACAGCCCATGCATAGATCAACGGCTCCCTGCCTGCGAGAGACCACGCCATGGAACATCCAAAGTACAAGATCGCCCTCATCGTCGGTGCCGGCGAAGGCCTGAGCGCCTCGCTGGCGCGCCTGCTCTCCGCCCAGGGCATCCGCGTCGCGCTCGCCGCGCGCAAGATCGAAAAGCTCGGCGCGCTCTGCAGCGAGACCGGGGCCAAGGCCTATGCCTGCAACGCCACCGAGCCCGACGAAGTGGAACGGCTGTTCGGCCTCGTCGAGCGCGAGATCGGAACGCCCGACCTCGTCGTCTACAATGCCAGCGGCCGCACGCGCGGGCCGTTCGTCGATCTCGTTCCGGCCGACGTCGCCAATGCGATCGCAGTCAGCGCCTATGGCGGCTTTCTGGTCGCGCAGCAGGCGGCCAGGCGCATGCTGCCGAACAGGCACGGCGCGATCCTGTTCACCGGTGCCTCGGCCAGCGTCAAGGGCTATGCGCAATCCGCCTCCTTCGCGATGGGCAAGTTCGCGCTGCGCGGGCTCGCGCAGAGCCTTGCGCGCGAATTGTCGCCGCAAGGCATTCACGTCGCGCATTTCGTGATCGATGGCGGCATTCGTGGCGCCGCATACACGGAACCCGCGGACAAGCCGGACTCGATGCTCGATCCCGATGCGATCGCGGAGAGCTATTGGAACGTGCTGCAGCAGCCGCGCAGCGCCTGGAGCTGGGAGCTGGAGCTGCGGCCCTGGGTGGAGAAGTTCTGAGGCGATAACATCACAACAACAGTCATTGCGAGCGAAGCGAAGCAATCCAGAGATGTCTCCACGGATGCAGACTGGATTGCTTCGCTTCGCTCGCAATGACGAAGGGAGAGAGGCGACATGTCCACCGAAACCACCATCGACACCGGCACCAATGAGCTGCTCTGCGTCATCCGCGAGCGCGTCGCCGTCATCACGCTGAACCGGCCCGAGGCGCGCAATTCGCTGTCGGACGCGCTGACGCCGGCGCTGCGCACGATGATCCGCGCCTGCGGCGAGGATCCCGGTGTTGGCGCGCTGCTGCTCACCGGCGCGGGTGAGGCGTTCTGCGCCGGCGGCAACGTCAAGGGCATGGGCGCGCATCGCGACCCGAAGAAGCTCGACATGTCCTTTGACGAGAAGGTCGCCGATCTCCAGGAGCGCCAGCGCCTGCTGACCGGCGCGCTGGTCTCGGTGCGCAAGCCGACGATCGCCGCCATGCCCGGCCCGGCGGTCGGCGCCGGGCTCGCGATCGCCATGGCCTGCGACATCCGCATCGCCGCGCAGTCCGCCTTCGTCGCGACCGGCTATGCCCGCATCGCGCTGTCAGGCGATTACGGCATCGCCTGGCTGCTCACCCGGCTCGTCGGCACCGCGCGGGCGCGCGAATTGATGTTCACCGGCGATCGGGTCGATGCCGCGCGAGCCGAAGCCATCGGCCTCGTCAACCGCGTCGTGCCCGACGACAAATTGCAGGCCGAGGCCTTCGCGCTGGCAAAGTCGCTCGCCGAAGGCCCGCGCCTTGCGCTGCGCTACATGAAGGACAATCTCGACGAGGCCGTGCTGTTCGATTTCGAGACCGCCAGGGATCACGAAGCCGAGCGCCTGGTCCGCCTGACCATGACTGCCGATCACAAGGAGGCGGTGCAGGCATTCATCGAGAAGCGCAAGGCGGTGTTCACGGGGAAGTAGCGGTCATTCCGGGGCGATGCGAAGCATCGGGCCCGGAACCCATTGGGTCGCAAGACACGTCGTGAAATGGATTCTCCGATGCGCAATTGCGCATCATAGTTCGCGCTACGCGCGCCGGAATGACGATGGAGAGAGACCGGCAAAAAAACGCCCGGCGCTGGATGACCAGGCCGGGCTTGCAGTGATGTCAGGCCGAGGCTGAGGGGCTGTCGGCCTGACGGGAAAGGGCGGCGAGGCGCCAGCTCGCACAAGGGATGTCTTTCGGTGCAACCGTGATCTCCCTGTCGAAGCGCACCAGCTTCCAGTCATCGGGATGATTGACGAAGGCAAAGCCGGACTTGCGCGCAAGCGATACCATGGCCTCGTTGGAGCGCAACGTGTCGCCGAACATGTGCTCGGCGCCGAGTGCGGCGGCGCGGCATTCGAGGTTCTTCAGCAGCGCGGTGGCGATGCCGTGGCCATGCCAGCGGTCGTCGACCGACAGGCCGAACTCGAGAGTCGCGGTCTCGGCATGGAACGCGTAGCGCGCTTCGGCGACGATGGTCTCGAAGCCGTCGACCATCATGGTCGCGACGATCGTGAAGCGCTCGCGCTCGCCGACCTGAAGGAAGTCGTCGAGCAGGCCCTTCGGCAATTCGCTGATTGCACCGAAGAAGCGGTTGTAGCGAGAGCGGGTCGAGAGCGAGCGGACATAGTGCTGAAGCTCGTCGGTGTCGCGCGGCTCGACGAAGCGAACGTTGAGCGGCGTGCCGTCGCGGGTGCGCAGCGTATCCGAATATTGCTTCAGATCTTCGAGGCGAAGGATGCTCATGACACATGCCGTGCGGAAAAGGGACCGCCGGCGCCCCACAGTCAGGCGGCGCCGGCCTGGCGGCCAATCAGGCCCGCCAGAAGGGTTTGTCGGCCTCATAGGCAATGTCGGACCAGGACAGCCCGACATCATGGAGGTCGCGGGCGGTCCAGTTGGTCAGCTCACGCCTGGTCCGGTAGCGCTCGTGCCATACGTGAAGCGTCTCGCCGATCTGCTGGACCAGCCCGGGTGCATGATGATTTGTCATCGAATTGTCAGTCAAAGTAGACATTTTCAGCTCCTGGAGCTAAGTTGACCGCTAATATCTGCTTCCTAGTGCGCTGCGACAAACGACAATTTGTACCTTTTCGCATGAAATAACGTCATGTATCCTGCTGCCAGATGACTGCCAGATTGCCGTCCCTGAACGGATTGCGGGCGTTCGAGGCCGCCGCGCGCCATCTCAGCTTCACGCTGGCGGCCAGCGAGTTGAACGTGACCCAAACCGCGATCAGCCATCAGATCCGCAGGCTGGAGGAGGAGCTCGGCATCCGCCTGTTCATCCGGCAGAACCGCGCGCTGGCGCTGACGCCGGAGGCGCGCGACTACCTCCCGGGCGTCCGCGCCGCCTTCAACGATCTCCGGCTCGCCACCGATCGACTGCTGCGCAAGGAGGACGACAAGGTACTGACCGTGTCGACGCTGGCCTCGCTCGCGGCGAAATGGCTGCTGCCGCGGCTGACCGATTTCCAGGAGCAGCATCCCGGCATCGACGTGCGTATCACCACCTCGACCGGCCTCGTCGACTTCCAGCGCGACAACGTCGATGCCGCGATCCGTTATGGCCGCGGCCAGTGGCCGGGCGTGCGCGCCGACTGGTTGATGGCGGACGAGTTGTTTCCCGTGTGCAGCCCGTCACTGCTGCGCGGCGACAAGCCGCTGCGCAGGCCGGAGGATCTGCGCAACCATCCGCTGCTGCACACCTCGAACGCCAACAGCGATGACTGGCGGCTGTGGCTGACTGCGGCGGGCCTGCCGGCCGACATCGCAAGGCAGCCCGGCATCACCTTCGACATGATCTTCATGACCATCCAGGCCGCGATCGACGGCATTGGCGTGGCGATGGGGCGAACCTCCTACGTCCAGGACGACATCGCCAAGGGCCGCCTCGTCGTGCCCTTCAAGATCGCGCTGCCGGCCGATGCCGGGTTCTACCTGGTCGCGCCGGAGGGCCGCCGAGAGGCGCCAAAACTTGCCGCATTCCGGCAATGGATCGTCGCTGCAACGCAAAATAAAGCCTGAAAAAACAGCGGCTTCCCCCCGCCTGGATGTCATTCCGGGGCGCCTCGAAGAGGTGAGCCCGGAATCCATTTCTCTCCCGGCATTTTTGTCGCACGATGGATTCCGGGCTCGCGCTGCGCGCGCCCCGGAATGACGGCGCGGTTGGCTTACAGCTCCACCACCACGTAGTCGCTCTCGATCCTGACCGGGATGGTCTCGGCCACATACGGCCCCTTCACCACACTTGCCCCCGGCTCGACATGGGCCGGATAGGCCTTCACGCGGAAGCGACGGGGGTCGCAGTAGGATTGGCCGGTGCGGATGTCGAACTCCCAGCCGTGCCAGGGGCAGCGGATGATCTCCCCCAACCTGGTGTATTCGATCTCGCCGGGGTCCTTCGCCTGCGCAAGACCGATCAGCGGGCCCGCGCACAGCGCCGCGCCCTGATGCGGGCAGCGGTTCATCAGGCCGAAATACTCGCCCTTGATGTTGAAGATCGCGATCGGCCGCCCGTCGATCTCCAGGAATTTTCGCGTGCCCGGCGGCAACTCGTCGACCGGCGCGATCACGTGGCGTGCCATGCCTATGTCTTCCGCATGACCTCCGCGCAAACGCGTTCCGCGTTTGTCGCGGGGGAAAACCGCTTCACACTTTTCCGGATCATGCGGTGATCCCGTACAGCTTGCGGGCATTGCCGAGATAGAACGCCTCGCGATTGGCCTCGCTGACGCCGGCCGGCAGCACGCGCGAGGGCTCGTCGTAATCCCAATGCGGATAATCGGTCGCGAACAACAGCCGGTCCCAACCGATCCATTTGATGACTTCGAACAGGTCCTCGCGCCGCTCCGGATCCTCCATCGGCTGCGTCGTCCACCATACCTGCTCGCGGATATATTCCGACGGCGGCCGCTTCACATGCGGCACCTCGCTCCTGAGCCGCTGCCAGGCCTTGTCGAGCCGCCACGCCAGCGACGGCGCCCAGCCGAAGCCGGCCTCGATCATCACCATCTTCAGTTTCGGGAAGCGCTCGAACACGCCCTCCAGCACCAGGCTCGCCAGCGCCGATTGCTGGCACTGCGAATGCCCGACCATCTCCTCGATATAGTAGCTCGGCCAGCCCGACGGCGTGATCGGGTTGCCGCCAAAGCCGAAGGCGTGGACGCCGACGGGAAGGCCAGCCTCTTCCGCGGCCTGGTAGATCGGCCAATAGCGGCGTTGGCCGAGCGGCTCGACATTGCGGCTGAGCAGCAGCACCTGCACGAAGTTCCTGTCACCGGCGCGCTCGCGAATCTCGGCGGCGGCTGACAGCCCGTCCTCGTTGCCGACGACGATGGACGCCTTCAGACGCTTGTCCCTGGAGGTCCATTTGTCGATCTGCCAGTCGTTGATCGCCGAGCATAACGCCGCCGAGAGCTCGTGATTGCGGATGCCCTGCCCGGTGTTGAGCGGATTGAGTACGCCCAGCTGCACATTGTTGGGATCGAGCAGCTGCTTCTGCATGAAGGAGAGCGAGGAGCCCTGCGGCCCGCCTTCCGGTGGCCAGGCATCGCGGCGCGATGCGTTGGGCTGGGCCTTTGGGTAAGGCGGGCCCTCCATCATGCCCTGATAGGCATGGACGCCGTAGACTTCGAGGTGATGCTGCCAGCGTTTGGCGAGATAAGGATAGAGCTCGGTGCGGGTGGCGCGTGCCGGGTGGATGTCACAGTCCGCGATGGCGGTTTTGACGGTCAGTGGGGAAGCGGCTTCTTGGCTCTCGCGGAACTGGATATTCATCGCCTTGCCTCCTTTGGCAGCGGGCTCACGTCAGGCGGGGATAGGTTGCATGCGGATTGTTGATCATGATCTTGCGCACGAGATCGGGGGGCAGACCTTCGGGCAGCGCGTCCTGGCCTTCGAACTGCCAGTGCGGATAGTCCGTGGAGAATAGGACCAATTCGTCCGACTGCATATGGTCAAACAGGCGAATTAATGTCTCAGGCTCCGGCGGCGCATCAAATGGCTGTAACGAGAAGCGGATGTTGCTGCGCACAAGTTCCAGCGGCGCGCGATCGACCCAAGGCGTCTCCATCCGTACCCCGCGCCAGAACTTGTGCAGCCGCCAGAGATAGGGCGCGATCCAGGAGACGCCGGATTCCAGCATCACCATCTTCAGGCGCGGATATTTCGCGAACACGCCCTCGACGATCAGGCTGGTGAGCTGGGTCTGGAACGCCTGAGCCTGCCCGGCATAGTCCTCGATGTGGTAGGACCCCCACCCCACCGCAGTCGGCGGATTGTGATAGGCGGAA
>NZ_AJQE01000270.1 GCF_000261685.1 Bradyrhizobium genomosp. I (2014) | reverse complement strand
CAGGTCGAGCCGTTCCGCGGCTTCATAGATCGGCCATAGCGCGCGCTTGCCGAGCGGCGTGTCTCCCATGACAAGCATCAGCACCTGCACGAAGCGCCGGTCCTCCGCACAGCGCTCGATCTCGGCGACGGCCTTCTCGACGCTTTGCGTGGGGATCACGATCGAGCCACGCAGTCGTGAATCGCGATCGAGCCATTCCCTGGCGAGCCAGTCGTTCAGCGCGCGGCAGAAGGCGGCCTGCATGTCCTCGGAAAACACCATCTGCACGCCATAGAGCGGATTGCAGATCGCGAACTTGAGCTGGAAGGGATCGAGCACATGGCGCTGCATGGCCTCGAGGCTCTCGCCGGGTTTTCCCTTTTCGGGACGCCAGTCCGGCCGCGCCGTGATCGGCGAGTTCTGCGGATAGGATTGCGAAACGAGGTCTACCATGCCACGCGTCGTGACCTGATCGCGCCAATAGTCGTTCAGGTACGGCAGCAGGCTGGTCAGATGCGGCACGGCCGGATGCACGTCGCAATCGATGCCGCCGGCGATCAGCGACGCCATGACGTCTCCTTCACGTTTCCTCGTCAGTTCTTGTCTCGTGCCCGCATTCAAGCAGGCCTGCCCGCCGCCCGCAACTCGGCCTTTGCAGCCGGCATATGCTAGGAAGGCGCCGCTAGGTTGCAGCGAAATGAGGGGTCCAGGGAATGAAAGAGCTCGTCGGCATTGCGGAACAGGTCGCCGCCAAACTGATCGCGCGCAAACAGACCATCGCAGTCGCGGAATCCTCCTCCGGCGGCCTGATCGCTGCCAGCCTGCTCGCGGTGCCCGGCGCCTCGGCCTATTTCCTGGGCGGCGCCGTGGTCTATACCCGCGATGCCAGGCGCGTGCTGATGGATATTTCGGACGAAGGAATGAAGGGCTTTCGGTCGTCGTCCGAGCCGTATGCGCAATTGCTGGCCGAGCAGATGCGCAGCCGCTTCAATTGCGATTGGGGCCTGTCCGAGACCGGTGCCGCCGGCCCCACCGGCAATCGCTACGGCGACGCAGCGGGCCATAGCTGCATGGCAGTCGCAGGACCCGCCGCGGAGGTGATGACGCTGGAGACGGGCAGCAACGACCGGTTCGACAACATGCAGGTGTTTGCGGCAACAGCGCTGAAGTTGCTGCTGAGGAAGCTGGAGGGGTGAGCGGCTGCCGCAACAGGGACACTTCCAATACGGTCCTCCTGAGGTGCTCCCCTTGCATCGCAAGGGGAGCCTCGAAGGATGACGGTGAGGGATGGGGTGCTCGTCGTGACGTTCGATCTCACCGCCCCAAATGCCGCATGAAAATCCGCACGACGTAGCCCTGGAAGCGCGGCGCTTCGTCGTAGAGGTCCGACGCGATCCGCTCGATGGTTTCGCGCAGCGACAAAAATTGTGCCTGGCGCGCACTGCTCTCGGTGCCCTGCATGCCCGCGAGTTCGTCCATCGCGGCGTCGCTGATCTGGCACTGCACGATCTCGCCATCGTCCAGCATCGTGAAACGAAAGGCCAGACGTTCGAGATCATGGCCAATGATCTTGTCGCGCGTGAGCGGCATCGAGTCGTCCCGGTCGGGCCCCCCGCCAAACAATGCTGAAAATCGTACCGCTTGTCAGCGGCAAAGGAGGGCTTTCTCCCTACTGGAACGCGACTTCGGCGAAACTGCGGAGCTTTCGCGAATGCAGCCGTTCCGATTCCTGCTGCTTGAGCCGCTCGAGCGCCTTCAGGCCGATCTCGAGATGCTGGCCGACGCGACGGCGGTAGAATTCGCTGGCCATGCCGGCGAGCTTGATCTCGCCGTGCAGCGGCTTGTCGGAGACGCACAGCAGCGTGCCGTAGGGGACGCGGAAGCGGTAGCCGTTTGCGGCGATGGCAGCCGATTCCATGTCGAGCGCGACCGCGCGCGACTGCGACAGGCGGCGGATCACTTCGGGGCCTGAGATCTCCCAATTGCGGTTGTCGACGCTGGCGACGGTGCCGGTGCGCATCAGGCGCTTGAGCTCGAAACCTTCGAGCCCGGTGACGTCCTCGACCGCCTCCTCGAGCGCGACCTGCATCTCGGCCAGCGCGGGGATCGGCACCCACAGCGGCAGCTCGCGGTCGAGCACGTGATCCTCGCGCACGTAGCCGTGCGCGAGCACGTAGTCGCCGAGCCGCTGCGTGTTGCGTAGGCCGGCGCAGTGACCGAGCATGAGCCAGGCGTGCGGGCGCAGCACGGCGACGTGGTCCGTGACGTTGCGCGCATTGGACGGACCGGTGCCGATATTGATCAGCGTGATGCCGCGGTAGCCCGGCGTGACCAGGTGGAAGGCCGGCATCTGCGGTATACGCGCGGGGGCGACGCCCGTGATCGCGCCGCCGCGGCGCGTGATGACGTTGCCGGGCGCAACGAAAGCGTCGAGGCCGGCCTCGCCGGATTGCAGCCGCTGCTGGCAGAGTTGCGCGAAGGCATCGACATAGAACTGGTAATTGGTGAAGATCACGAAGTTCTGGAAATATTCGGGATCGGTGCCGGTGTAGTGATAGAGCCGGCGCAGCGAGTAGTCGACGCGGGCGGCGCGGAACAGGGACAGCGGCTCCGGCGCCCCCGGCTGGAGCTCGAAGGTGCCGTCGGCGATCGAATCGTCCATCGTGGCAAGATCGGGCACGTCGAACGCATCGCGCAGCGAGCGCGTGACGGCGGAGTTCTCGCTGGTGGTAATGGCGGCTTCGATGTTGATGTCGCGGCGATAGGCGAAGTGGATCGGGATCGGCTCGGCGGACTCGCCGATCTCGACGGGCACGCGGTGGTTCTGAATCAGCAATCCGATCTGCTCGGTGAGATAGCTGCGGAACAAATCCGGCCGCGTGACGCTGGTCTCGTGCACGCCGGGGCCGGCGACGAAACCATAAGCGAGACGCGAATCCAGTCGCGCATGCGTCGCGGTGGTGAGACGGACGAAGGGATAATGGGCCCGGACCCGCGTCGTGATCGCTTCGCCGCCAACATAGGCCTCGAACCGGTCACGCAGGAATTTCGTGTTGCGCTCGTAGATTTCCTCGAGGCGGGCAACCGCGAGGCTTGCGTCGGCGAAGGATTTGGTGGCGATGGAGGGTGGGGATTGCATGGTTCGACCGCCGGGCTATTTGGGCTTGAGTCGAACTATAGCAAAGAAGCCGGTGCCGTAGGCTGGGTTAGCGCAGCGTAACCCACCAATTCTGCTTCCGCGGATAGAGAAGTGGTGGGTTACGGCTTCGCCTAATCTTACTGCGTCATGGGCGCCGC